>NZ_CP029550.1:6620000-6788375 GCF_003173715.1 Methylobacterium durans | reverse complement strand
ACGCAAGGGGCCCGGGCCGCGATGGTGCAGCGGGCGGGCGGACGCACCAGCGTGCCGCAGATCTTCGTCGGCGAACAGCACGTCGGCGGCTGCGACGACCTCTACGCCCTCCCGCGCCGGCAAGCTCGACCCGCTCCTGAAGGGTGCCGAAGTCGGGGTCGCCGGTGCCTGAGGGCCGCTTCATCGCCGCCTGCGTGCAGATGCGCTCGGGCCGCGAGCCCCTGGCCAACCGCGACGCGGCGGTGCGGGCGTCCGCGAGGCGGTGGCGGCCGGCGCACACTACGTTCAGACGCCGGAAATGACCTCGCTGGTCGAGCGCAGCCGCACGGCGATTTCGAGGGGTGCGTGCGCAGAGGACGATCCGACGCTCGCCGCGCTCCGCGACGTTGCCCGCGAGACCGGCGCCGTGGTGCAGATCGCTCGCTGGCGATCCGCAACGGCGAGAAGATCGCCAACCGCGCGCCTGATCGACGGGCAGGGCGAGATCGTCGCGGCCTACGACAAGCTCCACCTCTATGACGTCGATCTGCCGAACGGCGAGCGCTGGCGTGAATCGGCCACCTATACGGGCGGCGCCTGCGCGATCGTCGCCGACACGGCTCTGGCTCCGATCGGGCTCGGCATCTGCTACGACATCCGCTTCCCCGCCCTGTTCCGGGCGCTCGCGGAGGCCGGCGCCAGCATCCTGACGGCGCCCGCCTGCTTCACCCAGCAGACCGGCGAGCCCACTGGCACGTGCTGCACCGGGCCCGCGCCATCGAGACCGGCTCGTTCATGATCTCGGCCGCGCAGGGCGGGCGCCACGAGGACGGACGCGACACCTACGGCCACTCGATCATCGTCGATCCCTGGGGTCGGGTGATCGCCGAGGCCGACGGGGCGGAGCCCGGCGTGATCCTCGCCGAGATCGACCTTGCGCGCGTCGCCGAGGCGCGGGGCCGCATCCCGGCGCTCCAGCACGCGCGGCCCTTCACCGTCGAGCGGGTGGGGCGTTGTTCATGAGTCGCGCGTTATCCTGACGTCATGATCCGCTACACCCTCGTCTGCGAGGCCAGCCACACGTTCGAGAGCTGGTTTCCCTCAAGCGCCTCCTTCGACGAGCAGGCCGCGCGCGCCTCGTGAGCTGCCCGCTCTGCGGATCGGGCAAGGTGGAGAAGGGCCTGATGGCCCCCCGCATCGCCCGCACGGACCGGGGCGAGCGGTCGGCGCCCGTGCCGGCTCCCCTCCCGGAGGCACCCGGGCCCAGCCCCATGCCGATGATTGCGGAGCCGGAGCAGAAGCTCAGGGCGCTCTTGCGCGCCGTGCGCGAGCACGTGCAGAGCACCGCCGAGCATGTCGGCCCGCGCTTTCCCGAGGAGGCCCGCAAGATCCATTACGGCGAGGTCGCGGAGCGGCCGATCTACGGCGAGGCGAGCCCCGAGGAGGCCCGCGCCCTCATCGAGGAGGGCATCGACGTGGCGCCGCTGCCGCCGATGCCGGACGACCGGAACTAGGGCGGGTTCGGGCCGGGCCGGCTCCCGGATGAGGCGCGGATCCCCTCTCCCGTTCGGGAGAGGTCGAGTCCGCGGCACGCGGACTGGGTGAAGGGTGCGCCATACCCGGACAGGCCGCACCCCTCACCCCGCCCTCTCCCGAACGGAGAGGGGGCGCGTCGCGCCGGATGGCGGCCCCGCCGGCAACCGAGGCGAGGGCGGCCGCGATCAGCGCGTTCCAGCCGGCGAGCGAGAGCCCGAGGAAGCGCCAGGCGGCCGTCGAGCAATCGACCACCCGCGTCGTCTTGAGCCGGTCGAGGAAATCGCTCTCATCGCCTCGGGATTGGCGCCGGCGCCGCCGCCGCAATCGCTCGGGCCGGGCCAGAACCCCCATTCCGCGCCCGCGTGGTAGATCCCGAGGCCCGCTCCGTAGAGGAGGCCGAGGGCCGCGAGCCCGAGGGCGAGGCGGGCGAGGCGCGCCGGCAGGACGAGGGCGGCGAGCGCGAGCGGCACCGCGGCGTAGTAGGGGATGCGCTCGGTGAGGCAGAGCTTGCAGGGCACGTAGCCGAGCCCGTGCTCGAACACGAGGGCGCCCCCGACGGTCAGCGCCGCGCCGAGCGCCACGAGGAGGGCGGCGACGCGGAGGCTCGACAGACCGGCCGCACGCATCACAGCACCAGCTTGAACAGCACAAAGCCGAGCACGATCACCGCCACCGAGATCGCCGCGACCGCGTTCAGGTGCCGGTCGAGCACGCCGCGGATCTGCACGCCGTAGCGCCCGAGAAGCCCCGCCAGCAGGAAGAAGCGCGCGCCGCGGGTGACGATCGACAGCACCGTGAACCAGAACAGGCTGTAATGCGCGAAGCCCGAGGTGATGGTGACGAGCTTGTAGGGGATCGGCGTCAGGCCCTTCAGCAGGATCACCCAGTGGCCGTACTCGGCGTAGGATTCCTGAAAGGTATGGGCCGAGTTCTGCAGCCCGTAGAGCCGGATCAGCCACTGGCCGAGGGAATCGAACAGCAGGGCCCGATCGCGTAGCCGACGAGGCCGCCCGCCACCGAGGCCACCGTCGCCACGAGGGCGTAGAACCAGACCCGGTCGGGCCGGCTCACCGCCATCGGCACCATCATGGCGTCGGGCGGGACGGGAAAGAACGAGCTCTCCGCGAAAGCCACGGCGCCGAGCGCCCAGGGCGCCGAGGGCTTGCCGGCGAGCGCGAGTATCCACTCGTAGAGGCCGCGGATCATCGGGTCCTTGTCCGGTCGGGGAGAGGCGCCGACCTTTGAGCACAGGCGGGCGGCCCTGGCCAGTGAAGGCGCGCCGCACCGTCTCCGCAAAAGTCCTTGGCCGCCGGGGCGAACTTGTGCGATGAGGCGCGGGTCGCGGGTATGGCGGAATTGGTAGACGCGGGCGACTCAAAATCGCCAGCCGCAAGGCGTGGGGGTTCGATTCCCTCTACCCGCACCACGCAGCCTCAATCCTCATCGAGAAAGCGCCGGATCCAGGAGCCGACGCGGCCGGAATCGTGGGGCGCGTCCAGGGAGGCGAGCGCCGCCGCGACGAGCGCCGGATCCGTCTCCCCCGCCCGGTGCCCGTCCGTGAGCGCGCGGGCGAAGTCGGGATTGAATTCCGGATGGCACTGGAAGGAGAGGGCGGCACGGTCCCGGTAGGCGAGCACCGCGTGCGGGGTGAAGGCGCTGGCCGCGAGCACCCGCGCGCCGGGCGGCCGAGCCACGACCTGGTCCTGATGGCTCACGGGCACGCGGATCGCGTCGTCGCCGCCATCCATGAAGGGCGCTCGCTCCACGATCGCGTAGCGGTGCAGCCCGAGGCCCCAGCCCCTCTCCGACTTTACGACCTGCCCGCCCCAGGCCTGCGCCATCACCTGATGGCCGAAGCAGAGCCCGACCACCTTCCGGTCGGGCGCGAGCGCCCGCAGGAAGGCGATCAGCGCCGCGATCCACGGATCGGGATCGTAGACGCCGGCCGGCGAGCCGGTGATCAGGTAGGCCGCGTGCGCGTCCGGCGCGGGAAGCGCCCCGGCATCGGCGCGGACGATCTCGTAATCGTGGCCGGGCCCGACGAGGCTGCGCACCATCGCGCCGTAGCCGGGATAGCGCCCGCCGAGGCGCGCCGGCGGCCGGCCGGTCTCGAGGACGGCAATTCTCATGGGCGGGTCGTTTCGCGTGTCCGAAGCGTGTCACTCGACCCGCGGTGTAGATCAGGCGGCGACCGCCCGGAAGGACGGCCTCACGCGGCCCTGACCCGTGGGCGCAAGGCCCCCGCCGCCTTCGGGCGGATGTCCATGGCGTTGCCGCGCCAGACGATCGCGCTCCGCATCCAGGCGGCGGCCCAGAGGGCCGGCAGCATCGCGTCCCGCACCAGGAAGGCGAGGACGAGGCGCGGCGAGCGGTGCCAGCCGGCGCGCGCGGCGAGCCGGAATTCGGCGCCGTACCAGAGCGCCGCCATCGCGAGGAGGGCGAGGTGCGCGGGCGCGCCCTCGACCGCGGCGGCGCCGAGCCCGAGGGGAAGGAGGGCGCCGGTGCCGATCTCGGGGGCGAAGAACAGCGGGAAGGTGACGCGCCGCAGCCGGGCCCAGCGGATCTGGCGCGCCCACACCTCCCGCAGGCTCCGCCGCCCGAGGGGCTGCTCGAAGGGCGCCGCGACGAGGTGGACGCGGCGTCCCGCCACCCGCACGAGCTTCGTGGCCGCGGCGTCCTCCGCGATCTCGGCGGCGAGCGCCCGGATGCCGCCGCGAGCCTCCAGGAAGGGCCGGTGCCACAGCATGCTCTTGCCCTGCGCGAAGCCGAGCCCGAGGGCCTCGCCGGCATATTGCCAGCGCGCCTGCAGGGTGTTGAGGAAGGCGCACTCGACCTCGGCCGGGAAGCTGTCCGGCCGGGCGCCGACCGGCGTCGAGCAGACGAGGCCGGTGTCGGGCCGCCACGCCGCCTGCAGCCGCTGCAGGTAGTCCGGCGGCATCAGCACGTTCGAATCGGCGAGCACCACCCATTCGTGGCGGGCCGCCTCCCAGCCGCGCACGCAATTGTTGAGCTTCGGGTTGTCGCTCACCCGCTCGTCGCCGACGATGATCCGCGCCGGCACGGACGGATGGGCCGCGATGAGCCGGTGCAGGAGCGGCAGGATCGGGTCTCCCGCATCCGCCACGCAGAAGATCAGCTCGTAGGCGGGATAGTCGAGGCGGAAGCCGCGGGTCAGCATCTCCTCGCTGAAGGTCTCGAGCCCGCAGACCGGCCGCACCAGGGAGACGGGAGCGCCGGCCGGGATGGTCGAGCCTGTCCGGACCGCGCCGATGCGGTGCGCGGCGACGATCAGGCTCGCGAGATTGACGAGGGTCACGAGGGCGCAGAGCGCCAGGACGGCCAGGGTGGCGATCGGGATGCCGCTCGCGAAGGCGCCGTCCATGAATCCCGCCATGAATTCGCTCCTCGGCTCCGGGCTCGCGACGGGACGGCACGCGCCGATCCCTGCCGGTCCCAATCCGAACAGGGCCCCTAACAGCCGGGCCGTATCAGGCGTATGACAGGCCGCGAACCAGGGAGCGCCCGCGGGCGCCGGAGGAGGGGCGGGCGTGACGCCGATCGTCTATCACCCGGCCTATCAGGCGAGCCTGCCCGCGGGCACCGCTTCCCCATGGGCAAGTACGGCCGGCTCGCCGAGATCCTGTCCGCCCGCGGCCTCGCGCCGGCGGGCTTCGTGACGCCGGAGCCGGCGGGGGCGGAGACCCTCTGCCTCGTCCACGACCGCGCCTATGTCGAGGCCGTGCTCGCCTCGGCCGTGCCCCGCGAGATCGAGAAGGCGATCGGCCTGCCGATCGATCCGGGCGTGACGCGCCGCGCCCGCGCCTCGGCGGGCGGCACGCTGGCGGCGGCGCGGCTCGCCCTGGCCCACGGCCTCGCGGGAGCGCGGCGGGCGGCAGCCACCACGCGCGGCGGGCGCAAGGGGCGGGCTTCTGCGTGTTCAACGACGTGGCGGTGGCGGCCCGCGCCCTGCAGAGGGAGGGCGCGATCGGCCGGGCCCTCGTGGTCGATTGCGACGTCCACCAGGGCGACGGCACCGCCGACTGCCTCTACGCCTGCCCGGACCTCTTCACCCTCTCGATCCACGCCGAGAAGAACTACCCCGCCCGCAAGATCGCAGGCGACCTCGACATCGGCCTTGCCGACGGCCAGAGCGACGCCGAGTACCTCGCCATCCTCGCGGGCCGGCTGCCGCCGCTCCTCGACGCCCTGCGGCCGGACCTCGTCTTCTACAATGCCGGCGTCGATCCGCACCGGGACGACCGGCTCGGGCGCCTCGCCCTGACGGACGAGGGCCTCGCGGCCCGCGACTGGCTCGTCGTGCGGGAGGCGCGGGCGCGGGGCATCCCGCTGGTGGCGGTCATCGGCGGCGGCTACGGCCACGACGTCGACGCGATCGCGGCCCGCCACGCCCTCGTCTTCGAGGCGATGGCGGCCGAGGCCGGGGGATAGCATCCGATCTCCGTCCCGGGTCGCCCTCCGCTGACGCTCCGGGCAGGTGCTCCGCGTCAGGAGACCGACGGTTCCCCTAGCATTACAGTTGCAGGGTGAGGCTCCTATCTGAGTGGTTTCGGATGGGAGAGCGCGATGTCCTCAACCTCGCTCGAATCCACGCTGGAGCTCTGGTCGACGACACTGCGGCAGGCCAAGCAGCGCATCCGCCCGCTGTTTGCCGCCCCGAGCGTCGCCGCCTCCGCCAACGCCTTCCTGGAGGGCTTGCTTGGGGGTGAGCGGCGCAAGACCGGCTGGATGCGGGCTGAAGCTGCTGGTGATCCAGGCCCCTGGCGCCAGCAGGCTGTCCTCGGTCGCACGCACTGGGACGCGGAGGCGCTGCGGGACGTGGTGCGTGACTACGTCCTCGAGACGCTCGGCTCACCTGACGCGGTGGTGGTGATCGACGAGACCGGCTTCTTGAAGCAGGGCAGAGCCTCGTGCGGTGTGGGCCGGCAGTACACAGGCTCAGCTGGCAAGATCACCAACTGCCAGATCGGGGTGTTTGCCGCCTACGTCTCGGATCAGGGCCACGCCTTCATCGATCGTCAGCTGTACCTGCCCAAAGCCTGGGCCGGAGACCCGGCTCGAAGGCGGACGGCGCATGTGCCGGAGGCCATCACCTTTGCCACCAAGCCGCAGCTGGCGCTGGCCATGATCGAGCGGGCGATAAAGGCAGAGGTGCCGTTTGCGTGGGTTGCGGCTGACAGCATCTACGGGGTTGGCGAGATCGAGCTGGCGCTGCGCCGTGCGTACAAGGGCTACGTGCTCGGTGTCACGGGTCAGCATCGGTTCTGGTCCTGGGACCAAAACCTCGACGTCGCGGGCACCGCCGAGGAGATCGCCAAGGATCTCTCCAAGACAGACTGGATCCGGCTCTCGGCCGGATCTGGCACGAAGGGACCGCGCCTGTTCGACTGGGCCTACCTGCCGCTGGCCACGCTGCCGGCGGATGCGCTCGACGCCGCTCTTGATCAGAGCGTGTGGACGCGCGGCCTGCTCGTGCGGCGCAGCCTGTCGGACGGGAGCTTCTCCTACTTCACCACTTGGTGCCCGGCCGGCACGCCGGTGCAGACGCTGGTGGCCGTGGAGGGGCGACGCTGGGCCATCGAGGACGCGTTCGAGACCGCCAAGACGGAGCTCGGGCTGGCCCACAACGAGAGCCGTTCGTGGCACGGCTGGCACCGGCACGTCAGCTTGGTGATGCTGGCTTTTGCGATGTTGGCGCGGGTGCGCCGGTTGGCCAACGGAACGCCCCCAAAAACGCCGCTCATCGCCAAGCTCGCCGGTGCCGTGGTCCATTCAGGAGATCCGGCGCGTGGCGATGCGGCTGGCGCAGCGGCGCATTGAGCCCGCGCTCGTGCTCGCTTGGTCAGCCTGGCGGCGCGCCCACCAAGCTGCCGCCCGACAGGCGCACCTCAGAACGAAACTGCAACTGTAATGCTAGCCCTCCGGCAGGGCCCGCGCCTGCGCCTCCAGCGCCCCGAACAGCCGGTCGAGCTCCGCACCGTCGAGTTCGTGGAAGCCGAGCGACCGGCTCATCATCAGCCCGAGGATCGCGAACAGGAAGGCGGCCCCGGCGCCCGGGCGCGCCTCGATCTCGGCGAGATCCCGCAGGCGCTCGGCGAGGAAGCTCCGGAAGCCGGCGACGGCCTCCGCGTTCTCCGCGGTCGCGATCAGCAGGGAATCGGGGAAACCACATTCCTCGGCGTAGACCTCGCGGGCGTGCCCGATCATCGCGAGCGGCATGCGGGCCCGCGACGCCGCCAGCGCGGCGGCGTGCTCGCCGATGCCGGCGCGCAGCCGCTCCACCTTGCGGGCGGCGAGCGCCGTGACCAGCGCGTCCTTCGAGGCGTAATGGTGCAGCACCCCGCCCTTGCTGAGGCCCGCCTCCGCCGCCACCGCGTCGATCGTCAGCGTGCGGCTGCCGGAGCGGCGCAGCAGCGCCTCGGCCGCGTCGAGGATGATCTCGGGCCGGTCCTCCCGCCGGGTGCGCGCCTTCGCCATACCCTCGACCTGTTAAAAACCGTCTGGACGGTCGGTAATGTAGTGGATATGGCTGCGCGGCGATAGGCCGAATCGCGGCCTTGGCCCGAGGTGCCGCCCGAGATGTTGCCATGACGGGACGTCGATCAACGCCGCTCGCCATCTGCGCCGTCCTGCTGGCCGGCGCGGTCGCCGCACCCGCCCTCTCTGCCCAGACGGAGCCCGGGAAGCCGCTCGCGGCGCAGACATTCGTGCGCGTCGTCGCGGCCGAGCGCTCGATGATCGCCACCGACATCGTCATCACCGGGGACGTGCAGGCGCAGGCGCAGACCAACGTCTCGTTCCGGACGAACGGCAAGGTCGGCGCGCGCCTCGTCGAGGTGGGGGACCATGTCGAGGCCGATCAGGTCCTCGCCCGCCTCGACCCGCAGGAGCA
This sequence comes from Methylobacterium durans, assembly GCF_003173715.1. Taxonomy (NCBI): domain Bacteria; kingdom Pseudomonadati; phylum Pseudomonadota; class Alphaproteobacteria; order Hyphomicrobiales; family Methylobacteriaceae; genus Methylobacterium; species Methylobacterium durans. Next base: position 6,779,950 of record NZ_CP029550.1, on the reverse strand, counting down.
GCGGGCGAACCTCGACAACGCCCGCGCGGCGCTCACCTCGGCGGAGGCGCAGCTCACGCAGGCGAAGCTCAGCTTCAAGCGCCAGGAGACGCTGCTGGCGAGCGGCTACACGACCCGGCCCGCCTTCGACAATGCCGAGCAGCAGCTCCGGACGACCCAGGCGGCGGTCGACTCGGCCAAGGCCGCGCTCGGCACCGCGCAGGAGCAGTTCTCCTACACGGAGCTGCGCGCGGGCGTCGCCGGCATCGTGCTCAGCCGCTCGCTGGAGACCGGCCAGGTCGTGCGGGCGGGCCAGTCCGTGCTCATTCTCGCGCAGGACGGGCCGCGCGATGCGGTGTTCAACGTCTACGAGGCGCTGCTGGCGACGCCGCCCGACTCGAAGACCGTCGAGGTCGTGCTCCAGGCCGACCCCGGCGTCGTCGCGGTGGGCAGCGTCCGCGAGATCGCGCCGAGCGTCGATCCGTCCTCCGGCACGGTGCGGGTCAAGGTCGGGCTCGACCGGACGCCGCCGCAGATGGGGCTCGGAGCGGTCGTGGTCGGGCGGGGCAAGTTCCGGCCGCAACCGGCCATCGTGCTGCCCTGGTCGGCGCTCTACCGCTGGAAGGGCCGGCCCGCGATCTGGGTGCTCGACCCGGCGACGGGCACGGTGTCCCCGCGCAACGTCACGGTCGAGCGCTACGGCGCCGACACGATCGCGCTCGCCGCCGGCGTGGAGCCGGGCGAGCAGGTCGTCACGGCGGGCATCCAGTTCCTGCGTCCGGGCCAGACCGTGACGGTGGCGGCGAGCGGGGAGGGCGGCCGATGAGCGCGACGGGGATGCGATCCGCCCACCTCTCCCGTTCGGGAAGGCCTGAGTCCGCGGCACGCGGACCGGGTGAGGGATCGGCCGTATCCGGAGAGGTCGCACCCCTCACCCCAACCCTCTCCCGAACGGGAGAGGGGGCAGGGCGCGCCTGTCTCCTCGCCATGCCCCTCCTCCTCGCCGCCTGCCAGCCGGCACAGGAGAAGGCCGAGGCGCCGCCGGTACGGCCGGTGCTCTACACCCTCGCCAAGCCCGTCGACCGGGTCGTCTTCGGCCCCTTCGCCGGCACGGTGGAGCCGCGCTACCAGTCGCAGCTCGGCTTCCAGATCGGCGGCCGGGTGGTCGCCCGCGACGTCACGGTCGGCGACATCGTGACGAAGGGCCAGCGCTTGGCCGCCCTCGATCCCGTGGTGCCGCGCTTCGCCCTGGTGCGGGCCGAGGCCGATGTCGCCGATGCCAGGGCGCAGGCCGAGAATGCCGCGGCCACCGAGGCGCGCACCCGCCGCCTGATGGAGGGCGCCAACGTCACCCAGGCCCAGCTCGACGGCGCCGTGGCCAACCGCGACACCGCCCAGGCCCGCCTCGCCCAGGCCCAGTCGAGCCTGCAGAAGGCGCAGGACCAGATCGGCTACACCGAGCTGAAGGCGGATTTCGACGGGGTGGTGACGCAGCGCAGCGCCGAGGTCGGGCAGGTCCTGAGCGCCGGCCAGGCGGTCGTGACCGTGGCCCGCCCCGAGGAGCGCGAGGCCGTCGTCGACATCCCCGAGGATCTGGCCGGCGCGATGCCCAAGGACGGGCGCTTCACGGTCTCGCTCCAGAGCGCGCCCGAAGTCACGGCGGCGGGCCGGGTCCGCGAGGTCTCGCCCTTCGCCGACCAGTCGACCCGCACCCGGCGCATCCGTATGAGCCTGGAGAACCCGCCTTCCGCCTTCCGCCTCGGCGCGACCATCACGGTCTCCCTGTCGCGGCCGGTCGCGCCCCGCTTCCCGCTGCCCGCCACCGCCATCCTGACGGAGAACGGGCGCGACTCGGTCTGGATCGTGAACGCCGCCGGCAATGCCGTGGCCCGCCGCGACGTCGCCCTGGCCGAGCGCGGCCCCGAGCGCGTCACGGTGAGCGGCGGCCTGAACCCGAACGAGCGCGTCGTCGTCGCCGGCGTCCATTCCCTGCAGGAGGGCCAGACGATCCGGCTCTCGGAAGAGCCCCTGTGATGCACGCACCGAACGACACAAGCGGCGAGGTGCGCACTGGGGGCTTCAACCTCTCGGACTGGGCGCTCGGGCACCGCTCCTTCGTCTGGTTCCTGATGGCCGTGTGCCTGGTCGCCGGCACCATCGCCTACCGGGGCCTCGGCCGCGAGGAGGACCCGCCCTTCGCCATCAAGACCATGGTCGTCCAGGCGAACTGGCCGGGCGCCACCATCAAGGACACGCTGGAGCAGGTCACCGACCGGATCGAGAAGGAGCTCCAGCAGATCAACGCCCTCGACTACGTGCGGAGCTACACGACGCCGGGCCAGGCGACCGTGTTCGTCAACCTGCGCGATACGACAAAGCCGGGGGAGATCCAGCCCGCCTTCTACCAGGTGCGTAAGCGCCTCGGGGACATCCAGAACACCTTCCCGCAAGGGGTGCAGGGCCCGTTCTTCAACGACGAGTTCGGCGACGTCTACGGCAACGTCTACGGCTTCACCGCCGACGGGCTGACCCACCGGCAGCTGCGCGACTACGTCGAGGGCGTGCGCACCGAGATCCTGAAGGTCCCGAACATCGGCAAGACGCTGCTGCTCGGCAGCCAGAAGGAGACGATTTACCTCGACTTCTCGACCCGCAAGCTCGCCGGCTACGGCATCGACATCCAGTCGCTGATCAAGACCCTGCAGAGCCAGAACGCGATCTCGCCGTCCGGCGTCGTCCAGGCCGGTCCGGAGCGGGTCTCGGTGCGGGTGAGCGGCCAGTTCGCCTCCGAGGATTCGCTGCGCGACATCAACCTGCGCTTCAACGACCGCTTCTTCCGCCTCTCGGACGTCGCCGAGATCAGCCGCGGCTACGAGGACCCGCCGGCCGCCCTGTTCCGGGTCGACGGCAAGCCGGCGATCGGGCTCGCCATCGCCATGCGGCCGAACGCCAACCTCCTGCATTTCGGCGAGGATCTGAGCGCGCGCATGCGTCAGATCGAGGCCAAGCTCCCGATCGGGGTCGGCATCCACCTCGTCTCGGACCAGCCCAGAATCGTGGAGGAGGCGGTCGGCGGCTTCACCCAGGCGCTGGTCGAGGCCGTCGTCATCGTCCTCGTCGTCAGCTTCATCAGCCTCGGGCTGCGGGCGGGGCTCGTCGTCGCGATCTCGATCCCGCTGGTCCTCGCCATCGTCTTCGTGATCATGCAGATCATGGGGGTGACGCTGCAGCGCATCTCCCTCGGCGCCCTGATCATCGCGCTGGGACTTCTCGTCGATGACGCGATGATCACCGTGGAGATGATGGTCGCCCGCCTCGAACTCGGCGACTCGCTGAAGAAGGCTGCGACCTACGCCTACACCTCGACCGCCTTCCCGATGCTCACCGGCACCCTGGTGACGGTGGCGGGCTTCCTGCCGATCGGCTTCAACGGCTCGGCGGCCGGCGAGTACACCTACTCGCTCTTCGTGGTGATCGCGGCCTCGCTCCTCGTCTCCTGGGTGGTGGCGGTGCTGTTCGCGCCCCTCATCGGCGTGGCGCTGCTGCCCAAGACGATGAAGGCGCATTCCCACGAGGGCGGCCGGCTGACCCGCCTGTTCCTCCGCGTGCTCCGGGTCGCGATGCGCTTCCGCTGGACCACGGTGCTCGCCTGCGTCGCGATGATGGGGCTCGCGATCGCCGGCATGACGAAGGTGCAGCAGCAATTCTTCCCCGCCTCCGACCGGGCCGAGCTCCTCGTCGACATGACGCTGCCGCAGAACGCGACCATCACCGAGACGAAGGCCCAGATGGACCGCTTCGAGGCGGCGCTGAAGGGCGACCCCGACATCGAGCGCTGGTCGTCCTATGTCGGCCAGGGCGCCGTGCGCTTCTACCTGCCCCTCGACCAGCAGCTCGCCAACGCCTTCTTCGGGCAGATCGTGATCGTCACGAAGTCGCTCGAGGCCCGCGACCGGGTGATCGCCCGCCTGGACGCGTTCGGGAAGCGCGACTTCGTCGGCACCGACGTCTTCGTGAACCCGCTCTCCCTCGGCCCCCCGGTCGGCCGGCCGATCCAGTACCGGCTCAGCGGGCCGGACCTGCAGGTGGTGCGCGAGAACGCCCTGAAGCTCGCCGACATCGTCGCGCGAAACCCCATGTCGGCGTGCCGACCTTCGACTGGAACGAGCCCGGCAAGGTGCTGCGCGTCGAGATCCTGCAGGACAAGGCCCGCCAGCTCGGCGTGACCAGCCAGGACATCGCCTCGATCCTCAACAGCGTCGTCGGCGGCTCCGCGATCACGCAGGTGCGCGACTCGATCTACCTCGTGAACGTCGTGGGCCGCGCCCGCACCATCGAGCGCACCTCCCTCGATACGCTCCAGAGCCTGCAGGTCACGCTCTCGAACGGCGCCGTGGTGCCGCTCCTCGCCTTCGCGAAGATCGACTACGACCTCGAACAGCCGATCGTCTGGCGCCGCGACCGGGTGCCGACGCTCACCGTCAAGGCGCCGATCATCGACGCGACGCAGCCGCCGACCATCGTGGCGGATCTCCAGGCCGAGATCGATGCCTACGCGCGCGCGCTGCCCGAGGGCTACACGCTGGCGACCGGCGGCGCCGTCGAGGAGGCCGCCAAGGGCCAGGGGCCGATCGCGGCGGTGGTGCCGGTCATGCTGCTGACGATGGCGGTCTTCCTGATGATCCAGCTCCAGAGCGTGCAGAAGCTGTTCCTCGTCTCCAGCGTCGCGCCGCTGGGGATCATCGGCGTCGTCGCGGCGCTCCTCAGCTCGGGTAAGCCCATGGGATTCGTGGCGATTCTCGGGATTCTGGCCTTGATCGGGATCATCATCCGCAATGCCGTGATCCTGATCGCTCAGATCGAGGAATGCGAGGCGGAGGGGCTCGGGCCCTGGGACGCCGTGGTCGAGGCGACCCGCCACCGCATGAGGCCGATCCTGCTCACCGCGGCGGCCGCCAGCCTCGGCATGATCCCGATCGCCCGCGAGGTGTTCTGGGGCCCGATGGCCTACGCCATGATCGGCGGCATCATCGCCGCCACCTTCCTGACCCTGTTCTTCCTGCCGGCCCTCTATGTCGGCTGGTACCGGATCAAGGCGCCGCCGCGCGGGCGCGCGGCCTGACCGCGGCGGCGAGGACCTCGCCCGCCGCCTCGACCGTCGTAGCGGCGGGGACGTCCCGGGGCGGCGGGATCGCCACCGGCTTCTGGAAGGCCCGCAGGTTTCCGATCAGCTTGCGCAGGAGGTGGATGGCAGCGTCGGTCTCCTCGGTCGTCAGCGTCGCGAGGAAATTGCGCTCGCGCTCCAGCGCCACCACCGTGATCCGGTCGTGCAGGTCGTGGCCCGCGGGCGACAGGGCGACGAGGCGGCGGCGCGCGTCGGTCTCGTCGCCGCGCACCAGCACCAGCCCGCGCTTCTCCATCCAGGCGAGGCTCCGGCTCACCACGCCCTTGTCGAGCTGGGCCGCGTTGCAGATGTGGTGCGCCGTCACCCAGGGCTCGGAGGCGAGCCGGTACATGATCCGCCAGTCGGTGATGCCGACCCCGAAATGCCGCCGGTAGAAGGTCGAGGCGCTCCGCGTCAGGTTGTTCGAGAGGGTCGTCAGCAGGGCCGGCACGTAGATATCCGGATCGATCGTCTCGTGCCGGACCGCGGCGCTCCCGGCCTCGCGCAATGCCTTCGTCGTTCGACCCATCGATGCCCTCGCGGCCGCACGCCGCAGCGTCGGATTCATCCTGATCAGAACATATTAGCCCGTCTTATTCACGAGGACGGTGGATCTGGGGTGGCGAGCGTAGCATAAAGCATTGATGTAGCTTAGGGATTGGGTGCTGACGCCAAGCCTTCAGATCGCACCGAGCCTGCCACGCCGCCATGTCCGATCCTACGTGTCTCCCGTTCGCGTTTCCATCCGTTCGGGGCAAGAAGCTCACAGCCGCCTTCGATGGCGGACGCCTGACCTCGGATGGCGGCGTCCTGCTGCTCGCCCAGGCCGCCCGGCGGTTGGACATTGCCGACAAGCTCGCTGCTGTGATCCCGGACCGTCGTGACCCCAGCCGGGTTCTGCATCCGTTGCCCGAGATCCTGCTGGCGCGCATCCTGGCGATTGCCTGCGGGTATGAGGATCGGACGACCTCGACCACCTGCGCGCCGACCCCGCCTTCAAGCTCGCCTGCGGCCGCCTGCCCGAGAGCGGGCACGACCTGATGAGCCAGCCCACCGTCTCGCGGCTGGAGAACACGCCGGGTCTGCGCGACCTCATCCGGCTCGGGCGGGTGCTGTCGACCTCTACTGCGCCAGCTACCCCGTCCCGCCCGACGCCGTCACCCTGGACATCGACGACACGTGCGACGTGGTGCACGGCCAGCAGCAACTGTCGCTGTTCAACGCCCATCACGATGGCGCTGCTTTCTGCCGATCCACGTCTACGACACCGCACCAGCCGCCGGTCGCGATGATCCTGCGGCCGGGCAAGACGCCCTCGGGCCGCGAAGTGCGTGGACATCTGCGCCGCCTCGTCCGGGCGATCCGCCGCCACTGGCCCAACACCGCGATCACCATCCGGGGCGACGGCCACTACGGCCGGCCCGAGGCAATGGACTGGTGCGAGGACAACCGCGTCGCTTACGTCTTCGGTTGACCGGCACCAAAGCGCTGGCGGCCAAGGTGGAACAGACGGCCGATCACATCAGAGTTGTGCGAGCCATCGACAACGAGGATGCGGTGCGGGGCTTTGCGAGACCACGCACGCGGCAAATCCTGGCGGCAAGAGCGGCGCGTCGCCGCCCGTATCGAGGCGACCCGGCTCGGCCTCGACATCCGCTATGTCGTCACAACATCACGACCGGCACGCCGGAATGGCTCTATGCCGACCTGTACTGTGCCGCGGACAGGCCGAGAACCTGATCAAGCTTGCACAAGAGCCAGCTCGCCTCCGACCGTACCTCGTGCCGGCATCCGCCGCCAACCAGATGCGGCTCGTCCTGCACACGGCGGCCTACTGGCTGATGCTGAGCGTGCGTGAGGCCATCCGAAGGCGCACCGCCTCGCCACGGCCGAGTTCGCCACGCTCCGGCTGCGCCTCCTGAAGCTTGGCGCCCGCATCCGCGAGACCGCCAGCCGGGTTCGCCTCGCCTTCGCCGCCGCCTGTCCTGAGGCGACCTACTGAGCCATCTCGCGGACACGCTCGCCCAGCACCTGGCTAAACCAAGGGGCCGTGATGCCCACAAACCCGCTCCCGTCCCTCCAGTGCTGACAGAACGATCCAGGTCCACACGCGTCAGAACAGACGCCCGATCCCGCGCGCCATCAGCCCAAAACACGCCGCAAGCCACTGCCCGGTGAATAAGACGGGCTAGAGCACATTTTGTTCATAGCGCTGCGACATTCCGGGCACAGCGGGGGCATCCCGCAAAAAGTGTCAATTTGGGTGGCCTCGGCGGGCGGAGATTGCCGGGCCGGACGTGCTCAGCGTCCCGACCGCTCCACCGTGGCCTCGGGCCGCGAATCGGTGCTGGCGTAGTAGGGCTTGATGTCGAGGAGCGGCGTCCCGTCGAGACAGTCGAGGCCCTGCACCACAAGCGTATCCCCGTCGCGCCGGATGAGCTCGACGACAGAGAGGGCGACCGGGTTCGGCCGGGCGGGCGAGCGCAGCGAGAAAGTGCCCCGGCTTCCGTCGGCGTGGCGCGGCCGCTGCCGCACGAGGTTCCGCGCGGCCCTGTCCATCCAGTAGAGCAGGATCAGGTGGCTCGCGCCCTCGACGTTCTGGAGGGCCGGCACGAAGGCCGGGTCGACCCGCACGGTGCAGACTGCGTTCGTCTGGCGTCCGTTCTTCGGGCACTCGGAGCGGCGGGTCCAGGGCGTCGAGATCCGGCCGATGAAGTACAGGCCGGCATCGAACTCGGTCGGAAGCGCGGTCCACTCCTCGCCGGGCCGGCGCTCGAACCCGTCCTCCGCCGATGCGCCGTCCACCTCGCTCATGCCGACCGTCCCCGTTCGTGCCGATCCCCCGCTTTCGGGCAGCCCGACCTCCGGTGCAAGCGTCGACCACGGCGGGGCGTCGCGCCGGGACGCCCGGCGGTGTAGAGCCGGAGGCGGGATTCCCATCGTGTACGGAGGCCGCCGCGTGATCGACGACGAGTTGCGACCGATGGAATCGGTGCCCGACCCTTCTGCGGCGATCGACCGGCTCGTCGCGCTCCATGCCGGAGCGACCGGCGCCCTGCGGGCAGCGCTCGACCGCTTCCTCGACGGCGGAACGCCGCCGGATGCCGCCGAGCGGCTCCGCTTCCGCTACCCGGAACTGCGCGTCACCTACCGGCCGTCCGGGCCCGTGCCGCGGATCAGCCGGGCGACGGCGAAGCTCCAGGTGCCGGGTACCTACGCCACAACCGTGACCCAGCCCGACCACTTCCGCACTTACCTGATGGCGCAGCTCCAGCCGCTCGTCGAGGATTACGGCGTCAGCCTGGAGGTCGGGCTCAGCGGTCAGGAGATCCCGTACCCCTACGTCTTGGAGCCCGGAGCCGACCTGACGCGCGGCGGGATCGGGCCGGCCGAACTCGCGACCTACTTCCCCGTCCCGCTCCTCTCCGTCGTCGGCGACGAGATCGCGGACGGGACATGGCAGCAGCTCCCGGACGCGCCGCGCCCGCTCGCCCTCTTCGACGCGATCCGCGTCGACTACTCCCTGCGCCGGCTCGTGCACTACACGGGCTGCGACTGGCGCCACGTGCAGCCCTGGATCCTGCTGACAAACTACCACCGCTACGTCGACCGCTTCGTGCGCCACGGCCTGGACCGCTTGGCCGCGGGCGAGGACGGCTTGGAGCAGATGATCCTGCCGGGCGGCATCACGGTGAGCCGTGCCGAGGCGGCCGGCGCCGACCCGGCCGCGATCGTCGCCGCCTCACCCTGGCACCGCTTCCAGATGCCGGCCTACCACCTCGTCGCCCGGCGACCGGACGGGTCGATGGAGGGCACCACGCTCGTCAACATCGGGGTCGGCCCCTCGAACGCCAAGACGATCACCGACCATCTCGCGGTGCTGCGGCCCCATTGCTGGCTGATGGTTGGGCATTGCGGGGGACTGCGCCAGTCGCAACGCATCGGCGACTACGTCCTTGCCCACGGCTACCTGCGCCGCGACCGCATCCTCGATGAGCTGGTGCCCCCGGACGTGCCGGTTCCGGCGCTCGCCGAGGTGCAGCTGGCGCTTCAGGCCGCCGCCGGAAAGGTGACCGGCGAGCAGGCCGAGACGCTGAAGAGCCGCCTGCGCACCGGCACCGTCGTCACCTACGACGACCGCAATTGGGAGTTGCGCTTTTCGCAGGAGCGGCGGCGCATCAACCTGTCCCGCGCGATTGGCGTCGACATGGAGAGCGGCACCATAGCCGCCCAGGGATATCGCCTGCGCGTCCCCTACGGCACGCTGCTCTGCGTCTCCGACAAGCCGCTTCACGGCGAGATCAAGCTGCCGGGCGCCGCCAACGCCTTCTACGAGCGGGCAGTGGCCGAGCACCTGCTGATCGGCCTCGCCGCCCTCGACGCCCTCCGCGCCGACCGCGCGGGCCTGCACTCGCGAAAGCTGCGCAGCTTCGATGAGCCGCCCTTCCGCTGATCGGCTCGGGGGATTGCGCGGGACCTGGCAGGTGCTTTCCCGCGCTGTCGAGGTGTAGGTCGGCAGCAAAAATTGACCAAAACCAGCCATTTGAAAGTATAAAAGAACGAAATTTGCTCAAATATGGCGATTAAATCATCATTATTATTTTCACCTCAGTATCCCGAAGCTTTCACGCGGGGACGTTGACCAGCGACATCCCCGACAACTTTTGCGGGATCTCGATGTCGTCGCGCCTTGCCAACCTGTCCATCGCCGCCAAGATCGGAGCGACGCTTGCCGTCCTTCTCGTCGTGGGGCTGTGCATCTCCTTCGTGTCGCTGCGCAACCTCGGCACGATCGAGAACACCAACCATTGGACCGCCCACACCCATGCGGTGATCAGCCAGGTCGACGACGCGGTCGGCGCGATGATCAACCAGGAGACGGGCTTGCGCGGCTATCTCATCTCCGCCGACGAGACGTTCCTGGCTCCGTACCGCGAGGGCGTGAGCAGCTTCACGGAGGCCGCAGCGACGGCACGGCGGATGACGGCGGACAATCCCGCTCAGCAGAAGCGCCTCTCGAACCTCGAGGCTCAGGCGCAGCGCTGGCGGGAGGTCGCCGAGCGTGAGATCGCCCTGATGCGCAATTCCGAGACCCGGGACGAGGCGCGGCGGATCGAGGCGTCCGGCGCGGGCAAGTCCGCGATGGACGCTCTGCGCGCCATTGCGGGCGAGCTGATGGCGGCCGAGCGTTCCCTCCTCGGCGAGCGCAGCGCGGCGGCGCTGGCGGCCGCATCGTCCTCGCGCTTCGCGACCGGCTTCGGTCTGGCCGTGATGATCGCCGCCGCCCTGGGATCGCTCATTCTGCTGCACCTTGGGATCAGCCGGCCGATCCGCGGCATGAACGGGGCGATGGGCCGGCTCGCGGGCGGCGACCTCGCCGCCGCCGTGCCCGGCCTCGGGCGCAAGGACGAGATCGGCGCGATGGCCGACGCCGTGCAGGTGTTCAAGGACGGCCTCATCCGCGCCAGGGCCCTGGAGGATGAGGCCGCGCTCGCCCGCGCCGGTGCCGAGGCGCAGCGGCAGGCGGCGATGCGCGACCTCGCGGACGGGTTCGAGCGGGCGGTCGGCGGCATCGTGCAGGCGGTCTCGACGGCCGCGAACGATCTTCCGGGGACCGCCCACGCGATGAGCGCGAACGCGGCCTGCACCGCCGACCAGTCGACCGGTGCCGCCGCCGCCGCCGAGGAGGCCGCCGCCAACGTCTCGATGGTCGCCGCCGCGGCGGAGGAACTCGGCAGCTCCGTCCACGAGATCGGCCGTCAGGTCCAGGGCTCCGCGAGCCTGGCCGCTGCGGCCGCTGCGGAAGCGGGAACGACCGCCGGGCTGGTCGAGGCCCTGAGTGCGGGCGCAACCCGGATCGGCGACGTCGTCAACCTCATCTCCAGCATCGCGGGTCAGACCAACCTCCTGGCGCTGAACGCGACGATCGAGGCGGCTCGCGCCGGCGAGGCGGGGCGGGGCTTCGCCGTCGTGGCCGCCGAGGTGAAGGAACTTGCCTCGCAGACCGCGCGCGCCACCGACGAGATCTCGCGCCAGATCGGCGAGATCCAGGGCGCCACGGATCAGGCGGTGACGGCGATCCGCTCGATCGCCGGGCGGGTCGGCGAGATGAACGCCATGACCGGCGCCATCGCGGCGGCCGTGGAGGAGCAGAGCTCGGCGACGCAGGAGATCGTGCGCAATGTCGGGCAGGCGGCCGCCGGCACCGACGAGGTCACCCGCACCGTCACCCGCGTCGCGGGGGCGGCGGGCGAGACCGGCGAGGCGGCGGGCCGCGTGCTCGCCTCCGCCTCGGGCCTCACCGTGCAGGCCGACCATCTTGGCGCCGAGGTCCGGCGCTTCCTCAACGAGGTGCGGGCGGCCTGACCGGTTCGCTCAGCGCTCGCGCCGCCACAGGCCGACCCGCTCGGAGCGGGCCTGCTCCTCGGCGGAAAGGAGGTCGGAGGGCGCGTCGTCGCTGGCGCGAGCGCCCCCGGCCGCCAGGATCAGGGCGGCGAGGTCGTCTCCGTCGATCCGGCAGCGAAGCGCGGCGCTGCTTGGTTGTGCCTCGGCACCGGGTCCGCAGGTGACCTCGCGGCGGCGAAGATAACGGGCGAGCTGTCGGGCGAGCGCGCCGCCCTCGCCCTCGACGCCGAGAAGCCGTACCACCCGGCCCCGGAAGGCGAGGGTGCCGGTATCGATCACCTCGGGCACGCCGCGCAGCTCCGCCGCCGGAGATGCTGCGACCGGCGCCGCCGGGGCGGGCTCGGCCCGCGCCGCGGAGGGGCGCTTGGCGCGGCCCTTCGCCATCTGGGCGGCGGCGCGCTGAACGAAGTCCCGGAAGATCGCGGCCGGCATATCGCCGCCGCTGACCCGGTTCATGGCGCTGTTGTCGTCGTTGCCGACCCAGATTCCGACCACGAGATCGGGCGTCACCCCGACGAACCACGCGTCACGATATTCCTGCGTCGTGCCAGTCTTGCCGCCGACCGGGATTCCGGAGACCCGCGCCGCCTTGCCGGTGCCGCCGTCGACCACCGCCTGGAGCGAGTCGAGCATCATCGCCCGGGTGTCGCCGGGCAGCGCCGCTCCCGCCTTGGGGTCGGGATGGACGTAGAGCGGCTGGGGCGCTCCGCCCCGGATCGCGTGGACGCCGTAGGCCTCGAGCGGCATGCGGTTGGCGAGCACCCCCGCATAGGCGCGGGTCATCTCGAGGAGCGTCACCTCGGCCGAGCCGAGCGCCAGGCTCGGCACGTTCGGCAGCTCCGACGTGACCCCGAGGCTGCGGGCCGTCTCGATCACCGCCGGCACGCCGACCTCGTCGGCGAGTTGCGCCGCGATGGTGTTGATCGAGAGGGCGAAGGCCGTCGAAAGGGGCACCGCGCCGCGGAAGCGGTTGTTCGAGTTCTGCGGTTCCCAATCGCCGATCTGGACGGGGCGATCGACGAGAACGCTCTCCGGCGTGTAGCCCTTCTGGTAGGCCGTAAGGTAGACGAACAGCTTGAACAGCGAGCCCGCTTGGCGCTTGGCCTGCGTCGCGCGGTTGAACTGGCTGTCCTCGTAGTCGCGCCCGCCAACCAGAGCGAGGATCGCGCCGTCCTTCGAGAGCGCCACGAGAGCGGCCTGACCGGCCTTCTTCTTCGTGCCCTCCGCATCAAGGCGTCGGGCGACGACGCCCTCGGCGAGGCTCTGCAGGTCGAGGTTGAGCGTCGTGCGCACGGTCACGTCGCCTTGCGTGTCGGCGAGCCGCTTGGCGTCGCCCGCCACCATGTCGAGGAAGTAGTTGGTGCCGGGCGGTGTCTCGGGCGGCGTGCGAAGCGTGATCGTCTGGGCGCGGGCCTTGTCGGCGGCCTCCGCCGTGATCGCGCCGGTCTCGACCATCGTCTGCAGGACGACGTCCGCACGCTCCTTGGCGCCGCCGAAATTGCGGGTCGGGGCAAGCTGCGAGGGCGCGCGCACGAGGCCCGCCAGCATCGCCGCCTCGGGCAGCGTCAGGGCCTTGGCGGGCTTGCCGAAGTAGCGCCGGGCCGCCGCATCGACCCCATAGGCGCCGGCCCCGAAATAGGCGGTGTTGAGATAGCCGAGCAGGATCTGGTCCTTCGACATCTCGCTCTCGACGCGCAGAGCGAGGAACGCCTCCTGGACCTTGCGGCGCAGGGTCTTCTCCTGGGTCAGCGAGGTCAGTCGGACATATTGCTGGGTGATGGTCGAGCCGCCCTCGCGCACGCCGCCGCCGACGGCGTTGCGCCAGGCCGCGCGGAAGAGTCCGCGCAGGTCGACGCCCCAATGGCTGTAGAAGCGGCGGTCCTCGATGGCGATGATCGCCTGGGCGAGGTGCGGCGGCAGGTCGGGCGCGGTCAGGAGCTGCCCGCGGAAGGCGCCGCGGGTCGCGAAGACGCGCCCGTCGTCGGCCTCGACGGTGAGCGCCCGCTGCCCCGGGTCGAGGGCCGCGCCGCCGAGGGGCGGCAGGGTGAGAAAACTCGTGACGACGAGGCCCGTCAGGGCGAGGACCGGTGGCGCCACGAGAGCGAGGAGCGCCACCAGGAGGGGACTGCCGGCGATGCGCCCGCGCCAGCCGCGGCGTGGGACGCGCGTCGCCTCGCCCGCTTCGCTCGCGCCCGTCGCCAAGCGGCTGGGCCGGGGCCGGCGCAGGCGCTCCGACAGACCGCGCAGGAGCGGGCCGGTACCGGACGCGGCGGCGCGCGTCCGCGCCCCGGCGCCCCGGGCGGCGCCGGCCGCCAGGATGCCGAGTTGGCGGCCGAGGACGCGCGCCGCCGCCGCGGCCTCGCGGGCGGCGGCGCGGGTGTCCGGGGCGGGGCCGTCCTGCGGGCGGTCCGGTTCGTGAGGCGGCATCGGCTGATCGTTCACCCGGCGCGGGACGCCGGCCAGAATGTGCGGGGCCGCCCTTTTAGACCGGATGAGGCGGGCGGCGCTACGCGGCGGGGGCGGGCGGCGTCGCGCCCCCGGGCGCGCTCGGCATCGGCCGTCCGGCCTCCTCGTGCCGTCCGCGCAGGCGGAAGGCGAGGATCAGCAGCATGATGCCGAAGGCGACGGCGTAGCCGCCCATCCACCACGTCAGCACCACAGCCGACATGCCCGGATTGATGAGCAGCGCGATCCCGAACAGGATCGAGATCACGCCGCCGAGCGCCAGCCACCAGCGGCCGTAATTCAGGTGCAGCCGGAAGGAGGCGGCGAGCATCAGGCCGCCGGTGACGAGCGCCCACAGCGCCACGAGGTAGACGAAGGCCCAGACCGCGGCCGCCGGCATCAGGAAGGCGACGACGCCGACGACGATGTCGAGCAGGCCCTCGAACAGGAGCAGCCCCCAGCGTTCCTGGCGCTGCGCCGCCCGCACCGCGGCGACGATGCCGACCACGCCGTCGACCAGCATGTAGGCTGCGAAAAAGATCACGAGTGTGAGGATCGTGGCGAGCGGCGCCACGAGGCTGATCACACCGAACAGGATGGCGCAGAGTCCGCGAAGTGCCACCAGCCACCAGTTGCGCGCGAGCACCATGCTCATCGCGTCGAGGCGGGCGGCGCCGACGAGGGGCGGCACGGCCGGAGTCGCGCCCGCAATGTGGGGAGGGTTGATGGGGTTGCCGGTCGTCATGGCAGAAGCTCCTCCGAGGGGGCGGAAAGGGACCGCGAAGCCGGATCTCGGCCGCTGACCGCATCGCACGCGGCGGCGTTTCCAGCAGTCCAGCCCTGTCGAGGCCGAGCGGAACCTTGCGCGCCCGTCAGTCTTTGCAGGGACGAGGCGGGTTATCGAGGGTTTCGGGTCGTTCGCGCGGCTTCGGAACGTTTGCGGACGATGGACCGATGCTTGATGACCGGCAGGGCGCGCCGCAGGACGGCGCTCGACCCCACGATGCTGCGCGCGCAAGCGCCCGCGACGTCCTGAACCTCGACGGGGCCGGGGTGGCCCGCGAGGGATCCGACGGCGGGCAGGCCTCCGATTCCGAGGGCGACCAAGCCGGAAAACGTCACGACGATGACGAACGGGCGAAGGGGAAGCGCCCGAGCGTGATCCGCCGTCACCCGATCTGGTTCGGCCTCGGCGCGCTTGCCGTGATCGCCCTCGGCGTCGCGGGCTACCTCTACTGGCTCGTCTCCCTGCACCCCTACGAATCGACCGACGACGCCTTCGTGGATGCGCGCCAGTTCACGATCGCTCCGAAGGTCTCGGGGTACGTCGTCGACGTGCCGGTCACCGACAATCAGCACGTCGAGGCCGGCACCACGCTCTTCCAGATCGACCGGCGCGATTACGACGTGGCCGTCCGGCAGGCGCAGGCGCAGATCGCCTCGGCAGAGGCCTCGATCCAGAACGTGGACGCGCAGATCGAGGCGCAGAAGGCGCAGATCGACGTCGCGAGCGTGCAGGTGACCCAGACGCAGGCCGCCCTCGACTTCGCCAAGGCGGATGCCGCCCGCTACAAGGACCTCGCTACGCGCGGCGCCGGCACGGTTCAGCAATCGCAGCAATCGACCTCGAACTTGGAGCAGCAGGAAGCCTCGCTGCAGAGGGCGCGGGCGAGCGTCATCTCGGCGCAGAAGCAGATCGGTTCGCTGGAGGCGCAGCGGGCGAGCGCGGAGGCTAGCCTCGCCACCGCCCGCGCCCAGGCCGCACAGGCCGAACTCAACCTCGGCTACACGACGGTGATGGCCGCTCAGCCCGGCCGCATCGTCCAGCTCTCCGGCGCCAAGGGCCAGTTTGCGCAGGCCGGTCAATCGCTCTCGACCTTCGTTCCCGACGAGAAATGGGTGACGGCGAACTACAAGGAGACGCAGATCACCGACATGCGGCCGGGTCAGAGCGCCGAGATCGAGATCGACGCCTACCCGAACCGCAAGATCCACGGCCGGGTCGACTCGGTGCAGCCTGGCTCGGGGACCGCCTTCAGCCTGCTGCCGGCCCAGAACGCCACCGGCAATTACGTCAAGGTCGTCCAGCGCATCCCGGTGAAGATCGTCGTCGACGACTGGCCCCGCGACGTCTCGATCGGACCCGGCATGTCGATCGTTCCTACGGTGCGGGTGCGATGAGCGTGGGCGCCGCCGCGGCGGGCGGGGGTCGGTCGGGATCAAGATCCGGGGCGTTGCCGAAGGCGGCGGGCGGGCACAGCCCGTGGGCCATCGCCCTCGTCGTGTCGCTCGCGACCTTCATGGAGGTGCTCGACACGACGATCGCGAACGTCGCGCTCCGCTACATTTCCGGCGGCCTCGCGGTCGGCCCCGACGAGGCGGCCTGGGTGGTGACAAGCTACCTCGTGGCCAACGCCATCGTCCTCACCGCCTCGAGCTTCCTTGCCAAGCGCTACGGCCGCAAGGCGTTCTTCATGTGGAGCGTGGCGCTCTTCACCGTCGCTTCGGTTCTGTGCGGCTTCGCCTGGAACCTGCGATCACTCCTCGTCTTCCGGGTGCTGCAGGGGCTGGGCGGCGGCGGCATGGCGCCGCTGGCGCAGTCGATCCTGGCGGATTCCTTCCCGCCCCGGAAGCGGGGGCAGGCCTTCGCCCTCTACGGGCTCGCGGTGGTGGTGGCGCCCGTGGTCGGGCCGACGCTCGGCGGCTGGCTCTCGGACAACGTGTCCTGGCACTGGTGCTTCCTGATCAACGGGCCGATCGGCCTGCTCGCCCTCGGCCTGATGTACGTCCTGCTGGAGGATCCGGATTCGGCGAAGCGGGAGCGTCGCCGGCTGCGGCGCGAGGGCGTGCGCTTCGACCTGATCGGCTTCCTGCTGGTGGCGACCTTCCTCGGCTCGCTTGAGGTCGTCCTCGACGAGGGGCAGCGCAAGGACTGGTTCGGCTCGAACCTGATCGTCACCTTCGCGATCCTGAGCGTCCTCGCCTTCGTCCTGATGATTCCCTGGGAGCTGACCCGCAAGAACCCGGTCGTCGACCTGCGGCTTCTCGGCAAGCGCCAGTTCGGCGCCTGCTTCCTCGTGATGCTCGCCACCGGCGCGATCCTGATCGCGACGACGCAGTTCATCCCGCAGATCGTGCAGGATTACTTCGGCTACACGGCGACGCTCGCCGGCCTCGCGCTGGCGCCGGGCGGCCTCGTCACGGTGTTCATGATGCTCGTGATCGGGCGCGTCTCGGGCACGATACAGCCGAAATACCTGATCGCCGCGGGCGCCACGATCGTCGCCTTCGCGATGTACGACCTCACGCGCCTCTACGGCGACAGCACGTTCTGGTTCTTCGCGTGGTCGCGCATCTATATCGGCATCGGCCTGCCGATGATCTTCATCTCGATCACGGCCGCCTCGTACGAGGGCATCGACCCCTCGCAGACGGATCAGGCCTCGGCGCTGATCAACGTCGCCCGCAACGTCGGCGGCTCGATGGGCGTCTCGCTGGCGCAGAACATCCTCGCCTACCGCCAGCAATTCCACCAGAGCCGGCTCGTGGAGCACATCACGCCGACCGAGCCCGCCTACCAGGAGACGCTCGCGCGGGCCACGCGCTACTTCGCGCAGCACGGGGCGGCCGGCGTCGACGCGCAGGGGCAGGCCACCGCCTGGATCGGCCAGCAGCTCGCCCAGCAGGTCGCGTTCTTAGCCTATATCGACGTGTTCTGGGCGCTGGCCCTCGTCTCGGCGTCGGCCGTGCCCCTCGCGATGATCCTGAGCCGGGTCAAGCGCGAGGGCGAGGCGCCGGCCGGCCACTGACGGCCAGCTGGAACGAGCCTCAGCGGATCTCGGGCAGCGAGGCGTCGGTGATCTTCACGCGGCCGTCCTCACGCACATCTCTCACCAAGGTCTCGGCGAGGGCCGCGACGCCCTCGTACTGGTTGAGGCGGCGGTCGATCATGTCGTCGATCTTCTCGTAGACCTCGGCGACCGTCAGGCCGCGGCGGCCCTTGCCGGCCTTCTCCGTGAACAGGGAGCGGTTCGCCCGGGCCGCGCTGCGGAACTCCTTCGAGGCGACGATGCCCGGCTGCTCGGCGCTCAGCGCCAGGAAGCGGCCGGCGCTCGACGTGCCGAAGAAATGGGCGAGGTAGAGTTCCGATGTCTTCAGGTCGCGCCCGATCCGGGCCTCGATCCGGGCGCGATCGCGCTTGATCAGCTCGGCCGCCATCAGGCAGGCGACGTAGGGGTCGCGGCGCAGGCGCAGCACCCGCTCGCGCATGCCCTCGCCCGAGACGGTGATCGCGCCGCCCCGGCCGGTGACGGCGGCGGCCTCATCCTCGTAGCCGTAGCGGGCACCGAAGTCGCGGATCATCTCCAGCCAGGTCGCGGCGACGAACTGGAACAGGCCCTCGGCGGACGAGGTCGCGGCCTTGGCCCGGGTCGAGAAGCTCGACTCCTTGTCGGCGAGCGCCATCATGTAGACGGGGTCGACCCCGGCCTCGGCGGAGGCGCGCAGGATCGTCTCGACGATCGAGCGCGGCACGCTCATCTCGCCGAAGCGAAGGATCTCGTCCCCGGTTCCGGTGCGGGGCTGGGGCAGGGCGGCGAGATCGCTCGCGATGAGGGCCGTGGTGGCCGGCTCCTGGTCGAGCAGTGGCACGCCGCCCCAGTCGGACGGCCTCTCCGGGCCCGTCCGGCTCGCGAGATCGCGGGCCGCGAAGGCGCGCTCGTCGATGCGGTCGTGGGCGGAGGCCGGGGCCAGCGCGCTCTGCGGCAAACTGAAGCCGACGAGACCGGCTAGCATAGTCGTCAGCAGACGACGGCGAATATTGGCACGGCGTCGGCCCTGTCTTTTCGGCTCGGCCCGCAGCAGCCACGCTACGGTCTGATCTTGATCCACAGTCTCGCCAGGCACGAGACGGCTCGCGTCGTCGGCGCAATGCGCCGGCTCCGGGAAAACCCCCATCATTCTTCCTTTGTCGTGCCGCGGCTTGCTTGGGCGCGGCTTCGATCAAGTGGCGGCTATGTCGCCGCCCGCTGTGTCCACAATGGGACGACCGGGTGATCCAACCGTGGCACCCTTAAGAGTCGGTTAACTCTGCGCTTTCACGAATTTTTAACGGCTCGTTCGGGCGCGGTTCAGGGGAACGGAGGCAGAAATTTGTCCGAGCGGGGCTTGGAACGAAGCCTGGCGGAGCCAGTTACCTAGTCCCACGCGGGGCTGGCTCTCCTGGCCCGTCCGACGCCCCCGCGTCTTCACAGCAAGGAAGTTCGGTTCCGATGAGCATGCAGACCGGTCGCCGCGTCGGCGTTGCGTTCGTTGGCATGGGTGGCGCCGTCGCCACCACAGCGATCGCCGGCATCGAGATGATCAAATCGGGATCGAACAGGCTCGACGGCCTGCCGCTCGCGAACGTCCCCGTCGCCGGCATGGCCGACTACAAGGATCTCGTCTTCGGCGGCTGGGACCTCAACAGCGACGACCTCGCCTCCGCCGCGGCGGGCCACGGCGTGCTCACCAAGCAGGACATCGAGAACGGCGCCCAGGTCCTGAAGGGCATCACGCCCTGGCCGGCGGTCGGCAGCGCCAAGTTCTGCAAGAACATCGACGGTGGCAACCGCATCGTCGCCAAGGATCACCGCGAAACGGTCTCGATCATCGCCAACGACCTGCGTCGGTTCCGCCAGGAGAGCAACCTCGACGAGGTGGTCGTCGTCAACCTCGCCTCGACCGAGCGCTGGCCCGATCTCAGCGAGCCGGTGCTGAACTCCTCGGCCGCCTTCGAGAAGGGTCTCGATGCGAGCGACGAGTCGATCAGCCCGGCGATGCTCTACGCCTACGCGGCGATCAAGAGCGGCGTGCCGTACGCGAATTTCACCCCGAGCGTCGCGGCCGACGTCCCCGCTCTCCTGGAACTCGCGCGCGAGCTCAACGTCCCGGTCGCCGGCAAGGACGGCAAGACGGGCCAGACCATGATGAAGACGGTGCTGGCGCCGGCGCTGAAGGCCCGCGCCCTCCATGTCGACGGCTGGTTCTCGACGAACATCCTGGGCAACCGCGACGGCCTCGCCCTCAACGATCCGAGCTCGCTGCAATCGAAGCTCAACACCAAGGGCACGGTGCTCGACTCGATCCTCGGCTACCCGGTCGAGGACCACCTCGTGCACATCCACTATTACCGTCCCCGCGGCGACGACAAGGAAGCCTGGGACAACATCGACGTCACCGGCTTCCTTGGCCAGCGGATGCAGATCAAGGTGAACTTCCTCTGCAAGGACTCGATCCTGGCCGCGCCGCTCGTCATCGAGATCGCCCGCGTGCTGGACCTCGCCAAGAAGCGCGGCGACGGCGGCGTGCAGGAACAGCTCTCGACCTTCTTCAAGGCGCCGATGGTGAAGAACGGCCACGGGCCGGAGCACGCCTTCGGCAAGCAGGAGCAGATGCTGCTCGACTGGCTCGGCGTGCACTGATGCCGGGCCCGTTCGAGGGCGCCGCAGCACCCGTCGCGCTCCGCGAGCTTCTCGTCGAGCTGAACGACCTCAAGCGCGTCCGCTCGGCCGGACGGACGGGCTCGGTCGCGGAGCGTCTCTTCGCGCAGGGCTGGAGCGCTCTGACAGGCGGGGCCGATCCCGAGGCCGTGGCCCTGGAGATCACCGCCAAGACGCTCGCCGCCTGCCGACTCTGCGACCTCGACGACGCCTTCCTGGCGGCAGCGGGCCTCTCCGAGGCCGCGATCGGCGACGTGCTGGTCGCGGGCTTCGAAGCGGTGACGCCCGAGGTCGAGGCCGATCTGCGCGGACGGCTGCGTGAACGGCTCCGAGAGCGGGACAACTTGGTGGCCGGTCCGCTGCCGGGTTTCGTCGCGGCGCTGGCGCAGCAGCCGCGGGCGGGCGTGACCTGCCCGGGCAAGCCCCGCATCCTGTTGGAGCCGCCGGAGAATCACGCTGAGCACTGCCTGATGGTCGCGGTCTACGGCGTGGTGCTGAGCCCGTTCTACCGGGCCGACCCCACCACCGTGTTCCTGGCGGCGATGGCGCACCATTTCCACAACGCGGCGATGCCGGATGCGGGCTTCACCGGCGAGATGCTGCTCGGCGACCATCTCGGGCCGATCATGGCGCGGACCACGCAATGGGCGCTCGACGCGCTCGAGCCGCCCCTGCGCGCGACGATCGAGCGGGCGCGGGCGGTTCTGCCCGACGACGCCACCGCGGAGGGCCGCGCCTTCCACGCGGCGGATGCGATCGACCGGGTCCTCCAGATCGCCCAGCACCTGCGCGCCGCCTCGCTCACCATGGAGACCGTGCTCGGCGAGATGGAACTCGTCCATGCCGGGCCGGTGAAGGGGTTCCATGATCGGGTGCTGAAGGATATGCGCATCCCGTGATCGCAAACGCGACGGGGGCGGGTAGAGAGAGCATGATCCCCTTCACCCTGACCTCGCCCGAGACCGGCAACGCGCTCCGCTCCGACACGCCGCACTCGCTGCGCGACGCCGAGACCGGCGCGCGCTGGCCGGTGATCGACGGCATACCGTACCTGCGCATCGGCCGGGACGGCCTCATCGCCGAGGTCCTGGCGCATCTCGACGATGCGGGTGCGGAGAACGGCCGCGAGAAGGCGCTCGTGGCGCTGCTCGCCGACCAGGACGATTGGTGGAACGGCCCGCCGGCGGACCCGGCCGATCTCGCGGCCCTCGTGCACGGTCGCGAGGAGGCCAGCCTGCGGGACGCGGTCCGCCTCCTCGGCTGGGGCCGCGTCGGCGACTACTTCCTGCACCGCTGGAGCGACCCGACCTTCCTGGCCGGCCTCGCCCTGCTGGAGGCGCACTGGAACGGCCCGGCCTGCGTCTTCGAGTTCGCCTGCGGCATCGGGCATTACCTGCGCGAATTGAGGCGCCACGGCGCCAAGGTCGCGGGTGCGGACGTGGTCTTCGCCAAGCTCTGGGTCGCCCGCCACTGGGTGGTGGGGAGGGCGCGCAGCTCGTCTGCTTCGACGCGGCCTCGCCCCACTGGCCCGTCAGCGGCGCGCCGGTCGATCTCGTCGTCTGCAACGACGCCTTCTATTTCCTCGACGACAAGGCGGGTCTGCTCGAATGCCTGCGCCAGAACGCGGGCGATGACGGCTGGCTGGCCTTGAGCCACATCCACAACAGCGACCGCCCGGGCTTCTCGGCGGGCCGGGCCGTCTCGGCGGAGGAGATCGAGGAGCTGTTCCCGGACGCCCTCGTCTACGACGACGCCGAGCTGACCCAGGCCCTCGTGGAGACCCGCGCCCCCGCGCCCCGCCTGCCGGCCGAGATCCGGGGCTGCGAGGCCTTCTCGGTGGTGGCGGGTCCGGGGATGCGCCCGGCGCCGCGCGCGATCGTCGACGGCCTGACCCTGCCGCGGGAGGGCACGCATCTGCGCCTGAACCCGCTCTACGCGCCGGACGGGGCCGGCGCGTACGAGATCCGATGGCCGTCGGAGCGCTACGAGCAGGAATACGCCGCCATCGTCACCTACCCGATGCGCTCGGAGGGACCGGACGCGCTCGATTGGGTCGGGCCTCCGACCGCGCCCGAGGCCGAGCGCGTGAGGCGGCGAGAATTCGTCGACCTGCCGGAGCGCTGGTGATGGGCGACAACGTCGGCTGGGGCATCGTCGGCTACGGCTGGGTCGCCCGGGACTACATGGCGCCGGGCATCCGGGCTGCCGGGCATCGGCTCGTCGCCGTCTGCGACCCGGGCGAGGGTTCCCGCCAGGCGGCGGACGCGGAGGGCGCGCGGGCTTACGCGACACTTCCAGAGCTTCTGGCCGACCCCGAGATCGAGGCCGTCTACGTCGCCACCCCGAACCATCTGCATCGCGAGGCGGTGGTGGCGCTGTCCCGGGCCGGCAAGGCCGTGCTCTGCGAGAAGCCGATGGCGGCGCGGCTCGGCGATGCCGAGGCGATGGCCGAAGCCGTGCGCGGCAGCGGCATCTTCTACGGCACCGCCTTCGACCAGCGCCACCATCCCGGCCACCGCGCCATGCGGGCCCTGATCGAGGCAGGCCGCCTCGGCACCGTGACCGCGGTGCGCATCGTCTATGCCTGCTGGCTGGATCGGGCCTGGACCTCCGTCGAGGGCCTCGACAACTGGCGCATCGACCCCGTCCAAGCGGGAGGCGGCGCGCTGATGGACCTCGCCCCCCACGGGATCGACCTCGTCGACTTCCTCACCGGCGAATCGATCGCCGAGATCGTCGCCCTGACCCAGGCCCGGGCGCAGGATTACGCGGTCGACGACGGTGCCCTGCTGATCGGGCGCACGGGTGCGGGCGTGCTCGCCAACCTCCACGTCGCCTACAATTGCCCCGACGCGCTGCCCCGGCGCCGGCTGGAGGTGGTGGGCACCAGGGGCATGCTCACCGCGATCGATACGATGGGGCAGGTGGCCGGCGGCACGGTGACGTTCACGGACGGCGCTGGCGGCCGCTCGGAGGAGATCGCGTTCGACACGCAGGCCTCGCCCTTCCTGGAGCAGGTGCGCGCCTTCGGCTCGGCCCTGCGCCGCCCGGAGGAACGCGGCGCCTACTCGGTCGAGCGCGACCTGCACACGATGCGGCTCGTGGTGGACGCCTACGAGAGCGAGCGCCACCGGGGAGGGCCGCTGGCGGGCCGCTGAGGGCACGGCAACGGCCGTACGGCGATGCGGAACGGGGTTTATCGAGGACCATGACCGAGCTTGATCAGGACGACCGCGCCCGCCACGCCCGCCTGAAGGCGCCGCGCGCCTATCGGTTCGGGCAGAAGCGCCGGATCGACGGGCTGCCGCAATCCCTTCCGGAGCCCGTGCGGGCCTATCTCGACGTGCTGCCGGAAGGGCGCATCGTCGGCTTTCCCCTGGCGCCCCTCGACCGGACCGGGATCCCGGTCTGGTTCGTCTCGCTCTTCCTCGACGATCCCTACTTCGTCGGCGCCATGCCGAGCGGCATCGGCTACGGGGCGACCGACGACGAGGCGATTATCGGCGCGGTGGCCGAGATCGCCGAGAACCTGATGCCCTCGCTGGCGCTGATCCCGCGCAGGAAGGAGCGGGGGTCCTACAACGACCTCGTGCGGGTCCACGGCGCCCGCTCCGTCGCCGACCCGCTCACCCTCGGCCTGCCCGCGGGCTCGCCCGTGGGCCGCGACACCGTGCTCGAATGGACGGCCGCCACCCGCCACCCGACCGGCGAGACGGTGCTGATGCCCCTCGACGTGGCGGCGACGGATTATTTCGAGCTGTCCGAGGGTTACAAGCCCTTCACGAACCTGATCACGAACGGGCTCGGCGCCGGGCCGGACGTGCCCTTCGCCCTCGGCCACGGGGTGCTGGAACTGCTGCAGCGGGACGGCAACGGCCTCCTGTTCCGCGCCCTCGACCAGGGCGTGATGCTCGATCTCTCGCAAGGGCTTGGGCCCGAGACCTCAGGCATGTTGGCAAGGCTGGAATCGCTCGGCATCCGGGCCCTGCCGAAATTCGCCACCGACCAGTTCGGCCTGACGAACCTCTACGTCGTCGGCTACGACCGGAATCCCGCCGACGCGCCGACGCCGATCGCGCTCTCGGCCTGCGGCGAGGCCTGCGACCCGGACCGGGAGCGGGCCCTGCGCAAGGCGCTCCTCGAATTCCAGGCGGCGCGGGTGCGCAAGGCCTTCGGCCATGGGCCCCTCGCCTTCGCCGAGCGGGTCACGCCGCCGGGCTACGTCCACGCCTTCATCGAGAAGGCCCTGCCGAGCCTAGACCTGGAGGAGAGCCGGGCGCTGAAGGCCATGCTCGAATGGATCGTGCTGCCGCCGGAGGATCTGCACGCGGTGCTCGCCGACACCGTCTATTCCGAGCGCGCGACGAAAGCCTTCGCGGAGCTGCCGACGACGCCCGCCGCCGACGGGCACGCCCGCGGCGCGATCGCCTGCGAGCGGCTTCTGGAGGCCGGGTTCGACGTTCTCTACGTCGATTGCTCGCCGCCGCGCGGCGGGGTGGGCGTCGTCAAGGCGATCGTGCCGGGGCTCGAGGTCGAGACCATGAGCTATTACCGGATCGGCGAGCGCAACGCCCGGAAGCTCATCGAGCGCGATCACCCCCTCGTCCGCTTCGGCACGCAGAGCGAGACCCTGCGCCCGATCCGCCTGACGCCCGAGGCGATCGAGCGCTTCGGCGGTCAGCCGCTCTTCGACGTGGCGCTGGCCGAGGAGATCGTCGGCAGCCATTATCCCCTCTACCGCGAGCCGGAATCGCACCACGCGCCGTTCCGGCTGGAGCAGAGGGGACGGGCCGCATGAGTCTCCGCTTCGCCTACAACACCAACGGGGCGGCCAATCACCGCCTCGACGACGCGATCGACCTCATCGCCGGGGCCGGTTACGACGGCGTCGCGCTCACCCTCGACATCCACCACCTCGACCCCTTCGCCGAGACCTGGGCGCGGGAGGCGGAGCGGGTCGCGAGCCGCCTGGAGCGCCTTGGGCTCGGCTCGGTGATCGAGACCGGGGCCCGCTTCCTCCTCGATCCGCGGGCCAAGCACGAGCCGACCCTGGTGACGGCCGACGCGACGGGCCGCGCCCGCCGGATCGGCTTCCTGAAGCGGGCGATCGAGATCGGCGCGATCCTGAAATCCGAGGCCGTGTCCTTCTGGGCCGGTGTGCCGAAGCCCGGAATCGACCCTGCGGAGGCGCGGCACTGGCTGGTGGACGGGCTGCAGGAGGTGGTGGCCTACGCCCGCGAGAACGGCGTCGTGCCCTGCCTGGAGCCCGAGCCCGGCATGCTGGTCGAGACCCTGGACGACTTCGCCGCGCTTCAGGTGGAGGGTCTCTGCCTCGCCCTCGACACCGGCCACTGCCTCGTCACCGGCGAGCGCGAGCCCGCCGCGGCGGTCGCCGAATTCGCGCCCCGCATCGGCACCGTGGCGATCGAGGACATGGCGCGCGGCATCCACGTGCATCTGCCCTTCGGCGAGGGTGACATGGACGTGCCGGGCGTGCTCGACGCCCTCGATGCGATCCATTTCGGCAAGCTCATCTGCGTCGAGCTGTCCCGCGAGAGCCACCGGGCGGACGCGATGATTCCGGCCGCCATCGAATACCTGAAGCAATGCCGACGCCCGGGCCCGGACTTGCCGCCGCCCGACATGACCGTACGGGAAACCCCTGTCCGATGAGGATCTGCTTCGTCAGCCGGCGCTACTTCCCGGCGATATCCGGCATGAGCGTCTACGCGCAGAACCTCCTGCGCGAGCTCGTCGGCGCCGGGCATGACGTGACGATGATCAGCCAGTACCGGGGCGACGCCTTCGGCACCCGCGTCTACGGCGGCGGCCCGCCCCCGCCCGTGCCGGGCGTTCGGGTGATCGGCCTCGAGCAGCTCGGCGAGCAGGAGGGCGGCGACTTCGAGCGCGACGTCGAGGCGATGGTCGAGACGATCGCGGCCGAGCACGCGCGCGCGCCCTTCGACGTCCTGCACGCGCAGTACGGCTACCCGACCGGCTGGGCGGTCCTGCTGGCCTCCCGCCGGCTCGGCGTGCCGAACGTGGTCTCGATCCAGGGCGGAGACGGCCACTGGGTCGGCTCCTGCTGCGAGACGCACCGGCGCGCCATGTGCGCGGTTCTCGACCACGCCAACGCGCTCCTCATCGGCGGCCGCTCCTTCGTGGCTGAGGTCTGCGAGCGCCTCGGCACCGACCCGGGCCGCTTCACCATCGTGCCCGGCGCGGTCGACACGGCGCGCTTCACGCAGCCCCATGCGGACGGGCTTCCCGAGCTGCATGCCGGCCCGGTTCGTCTCCTCTATCACGGTCGCGTCGACCGGCGGAAAGGCGTGCTCGATTTCGTCGACGCGCTCGGGCGCCTGCGCGATCGCGGCATGCCGTTCGCCGCGACGATCTCGGGCATCGGCCCCGACGTCGAGGCCGCGCAGGCGCGGGCCGCCGAGCGCGACCTGCCCGAGGAGCGGCTTCGCTTCACGGGCTACGCCGACTACGCCACCGTGCCGGACCTCTACCGGCAGGCCGATGTCTTCGTCTCGCCGACCTACGCCGAGGGCTTCTCGAACACGATCCTGGAGGCGATGGCGGCCGGGCTCGCCGTGGTCTCGACCCACTCGGTCGGCGTCTCCGATTGCCTGCGCGACGGGGAGAACGGGCTCCTGACCGAGCCCGGCGACGTCGCCGCCCTCACGGACGCGCTCGCCCGCGTGATCGAAGACGCGGCGCTGCGCCGCCGCATCGCCGGTGGGGGGCTGGAGGAGTGCCGCCGGGTCTATTCCTGGGAGACGGTCGGCCGCCAGATCATGGGGATCTACGCCGAGATCGCGGGTGCACATCCGGACACGCGCTTCTCGCCGGACCTGCCCGTCGATCCGTCCTGTCGGTTCCGGGCGGAGCCGCACCTCCTCTAGGCCGGCACCATGCCCATTGCGCTCGCCCTCTCGCCCCATCTCGACGATGCCGCCTTCTCCTGCGGCGGCACGCTGGCGATGCTGGCTGAAGGCGGCTGGCAGGTCGTCATGGCGACCCTGTTCACGGGCAGCGTGCCCGAGCCGCAGGGCTTCGCGCTCGCCTGCCAGCTCGACAAGGGTCTGCCGGCGGAGGTCGATTACATGGCGCTTCGCCGCGACGAGGACCGGGCGGCGGCGGCGGCCCTCGGCATCGCCGCGCCGACCCACCTGCCGTTCCGGGAGGCGCCGCACCGCGGCTACGGCTCGGCACCCGAGCTGTTCGAGGAGACGCGGGACGACGATGCCATCGTCCCGGATCTCGCTCGGGCCCTGGCCGATCTCGTCGCGGCCGTGCGGCCCGATCTTCTCCTGAGCCCTCAGGCGATCGGTGGCCATGTCGATCACGTCCAGATGGTCCGGGCGCTCGACGCCGTCGGATCGAGGCTGCCGGTCCTGTGGTGGCGCGACTTCCCCTACACGGTGCGCAAAGCCGCCCCGAAGGAGCCGCTGCGCGCCCGCTTCACGGATCTCGGGGAGCGGGAGATCCGGCTGACGCCGGCGGCCGAGGTCCGCAAGGCGGCCGCCTGCGCGGCCTACGGGACGCAGATCGGCTTCCAGTTCGGCGGGCGCGAGGGCCTGTCCCGCCGGCTCTCCGAGGAGGGTGGGGTCGAGCGCTTCCGCGTCTCCGGCACCCTGCCGGCGGGCGTCCCGGGGCACGATGGCGACTGAACCCGACGCGCCGAAGAGCCTCGCCGATCCGGCGATCCTCGCCGCGCGGCGCGCCCTCGTCGGATCGCCCCATCTCGCGCCCCTGCGGGATCTGGCCCGCACCATCGCGGCGGAGCGGCAGGCGCCGGTGCCCGATCCCGACCCACTCGACGGCGGCATCGGCGCGCGGCTGCTGCTGCTCCTCGAGACGCCGGGCCCGGCGATCTTCCGAACCGGCTTCGTCTCCCGCGACAACGCGACGGGGACCTCCGCCAACCTGTTCCGCTTCCTCCGTGAGGCCGGCATCGCGCGCCGGGACACCCTGATCTGGAACGCGGTGCCCTGGGTGATCCACGCGGAGGGCGCCCTGAACCGGGCACCGCGCCGGGTGGAAGCGAAGGCGGCGGCCGCCTATCTGGCGCCGCTCCTCGACCTGTTGCCGCACCTCGCCGTGGCGGTCCTGGCCGGGCGCTTCGCCGGCGAGGCGCGGCCGGCGATCGCGGCGCTCCGGCCGGATCTGCCCGTCGTCGCCATCCCGCATCCGAGCCCGACCTACGTCTGCACATCGCCGAGCGTGGCCGAACGCATCCGCACGGGCCTGTCCGAAGCCGCGGCTCACCTCGCGGGCCTGCGCTTCATGCAACGGTGATCCGCGCCGCACCGCCGAATCACCGGGTCCGGCCGGGACGAGACCGCCGGATCGGAGCCGCCTCGCTGGCCTTTGCCCGCCATTGCCCCTAAATGCCTCGCCAACGGACCGCGGTCCGGCACAGGCTCGGGGAATGATCCACCGCCCGCTTTTCCCGGGCGGCGCACCCGGCGGAGGCGAACGCCGAATTCATGAATTTTGTCGGACAGCATCAGAAGGCGCTCGACGACGCCGAGGCGATCGAGGCCGATCGGACGGCGGAAGCCGCCGGCGTGCCGCAGGTCGCCCGGTCCTCGGGGATGCGGAGCCGCTACGCCTGGATCGGCACCGCCGCGAGCGTGATCCTGTTCGCGGTGTCGATCGGCGTCCTGTGGAAGCTCGTCCAGACCGTCACGTGGTCGGAGCTGCACGCGGCCTTCACGGCGGCGACTTCGAAGCAGCTCGGCCTCGCCTTCCTGTTCGTCTGCGTGAGCTACCTGTTCCTCACCGGCTACGACGCGCTGGCGCTGCGCCAGCTCAAGGTGAAGGTCCGTTACCGCATCACGGCGCTCGCCTCGTTCACGAGCTACGCGGTGAGCTTCACCCTAGGCTTCCCGCTCTTCACGGCGGGAACGATCCGCTACTGGATCTACTCCCGGGAAGGGCTGTCAGCCCCGAAGATCGCCGCGCTCACAGTGATCGCGGGCTTCACCTTCTGGCTCGGCATGGGCGTCGTGCTGGGCCTCAGCCTCATCGTCGAGGCGGGCCAGCTCGCGGGACTGACCTTCACGTCGATCCGGCTGAACCAGGGGGTCGGCCTCGCCGCCCTCGTCGCGGTGCTCGGCTATCTCGCCTGGGTCTCGCTCAAGCGGCGCAGCGTGAAGGTGAAGGGCTGGCGGCTGGAACTGCCCGGCGCCTCGGTCTCCTTCAGCCAGATGCTCGTCGGCATCGGCGACGTCTGCGCCGCCGCGGCCGTGCTCTACGTGCTGCTGCCGCCGGGCCTGACGATCGGCTTCACCACATTCCTCGCCGTCTACGTGCTCGCCGCCATGCTCGGCATCGCGAGCCACGCGCCGGGCGGCCTCGGGGTGTTCGAGGCGACGATCCTTCTCGCCCTGTCCAGCCTGCCGCGGGACCAGGTGCTCGGCTCGCTGCTGCTGTTCCGGGTCTGCTACTACCTCGTGCCCTTCATCCTCGCCCTCGCGATGCTCGGGGCCTACGAGATCTTCAAGCGGGCGCAGCAGGTGCGCCGCGGCGCCGATCCGGACGGGCGGCCGTGACGCCTCCTGCCCGTCGCTGAGGGCGCCTCTCTCGATGGTCGCGATCCGCTGATGGAAGAGGGCGCACGCCGGGCCGCCTGGACGGGGGCGAGCGTGGCGGCAGCCTTCCTGCTCGCCGTCGCCTGGCTCGACGGAAGCCTCGATCTCGCCCTCGTTGCCGCTTCCCTCGCCGCCGCCGGCCTCGGAGGGGCGATCGGCGGACGCCAACGTGTCCCCGTCGCCGCGCCGCTGGAGGCCGCGAGCCCGGCCCGCCACGCCATCGCCGAGGCGCTGCTCGCCAACATCCCCGATCCCGTCATCCTGATCGATCGCCGCTCCGTCGTCATCGAGGCAAACCCCGCCGCCCGAGCACTCTTCCCGAACCTGAAGCTGCGCCACCCGCTCTCCTTCGCCCTGCGGGCGCCGGAGATCCTCGACGGCATCGAGGCGGTCCTGCGGACCGGCCAGCCCCTGAAGACCGGCTACGCCACACGCGTGCCGACCGAGCGAAGCTTCGAGGTGCAGATCGGCGCCCTGCCGATGCCGCAGGCGGGGGGTCAGCCGAACGTGGTGCTGTTCCTGCGCGACCTCACCTCGGCCCAGCGGCTTGAGGCGATGCGGGTCGATTTCGTGGCCAATGCCAGCCACGAGCTGCGGACACCGCTCGCCTCGCTCCTCGGCTTCATCGAGACGCTGCAGGGCCCCGCCCGCAACGACGTCGCTGCGCGCGAGCGCTTCCTCGCCATCATGCGCACGCAGGCGCAGCGGATGACGCGGCTCATCGACGATCTGCTCTCCCTGTCGCGGATCGAGTTGCGCGAGCACGTCGCGCCGACCGAGACGGTCGATCTCGGGCAGATCGCCCGCCAGATGGTGGACGCGCAGGGCCCGCTCGCGGCGGAGCGCGGCGTTTCCGTGACGCTGCGGGCGGAGGAGGGGGATTATCCCGTCCTCGGCAGCCGCGACGAGCTTCTGCGCGTGGTGGAGAACCTGATCGAGAACGCGGTGAAGTATGGCGGCGCCCACGTGACGGTCTCGCTTGCCCGCGACCCGCTCGGGCGGCTCGGCGAGCCCGAGATCGAACTCGCCGTCACGAATGATGGTGCCGGCATCGCGCCCGAGCACATCCCCCGCCTCACCGAGCGGTTCTACCGGGTCGACGTGACGTCGAGCCGCCAGCAGGGCGGGACGGGCCTCGGCCTCGCGATCGTCAAGCACACCCTGAACCGCCACCGCGGGCGGTTGACGATCGAGAGCGAGATCGGTCGCGGAACCGTCGTTCGCGTCCGGTTGCCCGAGCGGGAGCCGGGCAGGACAGGGGCCGCCTCCTGAGCCGTCTCGCCCCGGGCGTCCCAGGAGCCCGAACGATCGGGCGGTGAAGGCCTGCCGCGACGGGGGCCCGCCAGGCGCCCTGCCGACGGCGGCCGCAGCTTGGCGGGCGGCCGCAGCTTGGCGGGCGGCCGCAGCTTGGCGGCGCATGTCCGGGCATGCGACCGAGCGGCCCTTGACCTTCCCATCATGGGAAGCCCCACATGGGGTGCATGGATGAACAGGCCCGATCCGCTCCCATGTCCGATGCCCCGTTTCGCACCCTGAGCTTTCCTGTCTCCGGCCTGTCCTGCGCGTCCTGCGTCGGCCGCGTCGAGCGGGCACTCGCCGCGCTTCGCGGCGCCCGCGACGTGTCCGTGAATCTCGCGAACGGCCGCGCGAGCCTCGTTCTCGGAGCGTCGTCATCGCCGGGCGAGGTCGCGAAGGCCGTGGCGGCGTCTGGCTACGCGATCCCCGAGGCGGAGACGGTGCTGCAGGTCGAGGGACTTTCCTGCGCGTCCTGCGTCACCCGCGTCGAGGCCGCTCTGGCCGCGGTGCCGGGCGTCTCCGCGGCGAGCGTCAACCTCGCGACCGCCGAGGCGCGGGTGCGCAACCCCGACGGTCTCGTCGCGATCGACGAGCTGATCGCCGCGGTAGAGGCCGCCGGCTACAGGGCGCGGGCGGACGGCGCCGCTCTCGCGCCGGCAGACCGCAATGCCGCGGAGGCGCAACGGCTTCGGCGCGACCTCACCGTCGCGGCCCTGCTTTCGCTCCCGATCGTCGTCATCGACATGGGTGGCCATCTCGTGCCCGGCTTCCACCACGCGATGCTCGGCCTCGCCGGGGCGCAGGCGCCGGCCTTCCTGCAGGCTGCACTCGCGACGCTGGTGCTTGCGGGCCCCGGGCGGCGCTTCTTCGCCCTCGGCGTGCCGGGGTTGCTGCGCGGACACCCGGACATGAACGCCCTCGTCGCGCTGGGCGCCGGCGCGGCCTACTTCTACTCCCTCGCCTCGACCCTCGTGCCCGGCTGGCTCCCGGCGGACAGCGCGCATCTCTACTTCGAGGCTGCCGTCCTCATCGTCACCCTGATCCTGCTCGGGCGCTTCCTCGAAGCGCGCGCCAAGGGCCGCACGGGCGCTGCCATCGCCCGCCTCGTCGGGCTGGCGCCGAAGACCGCCCACGTCATCCGCGACGGCGCGGAGACCGAAATCGGCCTCGACGGCCTCCGGGTCGGCGACATCGTCCGGGTGCGGCCCGGCGAGCGGGTCGCGGCCGATGGCACCGTCGTGTCGGGGGCGAGCTACGTCGATGAGAGCATGGTCACGGGCGAGCCCGTGCCCGTCCGAAAGGAAGCGGGCGCCGCGACGGTCGGCGGCACGCTCAACGGCCAGGGCGGGTTCGATCTCAGGGTCGAGCGGGTCGGCGCCGACACGGTGCTCGCGCAGATCGTCAGGATGGTCCAGGCGGCGCAGGGCGCCAAGCTTCCGATCCAGGCGCTGGTCGACCGGGTGACCGGCCGCTTCGTGCCGGCCGTGATGGCGATCGCCGTCGCCACTTTCCTGGTCTGGCTCGCCCTCGGCCCCGCGCCGGCGCTCGGCCCCGCCCTCGTCAACGCCATCGCGGTGCTGATCATCGCCTGCCCCTGCGCGATGGGTCTCGCGACGCCGACCTCGATCATGGTCGGAACCGGACGCGCGGCCGAGCGCGGGGTGCTGTTCCGCAATGGCGCCGCCCTGCAGGCCCTGCGCGGCGTCCGCGTCGTCGCCCTGGACAAGACGGGCACGCTGACCGAGGGGCGCCCGCGTCTGACCGATCTGATCTGTGTGCCGGGCGCCGCCGAGGCCGAGGTGCTGGCCCTCGCGGCGAGCGTCGAGGCGCGCTCGGAACACCCGATCGCCGGGGCGGTCGCCGCGGCCGCGCGCGAGCGGGGGCTCGCCCTCGGCGCGGTGGAGGACTTCGAGGCCGTGCCCGGCTACGGCGTCACGGGCCGCGTCGGTGGCCGTCCCGTCGCGATCGGCGCCCGCCGCTACATGGAGCGCCTCGGGGTTGGCACGGAGGCGCTGGCCGCGGAGGCGCAACGCCTTGCCGCCGCCGGACGCTCTCCGCTCTACGCGGCGATCGACGGACGGCTCGCGGCCCTCGTCGCGGTGGCCGACCCGATCAAGGCGGGCGCTATCGACGCGGTGGCGGCTTTGCGCGCGCGCGGGCTCGCCGTGGCAATGGTGACGGGGGACGACCGGGCGACCGCCGAGGGCGTCGCCCGCACCCTCGGCATCGCCGAGGTCGCGGCCGAGGTGCTGCCGGCGGGCAAGGTCGAGGCGGTGCGCGCCTACCGCTCCGCGCACGGCCCCGTGGCCTTCGTCGGAGACGGCATCAACGACGCGCCCGCCCTTGCCGAGGCCGATGTCGGCATCGCGATCGGCAGCGGCACGGACATCGCGGTCGAGAGCGCGGACGTGGTTCTGATGTCGGGCGCCCTCGACGGCCTCGTCACGGCGCTCGACCTGTCGCGGGCGGTGATGCGCAACATCCGCCAGAACCTGTTCTGGGCGTTTGCCTACAATGCCGCCCTGATCCCGGTGGCGGCGGGTGCGCTGACGCTGTTTGGCGGACCCGCCCTCTCGCCGGTGCTCGCGGCCGGGGCGATGGCCCTGTCGAGCGTCTTCGTCGTCGGCAATGCCCTGCGCCTGCGCCGGGCCGGCGGCCGCCCCGCGGCGAAGGAGCGGGATGGCGGGACTCTGGTGGAGCGGCCGGCATGAGCGTGCGGGCGCCGGAGCGGGTCACGATCGGGGAGGCGGCGCGGCTGAGCGGCGTCTCGGCCAAGATGATCCGCTACTACGAGTCGATCGGCCTGCTGCCGGCGCCGGTCCGAGCGGAGAGCGGCTACCGGACCTACGGTCCCGCCGACCTGCACAGCCTTCGCTTCGTGCGCCGGGCCCGCGACCTCGGCTTCTCGATGGACGCGATCGGCGATCTGCTCGCCCTGTGGCGGGACCGGACCCGGTCGAGCGCGCAGGTGAAGGCCATCGCCCTCGACCATGTCGCGGCGCTCCGGCGCCGGATCGCGGAGCTCGAAGGCATGGCCGGGACGCTCGCGGACCTCGCGGAGCGCTGCTGCGGCGACGACAGGCCCGATTGCCCGATCCTCGACGACCTCGCGGAGCGAACGCCCGAGAGGGTCCCGGCGCCGCACCGCGCCTGACCGTTGACCCCGGGGTTGGCCTCCTGTTTGCTGGTGGCAAGTCCGGCGAGCCCGGCGAGAGGGCTTGGCCGGCCGGACGATCCGCCTCACCCTCCGCTCTGACAGACCTTTCGAGAGCCATGCCCCTCGTCGACCGCATCGGCGCCTTCGCGGACGAGATCACCGCGTGGCGCCACGACCTGCACGCCCATCCGGAGCTGCTCTACGACGTCGAGCGGACGGCGGGCTTCGTGGCCGAGAAGCTGACCGGTTTCGGATGCGATGCCGTCGTCACCGGCATCGGCCGCACCGGCGTCGTCGGCGTCATCCGCGGGCGCGGCGCCGCCTCGAACCGGGCGATCGGCCTGCGGGCCGACATGGACGCCCTGCCGATCCAGGAGGTGCGGGACCTGCCCTACCGCTCGGTCGTGCCGGGCAGGATGCACGCCTGCGGGCATGACGGGCACACGGCGATGCTGCTCGGCGCCGCCCGCTACCTCGCCGAGACCCGAAGCTTCGACGGAACCGCCGTGATAATCTTCCAGCCCGCCGAGGAGGGCGGCGGCGGCGGCGAGGCGATGGTGCATGACGGGCTGATGGAGCGCTTCGGCATCGAGGCGGTCTACGGCCTGCACAACATCCCGAACCTGCCGGTCGGGCGGTTCGCGATCCGCCCCGGCCCGATCATGGCCTCGACCGACCGCTTCACCATCACGATCCGCGGCCGCGGCGGCCACGCCGCCCTGCCGCAGCACGCGGTCGACAGCGTGCTGGTGGCGAGCCACGTCATCGTCGCCCTGCAATCGATCGCCGCCCGCTCGGTCGATCCGCTGCACTCGGCCGTGGTCTCGGTCTGCGCACTCGAAGCCGGCGAGGCGTTCAACGTGCTGCCCGACTGCGTCACCCTGAGGGGCACCCTGCGCGCCCTCTCGCAAGAGGTGCGGGACACGATCAAGGACAGGGTGCGGGAGATCGTCCGAAACGTCTCGGCGGCCTTCGGCGCCGCGGGCGAGATCGATTTCAGCGGCAGCTATCCGGTGACGGAGAACCACCCGGCCGAGACCCGGTTCATGGCCGACGTCGCGGCGCAGATCGTGGGCGAGGCGCAGGTCGACCGGGCCGTCGCGCCGCTGATGGCGGCCGAGGATTTCTCCTACATGCTCGAGCACCGGCCCGGCGCCTACATCTTCATGGGCAACGGGCCGAGCGCGGGGCTGCACCACCCCGAATACGATTTCTGCGACGAAGCCGCCCCCTACGGCGCCTCGCTCTGGGCCCGGCTCATCGAGACGGGGCTGCCGCTGACGAGATGAGGGCGCCCCCCGTCAGCGTCCGTAGCGGCTCTTGAGCAGCCCGTAGACGAGCCGCGCCGTCTGCACCTCGCCGCCCTCGGGTCGGCCCGGCTTCGTGGACGGATTCCACCCGTAGAGGTCGAAATGCACGTGCGCCCGCGTCTTCGGCGCGAAGCGGCGCAGGAACAGGGCCGCCGTGATCGCGCCCGCGAAGGGACCGCCCGAGACGTTGTTGAGATCGGCGACCTTCGAGTCGAGGAGGCTCGCGTAGGGCGCGTGGAGCGGCAGGCGCCAGACTGGATCGGCCGCCTCCGCTCCCGCCTCCGCGACGGCGCGGGCGAGGTCGTCGTCCTCCGTGAAGAAGGCCGGCAGGTCCGGCCCGAGCGCCACCCGCGCCGCGCCGGTCAGGGTCGCGAAGTCGATCAGGAGCTCCGGCTCCTCCGCGTCTGCGAGGGCGAGCGCGTCCGCGAGGATCAGGCGCCCTTCCGCGTCGGTGTTGCCGATCTCGACCTTGAGACCCGCGCGGCTCGCCAGCACGTCGCCGGGCCGGAAGGCCGCGCCCGAGACCGCGTTCTCGACGGCGGGGATGACGAGGCGCAGCCGCAGGTTCAGCCCGCCCCCCATCACCATGTCGGCGACGGCGAGCGCGGCGGCGGCCCCGCCCATGTCCTTCTTCATCAGGAGCATGCCGGCGGAGGGCTTGATGTCGAGGCCGCCCGTGTCGAAGGCCACGCCCTTGCCGACGAGGGTGACGCGCGGCGCGTCCGGCGCCCCCCAGGTCAGGTCGATCAGCCGGGGTGCCCGCACGGAGGCCGCGCCGACCGCGTGCACGAGCGGAAAGTCGCGCGCCAGCGGCTCGCCTGCGATGATCGCGATCAACGCGCCGTGGTGCCGCGAGAGATCGCGCGCGGCCGTTTCGATCTCGGCCGGACCGAGATCGTTCGCCGGTGTGTTGACGAGGTCGCGGCCCATCGCGACGGCGGCCGCGATCCGCTCGATCTCCGCAGAATCGACGCCGTCCGGCGCGACGAGACGCGGCCGCTCGCCCTTCGCCTCCCGGTAGCGCCCGAAACGGTAGCTGCCGAGAAGCCACGCGAGCGCCGCCTCGGCCGGATCGATTCCCGCCGGCTCGAAACGGTAGCTGCCCGGCGGCAGCAGGGACGGAAGCTTGCCGGCGGCGAGCCGGTCGCGGGCCGGGCCCTCGGCGTCGCCGAGCCCGAACAGGATCCGGGCGAGAGACCCGTCGTCGCCTGGCAGCATCGCCAGACGCCCGACCTTGGGCGCGAAGTCGGTGGCCTTGAGGAAGGCTCTCTGAAACGGCGATAGGGTGGCTTCGACCTCGGGCCAAAGGGCTGATCCGACACAGCAAATCGGGATGCCGGCGCCGCCGGCGGGCAGGAGTTCGTGCGAGGATGGGATCGTCGTCATGCGCGGGGAATGCGGCCCAAGCCTTAACCGGAGATTAGGGTTAACGGTCTATCACCCGGAGGGCGGGCGCGTGAAGCGCGGCCGTCAGCCTGTCCGGAGCGTAGCATGACCACGGCGCGATCGACTGCAGGAGAGGTCTCGGCAGTGACGGGCGGGCCGGCGGGCCCGACGCGTCGGATGCCGCTCGCCGCAGCCATCCTCGTCGGCCTCCTGGCAGCCGGCTGCCAGGCGAGATCGCCGGAGACCACAGGCTCCATCGGCGGGGGCCTCTCCAGCCTCGGCCTCGGCGCGAGCCCACGGGCGGAGCGGACGATCTCCCGCCGCGAGGTCGAGGCGCTCGGCGAATCCTACGCCTCGAGCCCCAACGATCTCGGCAACGCCATGCGCTATGCACAGGCGCTGCGCGCCGTCGGTCAGCGCACGCAGGCCGTCGCGGTCCTGCAGCAGGCGGCGCTGCGCAATCCGAAGAACGTCGCGGTGCTGGCCGCCTACGGCAAGACACTCGCCGAAGTCGGGCGCTTCGAGGAGGCGGCCGAGGTCCTGCAGAACGCTCATACGCCGGCCCAGCCCGATTGGCGGGTCCTCTCCGCGCAGGGCTCCGTCGCCGACCAGCTCGGCGACCATGCCCGGGCACAATCCTTCTACGAGGCCGCTCTGAAGATCCGCCCGAACGAGCCGGCCGTGCTGTCGAATCTCGGGCTCTCCTACGCGCTCTCGCGTCAGCTCGATCGGGCTGAGACGGCCCTCCGGCTCGCGGCCGAGCAGCCCGGAGCCGACGCCCGCGTGCGTCAGAATCTCGCTCTCGTGCTCGGCCTGAAAGGCCGCATCCCCGATGCGGAGGCCGCGATGCGCCGCGATCTCACCCCGGACGAGGCGGCGTCCAATGCGCAGGCTCTGCGCACCCTCGTGGCGCCGCCCGGCGCGAAGGCGGCGCAGGTCGCCCGCAAGCCCGCCACGCGGGGCTGAAGCGGCCGCATGACGCGTCGGGCTGGCGGACTGACAGCGCTCCGGAGGCCCCCCGACGCCGAGAACGTCGAGCGCGGGCTCCCTCCTCTTCGCGCGAAGGACCGGGTGACGGATCGAGGTCCGGCCCGAGCGGATGCCGGGCATCATCCCACGTCCGGACACCGCGTATCCCCTCGGTCAGAAAGCTCGCCTTGAGCGCCGGCGCGTGTGGCGTCGGCTGCATGGGGCCCCGCGTCACCGTCTCAGCGAAACACCTGGATCAGCGCCGGCGTCAGGATCACGACGAACAGCACCGGCAGGAAGAACAGGATCATCGGCACGGTGAGCTTCGGGGGAAGGGCGGCCGCCTTCTTCTCCGCCTCGTTCATCCGCTGGTCGCGGCTCTCCTGGGAGAGGACGCGCAGCGCCTGACCCACCGGCGTGCCGTAGCGCTCGGCCTGGATCAGGGCGGTGCAGATCGATTTCACCGCCTCGATCCCGACGCGGGCAGCGAGGTTCTCGTAAGCCGAGCGCCTGTCCGGCAGGTAGGAGAGCTCGGCCGTCATCAGCGCGAGTTCCTCGGCGAGCACCACCGATTGCGCCGCGATCTCCGTGCTGACGCGCCGGAAGGCGTTCTCGACCGCCATGCCGGATTCCACGCAGATCAGGGTAAGGTCGAGGGCGTCGGGCCAGGCGAGACGGATCTCCGCCTGGCGCTTCTTGGCCTTGTTCATCAGGTAGAGTTCGGGCGCCTTCATGCCGAGAAGGGCGGCCAGGATGACGATGCCGAGTTGCACGAGGACAGGCTGGTCGAGAACTTCCAGAACGAACAGGTAGAAGGCCGTCCCGAGACCCAGCGCGATCGGAGTCACGAGGCGGAAGAACAGGAAGCCCGTCTCGGCTCCGACACCGCGGTAGCCGGCCATCATCAGCTTGCGCTTGGCGCTCTCCGTGCCGAGCCAGCGATGCAGGTCGAACTGCTCAACGACCCGCTTCATGTAGGCTTTGGGCTCGACCCGCAGGGTCGCCTTCGTCGAGAGCCTCTCCCGCTCGCGCTTGCGCATCAGCTCGCGCTCGTCGCTGACGAGTTTCATCCGCTTCGCCAGGACGTCCGGCTCCAGGAACGGCTGGAGCACGGCGAAGGCGGTGGCGGCCACCGCGACGCCGGTGAGGGCCACCCCGATGAAGCGGGGATCCGTCAGCTTGCCGACGATGTTCTCGACCATGTCCGGCCCTTTCCCCGCGGCCTCGTTTTCCTCGGCGCCGAGGCGCGCACCGGCTGACGTCAGAAGTCGAAGTGGATCATCTTCTTCATGGTGAAGACGCCCATCGACATCCACAGGGCGCAGCCGCCGAGCGCCATCTTGCCGATATCCGTCGTCCAGAGGAGCGAGATGTAGTCGGGGCTCGTGATGTAGGTGATGCCGGCGACGAGGAACGGCAGGCAGGCGATGATGCCGCCGGACGCCTTCGCCTCGGTGCTCATGGCCTGAACCTTCGCCGCCATCTTGCGGCGCTCGCGCAGCACCCGCGACAGGTTGGTCAGGGCCTCCGAGAGGTTGCCGCCCGATTGCTGCTGGATGTTGATCACGATGGCGAAGAAGTTCACCTCGGGAACCGGCACGCGGTCGAAGAGCCGCGATACCGATTCACTGAGCGAGAGGCCCATCGTCTGCGCCTCGATGATCTGCTTGAACTCTCCGCGCACCGGCTCCTCGGATTCTCGCGAGACGATGCGGAAACAGTCATTGACCGGGATGCCGGTCTTGATGCCGCGCACCACCACGTCGACGGCGTTGGGCAGCTCCAGGATGAATTTGTTGATGCGCCGTTTGCGCAGGTACTTGAGGAGCCAGAGTGGCAGCCCGATGCCGCCCGCGAACGCGGCGCCGAGGCCTGCGATCGGGTTCTCGGTCATCGTCAGGAGCGCGAAGCCGAGGACGAGGCCCAGCAACGCCGAGACCAGGTAATATGTCCGCTTGGACCAGGTCAGGCCCGCCCGGGCGATCTTCAACTCGAGCGTCACCTTGGTGCCGCGGCTCTTTGCCTCGATGTCGTTGAGGGTCTTGGCGACCTGCTCGCGGCGGTTGACGGCAACGCCTCGGGACGCCGAGGCCGAGACCGAGGCGCTGACCGCCTTCAGGCGCTGAGCGGCCCGGCGCTCGGTGCTGAACAACGGCAGGATGACCGCGTAGGCGACGGCGCCCGCAGCGAGCGCGGCGAGTCCGGCGGCGACCGGAAGATTGACGGCACTCATCAGGTCGCGGGTCCGGCCTGCTCCGCCGCGGCGTCGAGAGCGGCCGCCAGAGCGCGCTCCTCGCCGTAATAGCGGGCCCGATCCCAGAATTTCGGACGGCCGACCCCGGTCGAGCGGTGCCGCCCGATCAGCTTGCCGTTCGCGTCCTCGCCGAGGATCTCATAGAGGAAGAGGTCCTGCGTCGTGATGACCTCGCCTTCCATCCCGAGCACCTCGGTGATGTGGGTGATGCGACGGGAACCGTCGCGCAGGCGGGTGGCCTGGACGATGATGTCGACCGAGCCGCAGATCATCTCGCGCAACGTTCGCGAGGGCAGCGTGAATCCGCCCATCGTGATCATCGACTCGATGCGCGAGAGGCACTCGCGCGGGGAGTTGGCGTGCAGCGTCCCCATCGAGCCGTCATGACCCGTGTTCATGGCCTGGAGGAGGTCGAACGCCTCCGGTCCGCGCACCTCGCCGACGATGATCCGCTCCGGCCGCATGCGCAGGCAATTCTTGACGAGGTCGCGCATCGTGATCTGGCCCTGGCCCTCCATGTTCGCGGGCCGCGTCTCCAGGCGCACGACATGGGGCTGCTGCAATTGCAGCTCCGCCGCGTCCTCGCAGGTGATCACGCGCTCGTCGTGCTCGATGAAGGCGGTGAGGCAGTTCAGCAGCGTCGTCTTGCCGGAGCCGGTGCCGCCCGAGATCACGATGTTGCAGCGGACCTTGCCGATGATCTTCAGGATCTGGGCACCTTCGGGCGAGATCGCACCGAAGCGCACGAGCTGGTCGAGGGTGAGCTTGTCCTTCTTGAACTTGCGGATCGTGAGCGCCGGCCCGTCGATCGAGAGCGGGGGGGCGATCACGTTGACGCGCGAGCCGTCGGGCAGGCGCGCGTCGCAGATGGGGGAGGCCTCGTCCACGCGCCGGCCGACCTGGCTCACGATGCGCTGGCAGATGTTCATCAGTTGCTGGTTGTCGCGGAAGCGGACGTTCGTCTGCTGGATCTTGCCGCTGACCTCGATGAAGGTCCGGTTCGCGCCGTTGACCATGATGTCGGCGATGTCGTCGCGGGCGAGCAGCGGCTCCAGCGGCCCGTAACCGAGGACGTCGTTGCAGATGTCGTCGAGCAGTTCCTCCTGCTCGGCGATCGACAGGACGATGTTCTTGAGCCCGATGATCTCCGAGACGATGTCGCGGATCTCCTCGCGGGCCGTCTCCGTGTCGAGGCGGGCGAGCTGAGCGAGGTCGATCGCCTCGATCAGCGCGCCGAAGATCATGCTCTTCGTGCGGTAATAATCCTCGGAGCGCGTCGTCTCGGCGGGCGGCGGCGGTGGCGGATCGGCCCGGCGCGGCGCTGCGGGCTCCGAGACCTGGAGCGGGGCCACCTTGGTCTGCGGCAGCGCGGCGGCCGGCGCAGCAGCGGCGCTGTGCCGTCTACCGAACATGGGACACGTTCCCGTCTGCGCTGGAGGCGTTCCGGCTCATGGGGCGGCCCTCAGGACGCCTTCCGGCGCGCGAGCTTGGCACGGATCGGCACGAGCAGGGGCTCGAACAGGTTGGGCCGCCCGCGACGCACCTCGGGCCGGCCGAGGATGGAAGCGGAGAGATCGGCGAAGATCTCGGCGGCCTTCGAGCCCGGCTGCACCTCGGCGATCATCTGGCCGTTGTTGGCGGCCGCGCCGAACAGGGCCGGCTCGAACGGGATGCTCGCGAAGAGCGCCGTCTCGAGGGCCTTGGCGAATTCCGGTGCGCCGATCTCCGGCCGCTTCGGCATGCCGACGCCGTTGAGCACGATGCGGGGAGGGCGGTCGTTCGGCCGGCCGTGCTGAAGGCTCGCGACGAGGTTCTTGGCATTGCGCAACGAGGCGAGGTCGGGTCCGGCCACGATCAGGATCTCGTCGGCCGCCACGAGCATCCGGCGCGACCATGCGGACCAGAGATGGGGCACGTCGAGGACGATGCAGGGCACGGCGGCGCGCAGGTGATCGATCAGCCCGTCGAAGGCGGTCTCGGCGAGGTCGATCGTCCTGTCGAGGCTCGCGGGCGCGGAGAGCAGGGAGAGGTTGTCGCTGCACTTCGAGAGGAGGCGTTCGACGAGGGCCGCATCCAGGCGCTCGGGCGCGAAGACGGCCTCGGCGATGCCCTGGGGCGGATCCTGGTTGAAGTTGAGGCTCGCGGTGCCGTGGGCGATGTCGAGATCGGCGATGACGGTCTGCGTGCCCTGGCCGCGGGCGATCGACCACGCGAGGTTGTGCGCCACCGTGGAGGCGCCGATGCCGCCCTTGGCGCCGAAGACCGCGATGGTGCGCCCGACCGGCTTGACGCCCGGCGCCGTGAACAGGTCCGACACCGCGGCGATCAGCGAGAGCGGATCGAC
The DNA here is from genome assembly GCF_003173715.1 of Methylobacterium durans. Lineage (NCBI taxonomy): Bacteria > Pseudomonadati > Pseudomonadota > Alphaproteobacteria > Hyphomicrobiales > Methylobacteriaceae > Methylobacterium > Methylobacterium durans. The sequence goes on along the minus strand of NZ_CP029550.1, from coordinate 6,737,160 downwards.
CGGCGCCATCAGGTAGTCGCTGACGCCGCGCTGGATGAACTGGCGGTAGAGCAGCACGTCGTTCACGTGACCGACGACGAGGACCTTCGTACCCGGGTCGCAGACCTCGGCGAGGGCGTCGAGGCATTCCAGCGGCTTCGACTTGGAGCCTTGCGTCTCGATGAGGATCACGTTCGGGGTCGGCGCCTGACGGTACGCCTCGACCGCGGCCGGCCCGCCGCCCATCTGGACCTTCACATGGGCCTTCTGCATGCGCCGATCACCACCGACGCTCTCGATGAGCGCGGCGGTCTCGGCCGTCTCGCAGAAGGCCTGGATCGTGATCCGCGGCACCGGGGCGATGATGCGCTCTGGCGTCTCGGCATGGTCCGACATGGCGGGGTTCCGGCTCCGGATTCCTGTTGCGATCAGTTCTGTCGAGGCCGGCGCTCGCGCCGTCCCGCGCGGCGGGCTCAGTGTCCCCCGCGCCCCCCGCCACGCCGCGGCCGGAGGAGGGGGCGCTCCCGCGTGCCGGAAGCGCTGCGAGGAGCACTCAGTTGCCGAGCTGCGTCTTCACGCTGGCCTGCCCATCCTGCCGCCATGTGGTTGACGGATCCTTGCCGTCGCGCAGGTCGGTGATGCCTTTGACGCGGCGCACCGTGTCGATGCGGCCCTCAGTCCGCCCACGCACGAGGTCGACCGGGTCGGCCACCTGCGAGGCGACGTTCGATTGCGTCGCGCAGCCGAGATTCCAGCTCGGCTCGTTGCTGAGGCTGTAGGCGGGGTCGCTCACCCCGAGGTCGCGCGGCCAGAGCCCGCACTGGCTCGTCACCTTGGCCTCCATCCGCTGGAAGCTGAGGCGGATCGGCGCGGCGAGACGCGGGGCAGCGACCGCGTAGCCGGTCATCACGACGGCCTCCGGCGGGACGCCGCCCTCGGCACCGAGACGCCGGATCGACGCGACCGTCCGCTCGACCGACGCCCCGGCGGCGGGCGAGACGCCGCGCGGCACATCGACGACGAGGCGGCCCCGCCCGTAGCGCCGGAACTCGAGCAGGAAGGCATCGACATCGGCCGACTGGCGCGGATCGAGATGGCCCATCCCGGTCGGGAAGACGTCGAGGCTGCGGGTCCCGTCGGTCAGGGCGATCGGGTGGCGCGCCCGGTAATCGACCGGCGCGAGAGAGCCGGTCGTGGCCACGCGTTCGGCGCGGCAGGCGCCGAGCAGGGCGGCGAGCACCGTCACCGCGGCGAGGGCGAGCGGCGTGCGGGGGAGGGCGGGCAGCGTCATCGTTCGCGCGAGTCCTGTGGTCGTGAGCCGCGAGCTTTCCGGAAGGCGGGCGGTCAGTCGGTGATGAAGCCGACGCGGCCGCGATAGGCGGACCCGAGCGGCGCGGCGCCGGCGACGCCGTAGAGCCGGTTGATCCGGCCGAGGAGGACCGCCTGCCCGTCCTGCGCGTCGACGAAGCCGTCGTCGGGACGCGTCGTCTGGCGCGGCTCCATCGCCTTGGCGATGTAGGGGGTGACCATGATCATCAGCTCCGTCTCCTGGCGCTGGTAATCGCGGGAGCGGAACAGGGCGCCGAGGATCGGCAGGTTGATGAGGCCGGGCAGGCCGCTGATCGCCGCCTTGTTCTTCTGCTGGATCAGGCCGGCGGTCATCATGGTGGCGCCGGAGGCGAGTTCCACTGTCGTCTCCGAGTTGCGCACGGTGAGGCCGGGGACGGCCGTCGTGGAGTTGCCGCTCGTGAAGGTGTAGGAGTTCTGCGGGTCGATCTCGCTGACCTCGGTCCCGACGCGGATCGAGATGCGGTTCTCGGCCAGCACCACCGGCGTGAAGTTGAGGCTGACGCCGTACTTCTTGAACGCGATGCCGACGACGCAGGTGGGCTGCCCCCCACGATCGTGCTCGGCGTGCAGCTCTGGCTCGACGGCACCGGGATCTCGCCGCCCGCCGTGAACTTGGCCGCCTCGCCCGAGATCGCGGTCAGCGTCGGCTCGGCGAGAACCCGGGACACGCCCGCCTGCTCGAAAGCGCGCAACGTCGCCGTGAGGCTCGCGCCGCCGCTGCCGTTGATGGTCGCCGAGGCGAGGTTGCCCGAGGGAAACTGGCCGCCCGAGAGGGAGAGCGGCGTCGCGTTGACGAGGTTGAGGTTCGACCACGAGCCGTTGAGGTTGATGCCGAACTGCTTGAGCACGGTGCGAGCCACCTCGACCACGGTGACGCGCAGCATCACCTGATCCTTGTTGCGGATCGTCAGATTGTTGATGACGGTGCCGCGGCTCGTGCCAGCCCCGGTGCCGGCGACGCCCACGAAGGCGTTGGCGATGTCGATCGCCTGCGCCGCCTCGGCGGCCGAGCCCACCGTGCCCGAGAGCAGCACTGAATCGCCGTTCGAGCGGATGTCGAAACGGCCGCCCGGGATGCTCTGGTTGAGCGTCTGGCGCAGGATGCTGAGGTTGAGGTCGCGCGCCACCGTGACGTCGAGGGCGGCGATCTGCCCTCCCGTCCCGTCGAGGATGAAGATCGACGTGGTGCCGTTCTCCATGCCGATGACGAAGACCTTTCGGGTCGAGCGCACGACCGCGTTGGCGACCTTGGGATTGGCCACAAACACTTCCTTGGCGTCGCGCGGCAGGTCGACGATCACGGAGCGGCCGGCCGTCAACTCGAGCTTGCGGGAGGCCGAGGCCTCGGCGGCTCCCACCGTGAGGATCGGCGCGGCGCCGAGGCCGGGTTCGGATCGGCCCTGCGCGCTCGCGCCGGAGGCGGCCAGAAGGCCGAGGAGAACGAGGGCCGTCCGGAGGCCACGGGTCGGTGTCATCGCGAGAGCCTTCGTTCGGCCAGAACGCCACATCGTCATCACCGGCTCTGCTGCCGGGAGATGCCGAAGCGCACGACGGTGAGCCCGGCATCCGCCTGAGGTTTCGCCTCGGTCTCGGGGCCGCGCCCGGAATCCACGAGGCTGCGCAGGGCGAGCGACAGGGCGCCGACCTTCTGGGCGAGGGTGATGGTCTCGGCCTGGGCGGGCGTCAGCGCGAGGGTCGCGGTCTCGCCCGTGACGACGTTGGCGCCGTTCTTCTCCTGGATGAGCTGGCCCACCGCCAGCACCCGCACGTCCTGCAGGATGATCTCGGAGCGCTGCACCTCGCCGCCGCCGGCGCGCGAGGCCTCCTCGTCCCGGAAAGTTCGAATCACGTCCACATGGTCGTTGGGCAGGATGAAGCCCCCGGCCGAGTTCGAGCCGCGGGTATCGGTGACGATCGCCACCGCCCGCATGCCCGCGGGCAGGATCGAGGACATGAAACCGCTGCCGGCCTTGGCGAGCTTCTGCTGGCGGATCGGCTCGCCGGGCAGGAAGCCGCCTCGCAGGACCGAGCCGGCGGTTTCCTCGATGCCCTTCGGCGAGGCGCTGCGCGTGATGTAGCCGGCGGCGACCGCGTCCTGGGGCCATTTCTGCCAGCGCAGATCGGCGGCCTGGAGCGTCTGGCCCAGCGGCAGCTCGACCGCCGCGACCAGCACCTCGGCGACGGGCACCGGCGGAGGGGTCGGCTCGGCCTGGGCGACGGGCGGCGGGGGCGGCTCGTCTCCGCTCATCAGGTACGCGGCCCCGCCGCCCGCAACGAGGGCGATGGCGAGGACGGCGAGACGGGCTGGTTTCATCGTCGGGCCGGAACCGAGGCGACGGCACGATCACCGTCTGTCCCGAGAGACTGGACCCGAAATCGTCAAATTACGGTTAAGGAGACGTGACCGATCGTTCGCCTGCACAGGCTGGAATCGGCACAGGCGTCCTGGTGTCAGCCGGCGAGGGCCCGGGCCCAGAGCAGCGTGTCCGGCACGACGATCAGCGCCGCGAAGGCGAGCGCGATGCCGTAGGGGATGCCCGTCTTGGCGTCGTGGAGATGCAGCGCGAAGGGCAGCCGGGCGACCGGGTAGGGCAGGGGATGAGAGCGCGCGAAGAGGAGCCCGAGCGTGAGGGCGCCTCCGGCGAGGGCCGCCACGAGGGCGTAATCGACGAGTTGGTCGAAGCCGAGCCAGAGGGCGGTCGCCGCCGCGAGCTTGGCGTCGCCGCCGCCGATCTTGCCCAGCGCGAAGAGCGTGAAGGTGATGGAGAGGACGAGGAGGCCGGCGCCCACATGCATGCCGAGTTCGGACCAGCTCAGGATGCCGGTGGCGGCCACGACGGCAAACCCGGCCACGAGCCCCAGCGAGATCCGGTTCGGGATCAGCATGGTCAGGAGGTCGTTGGCCGCGGCGTAGGCCATGAAGAACGGGAAGACGACGAGGAGGCCGAGGGTTGCCATCTGGTTTGCCTTGCCGTGGAGGCCGAATTCGTGTCGCCCCCCTCGCGCAAGGGGCAGCGAACGTCGGAGCATCCGGAGACGCGGGCGGCCGGAAGCAACGGGCGCGTCGCGTCCCGCCGCTTCCGGCCGATGCGCCGAAGCTCTCGATTACTGGAGCTGGTTCGAGATATTGGTGAAGGCGGTGTTGAGCTTGGTGCCGATGATCTTCAGCGTGCCGATGATGACCACGGCGATGAGGGCGGCGATCATGCCGTACTCGATCGCGGTGGCGCCGGACTCGTCGGCGGCGAAGCGATTGAAGACGTTCTTCATGGTCAGTGATCCTCAGATTCAACGACTGATCGGTGAGCCGTCGAAGATCTCTTCTCTCGATCGGCGGCAGAACGGAGCATCGCGGATACGCCTTGCGATTGCGTTAAATCCGGCCGAGAAACCGGGGCGCCGCGAGACACGTTCTGTCGTGGTGAAGAAATCGTGACCGCAGTCGAGACGGGCCGATCAATTGAGTTTGCATCGACACAATCTGAAATTGATTTGGGAAAGCTTCGAGCATCTCATGTCCACGGCGCTCCATGCCGCGGCGGCGAGGAAGGGAGGCAGCAAGAGCAGGCGGCCTTTAGGGGTTCCTTCACCATTCCGATGTCTGGTGGACGCCTATCGCGGTTCCGCCTGCTCGTCCGTCCGACGGGGATGATCCGCGCGTCAGCCCCCGCCTCGAGGCACCGTCCGATGCGCCGCCGAACCAGTCCATCGCCGAAGCGGACCGCGCTTCCCGGCGCGATCGCGCTGACGCTCCTCGCTCTCGCCCTGCCGGCGCGGGCCGAGACCGACGCCGCAGTGGTCACCGTCCTCGTCGACAATGCCAAGGTGATGCGGCTTCCGGAGCGGACCCAGACCGTGGTCGTCGGCAATCCGATCATCGCCGACGTGACGCTCCAGAAGAACGGCGTCCTGGTGCTGACCGGCAAGAGCTTCGGCACGACGAACCTCATCGCCCTCGACGGCACGGGCGCCATGCTCGCCGAGTCGCAGATCCGCGTCGAGGCACCCCAGGCGGCCGTCATCACCGTGCAGCGCGGCCTTGAACGGGAATCCTATTCCTGCACGCCGAACTGCCAGCCGGCGGTGCAGCTCGGGGATTCCGTCAAGTATTTCGGCGATGTCGCGCAACAGGCCGAGAATCGGCGCAAGCTCGCGATCGGCACGACCGAACGCTGATCGGGCGGTCAATGACCCTCTCGTGAGCGATCGGGTCACGCGCTGGGGTCAAGCCAACCGCTCCGCACGCTCCACGCGAACATTGCAACGCTTCAGCAATTCTTGGTCGATAGCCTCGCTCGCATCTGAGGTGTTCCGCTTCCGCGCGAACCGGATCGAGCCATGACAATTCCCGCCGCGTCGCCCTATCCGCGCCGCCCGCCCGTCCGATTGCCGTCCCTCTTGGCGCGCCACCTGGCGAGCTTCGGGTCAGCGCAGGGCGGCACCTCCGCCGTCGAGTTCGCCCTGATCGGCATTCCGTTTCTCGGCCTCCTGTTCGCGATCTTCGAGGTCGGACTGACGTTCCTGGTCAGTCAGAACCTGAACACGCAGCTCGCGAATGCGAGCCGGCTGATCTACACGGGCGAGTTCCAGAACACGGCCGGCAACAAGACGGGCGACGCGGCGACGATCCTCAAGAATCTGAGGACGGCCCTGTGCCAGAACGGCGGCAAGACGGCGTCGACCTTCTTCGACTGCACCGCGGTCAAGGTGAACGTGCTCTCGGTCTCGAGCTTCGCGAGCGCGGCCGCCAGTCCGACCACCATCGATCCCGGCAGCAAGAAGCTCGTCTGGAATCCGACCTTCGGCAAGCAGTATTCCTGCGGGCGCGGCAACGAGATCATGGTGGTCCAGGCCGCCGTCGAATACCCCGTCTTCCTCTCGCAGCTCTATGCACCCGCAACCCTTCTCGCGAATGGGCGGCGCGTCATCCAGGCGGCGACCGCGTTCCGGATCGAGCCCTTGAACAACGATCCATGCTGACGACACGCGTTCCCCATCGCTCTCGCGACCGCAGCGAGCAGGGGCCAGGACTCGAGATCCGGCGCCGTTGCCGCGCCCTGGCGAAGGCCCGCGAGGGCGCGACGGCGGTGGAGTTCGCGCTGCTCCTGCCCCTGATGCTCCTCGTCTATCTGGGGCTCGCCGAGCTCGGCCGAGGCATCCAGGCGAAGCGCAGCCTCGCGCAATACGCCCGCACCATCGCGGACCTGACGGGGCGCGGCACGCCTTCGGACATGAAGCCGATCTACGAGGCCGCCAATCTCGTGGCCCGCCCCTTCGACAGCGCAACCATCGACGCGCAGATCAGCACCGTCGGCGTCTACAAGAAGGGTGGCGTCTACTCGGCCATCGTGTGCTCGACCTCGCGCAACAAGGGCACGAGCGTGCGCAAGGTCGGCTCCGCCGTCGCGTCGGACAAGAGCCACGGGAACACCTTCCCGGACACGTTCAAGGAGAAGATGACGCTGGCGAACGAGGCCCTCGAGAACCGTTACATCCTGGCGGAGGTGACCGGGACATTCACGCCGATGCTCGGCTCGACGCTCCTGCGCGTCACCGGTCTGTCGATGTCGAGCACCCTGCAGGAGGTCATCGCATGGCCGCAGCGCACGGACGACGAGGTCGTCCTGCCGCAGGGCGTGGCCTGCCCGACCGTGGCGCCGACCTGAGGGCCGGCGCCGGGTCGATTACAGGGACTGGTTGTAAGCCCCGACCTCCGGATTCTCCCGCAGCACGCCGTCGACTGCCTTGAACATGGCGCGAAGGCGTTCTTCGGAGACCGGGCTCTCCACGACCACGACGAGTTCGGGCTTGTTCGAGGAGGCGCGCACCAAGCCCCAGGTGCCGTCCTCGGTCGAGACGCGCACCCCGTTGACCGTCACGAGGTCGGTGATCCGGGCGTCCGCGACCGTCTCGCCAGCCTCCTTCATCGCCTTGAAGCGCGCCGTCACCTTGTCGACGATGCCGTACTTCACCTCGTCGTCGCAGTGGGGCGACATGGTCGGCGAGCCCCAGGTCTTCGGCAGGGCCCGGTAGAGCTCGGCCATCGTCGTCCCGGGATTGCGGTCGAGCATCTCCAGCACGGCGATGGCGGTCAGCAGCCCATCGTCGTAGCCGCGGCCGATCGGCTCGTTGAAGAAGAAGTGTCCGGACTTCTCGAAGCCCGCGAGCGCCCCGAGCTCGTTCACGCGGCGCTTGATGTAGGAATGGCCGGTCTTCCAGTAATCGGCCTTGACGGCCTGGGCCTGCAGTTCCGGGTCGGTGTTGTAGAGGCCGGTCGACTTCACGTCGACGACGAAGGTCGCGCCCGGATGCAGCTTCGAGAGGTCTCGGGCCAGCATGACGCCGATCTTGTCGGCGAAGATCTCCTCGCCCTCGTTGTCGACCACGCCGCACCGGTCGCCATCGCCGTCGAAACCGAGGCCGACATCGGCGCCCGTCTCCTTCACCTTGGCGGCGATCGCGTGGAGCATCTCCAGGTCTTCGGGGTTCGGGTTGTAGCGCGGGAAGGTGTAGTCCGGCTCGATATCGAGGGGCACGACCTCGACGCCGAGGCTCTCCAGGAGCTTCGGCGCGAAGGCACCGGCGGTGCCGTTGCCGCAGGCGGCCACCACCTTGAGCTTGCGCGAGATCGGCTTGGCGCGGGACTTCAGGTCCGCGAGGTAGGTCTCCGCGAAGCCCTCGATGAACTCGTAATTGCCGCCGTCCCGGTATCGGTAGGTCCCGCCGAGCACGATCTCCTTCAGCCGGCCCATCTCCTCGGGGCCGAAGGTCATCGGGCGGTTGGCGCCCATCTTCACCCCGGTCCAGCCGTTGTCGTTGTGGGATGCCGTGACCATCGCGACGCAGGGGCAGTCGAGGGCGAACTGCCCGAAATAGGCCATCGGCGAGAGGGCGAGGCCGACATCCTTAACGCGCAGGCCCGCCGCCATCATGCCGGCGATCAGCGCGAGCTTGATCGAGGAGGAATAGGAGCGGAAATCGTGCCCCGTCACGATGTCGGGGCGCACGCCCATCTCGTGCACCAGCGTGCCGATGCCGAGGCCGAGCGCCTGCACGCCCATCAGGTTGATCTCTTTGGGAAAGAGCCAGCGCGCGTCGTATTCCCGGAAGCCGGTCGGCTTGACGAGGGGCAGCTGCTCGAACGCGAAGGTGTTGGGCGTGAGCGAAGCGTGCGGCTTGGGAAACATCGCGGGCCCTCGACGGCGATGGAAGGGATCGAGAGCGGCATAGCCGAAGGGCAGGGAAAGGAAAAGCTTCGCCGCGGAGGGCCGGGGCTGCCCGCGGCGAAGCCTGAGCCTGCGTGCCGGGTTCAGGCCGCGCGGATCTGGGCTAGGAAACTGTCGACCTGCTGCTTGAGCGCGAGCGACTGGGTCGAGAGGTCCTGAGCGGAACCGAGTACCTGTGCGGCGGCGCTGCCCGTCTCGCTCGCCGAGGCCGAGACCTGGGCGATGTTGTTGGAGACGTCCACGGTGCCGCGGGCGGCCTCGCCGACGTTGCGGGCGATCTCGTTCGTCGTCGCCGTCTGCTCGACGATGGTCGCCGCGATCACGCTGGAGATCTCGTTGACCGAGACGATGGTCCGGCCGATCTGGCGGATCGCCGTAGCGGCGCTGCCTGACGCCGCCTGGATCGCCGCGATCTTCGAGGCGATCTCGTCCGTTGCGCGGGCGGTCTGGCTCGCGAGTTCCTTGACCTCGCTCGCCACGACCGCGAAGCCGCGCCCCGCCTCGCCGGCGCGCGCCGCCTCGATCGTTGCGTTCAGCGCCAGCAGGTTCGTCTGCGCGGCGATTGCCGAGATCATGGTGACGGCGGTGCCGATCTCCTCGGCGGCGCGGGTCAGCGCGTCCATGGAGCCGCTCGTCGCCTCGGCCTCGCGGAGCGCCGCGCCCGCGACCTCGGCCGAGCGGGCGACGCTGCGCTCGATCTCGCCGAGCGAGGCCACCATCTCCTCGGTCGCCGCAGCGACGGTCTGGACGTTCGAGGAGGTCTGCTCGGCGGCCGCACTCGAGGCGACGGCGCGCTGATTGGTGTCCTGCGCGACACCGGTCATCGAGTGCGCGGTTGCGTCGAGTTCGTTGGCCGCGGAGGTCACGATCTGGAGCGAGCCAGTGACCCCCCGCTCGAATTCCTGCAGCAGGTGGTCGCGCCGCGCGAGGCGTTGCTCGCGGGCGGATTGATCCGCGGCGGACCGGGCCTCCATCTCGGCGCGGATGACCGCGTTCTCGCGAAAGACCTCGACGGCCTTGGCCATCTCGCCCATCTCGTCGACGGCGTCCCGGGAAGGCACGTCGACGTGCAGGTCTCCGGCCGCGAGCCGGCTCATCGCAGCCGTCATGCCGCGGATCGGCCGGATGATCCCGCGCGCGATCAGGGCGGCGAAGGCTGTGCCAAGCACCACGACGAGCCCGACCAGGCCGAGCAGCGTGAGCTGGAAGGCGCTTGTCGTGGCAGCCGTCTCCTCGTCGATCGTGGCGACGGAGCCCTCGATGGATTTCTGCGCGCGGGCGCCGCTCTCGATGATGGCCTGAAGCTTGGGCGTGAACCCTTGCTGGAACAGGTCGGCACTCTGGGTCATGGCCTCGGCAGTGGCCTGGAAGTTGTCCCGGTAGGCGCCGAGCGCCTCACGCGCCGCCGCCAGCGCCTTCGCGTGGCCATCGCCGACCCGCTCGGCCAGCGCCCCGAGGGCAGCCTCGGCCTTCCCGATATTGGTTGTGAAGGTCGCCGGTCCTTTCGCGTCCTGCACCGCGAGATAGCGCCAGTTGGCAACGCGAACGAGCAGGATCGCGCTCTCGGCGGCGCCCGCGCGGCTCACCGCGTCCGCTGAACCACCCGCGCGAACCTCTGCGACGAGGGCGTTCGTTGCCTTCGTCAGAGTGTCGCCGCCGGTGAACAGTTTCGCCTTGCTCGTGCGGATCGCGTCACCGAGGGCACCGAGGCGGGAGATGTCACCCTTGATGTCGCCCGCGATGCGCACGACCGCGCCGTAGAGCACGCGCCGCTCATCGGACTTCGTCACGGCAGCGAGCTTTCCGGCGATGGTCGCCATGTTGACCGCGCCGTCGTTCATCGCGGCGATGTTCTCGGCCTTCTGCGAGGTCCGGAACTCATCGGCGAGACCGCTGAGACGATCCGCCGAGCGGTTGATCGCCAGGAGATCGCGCGCATTCGACTCGATGCGGACCAACTCCTTGTGCTGACCGATGAGATTGCCGGTCTGATAGTATGTTATGCCACCAAGCGACGCTCCGAGCGCGATGAGGGCACCGAAGCCGGAGTAGAGCCGCGACCGGATCCCGATTTTCATGAGCAACAACCCCCTCTTGATGCTGAAGGACAAAATTTGTCCTTCAGAATTCCAATGAGCTTATTGTGTTTATTAACATAAGATAACGAAAAAACTCTTAATCTCTGTTGCGGAATGAGGATTGCGCGCCAAGCCGAAGATTGCGCGCCAAGCCATTGTGAGGCGGCATCCGCCGAGCACCCTAAACCGCTCACGCGGCGGCAGGACTGATCCGGGCTCGCAGGTTTGCATCGGGGCGCCCGAGCCTGTATGGAGGCGCCGCGCCCGCCGGACACCCTTGGAGGCACGGGCGCGTGGGATCGGTTCGAGGCCGTCCGTTTCGGGCGGCCTTCGGCGTTTCTCACCTCATCACATCGAAAGGATCACGCCATGAGCGCCGTTAAGCCGCTTGAGGCCGTGGCACGCGACCGGGTCGGCAAGGGGGCCGCCCGGGCCGTTCGTCGCCAGGGCCAGATTCCCGCCGTCATCTACGGCGGAGGCCAGGCCCCGCAGGCCATCGCCATCGACCTCATCCGCGCCCGCACCCTGATCTACGCCGGCGGGTTCAAGACCACCGTGTTCGAGGTCACGACCGGCGGCCGCAAGACCCGCGTGATCCCGCGCGACTTCCAGCTCGACCCGGTCACCGGCGTGCCGCTGCACGTCGATTTCCTGCGCGTCGTGGCCGGCCAGACCGTCACCGTCGCGGTGCCCGTGCACTTCCTCAACGATGAGAAGGCGCCGGGCATCAAGCAGAAGGGCGGCACGCTCAACATCGTGCTGCACACGCTGGCCCTGGACGTCGCCCCCGACCAGATCCCGGACGCGATCGAGATCGACCTGAGCGGCCGCGACATCGGTGACGTGATCCACATCACCGACGTGAAGCTGCCCGCCGGCGTCACCTACACCGGCGAGCCGACCGACACCGTGGCCAACATCGTGCCGCCGACGGTGCTCGGCGCCGAGGTCGAGGCCGAGGAGGCCGCGATCGCCGAGGCGCAGTCGGCCGAGGCGGCCGACGAGAAGGCCGAGGGCGAGGCCGAAGAGGCCGAGGGCGAGAAGAAGACCGAGGCGTGAGGCTCCGGGCGCGAGCCCGTCCTTCAGCCTCTCGCGGATGCCCCGGCCGGAAGGCCGGGGCGTTCGCATATCTGGGCCCCAGCACATCCGGAGTCTTCAGCGATGCGCCTGATCGTCGGCCTCGGCAATCCGGGACCGCGCTACGCGCGAAACCGCCACAACATCGGCTTCCTCGCCCTCGACGAGATCGCCCGCGTGCACCGCGCCAGCCCGTTCCGGCGGAAGTTCCAGGGCGAGGTGGCGGAGGCGGTGCTGGGCTCCGAGCGCGCCGTGCTCCTCAAGCCGCAGACCTTCATGAACGAATCGGGCCGGGCGGTGTCGGAGGCGCAGCGCTTCTACAAGATCGCACTCTCCGACGTGATCGTGCTGCACGACGAGCTCGACCTCGCGCCCGCCAAGCTCCGCGTGAAGCTCGGCGGCGGCAATGCCGGCCACAACGGCCTGCGCTCGATCACGGCGCAGTGCGGGAACGAGTACCGGCGCGTGCGCCTCGGCATCGGCCACCCGGGCGACAAGGCCCTCGTGCACGCCTACGTACTCAACGACTTCGCCAGGGCCGAGGAGCCCTGGGTGGAGGATCTCTGCCGGGCGGTGGCCGACCACGCGGCTCTCCTCGCCGCGGGCGAGGATGCGAGCTTCCAGAACAAGGTCCATCTCGCCATGGACGGCCGCGGCTGGGGCGACGTGAAGACCCTCGGAGCCCGGAATTGACACGAAAACACGAGGACACGATATCGGTCGCCGGAGACCGCCAGTGAAGAACGTGACCGTGACGATGGACGAGGCGCTGCTGCAGCGCGCCCGCGTGGCGGCCGCCCGCGACGGCAAGAGTCTGTCGAAGTTCGTGGCCGAGGCGGTGGAACAGCGGGTCGGCCGGCCGCTGACACAGATCGAGGCGTTGGAGCAGTTCCTGGCCGGGCCGCCGATGCGCCTGCTCGACGAGAGCGGAAAGGCGCCCAGCCGCGACCAGATCTATGATGGGTGATCGCGTCTTCGTCGACACGAACGTGTTCCTCTACGCACGCGACGACCGATTTCCGGAGAAGCAGGCCACCGCGCAGCTCTGGCTCGCGGCGCTCGCCGCGCGCGAGGCGGCCGTCGTGAGCCCGCAGGTTCTGGGCGAGATCCACAGCGTGGCCCTGCGCGGTCGCCTGCCCATCGCTTCCGACGAGGCGCGCCGGACGACCCGCGCGCTGGAGCCCTGGTCATCCGGGGCGACCGACGTGGAACTGATCGCTGCCGCGTGGTCGTTGCGCGGCAGGACCGGCTTCCAGTGGTGGGATTGCGTGATCCTCGCCGCAGCCATCCGCGCCGGGTGCCGGTTCCTGCTGTCGGACGACTATCAGCACGGTCGCGAGGTCGAAGGCCTCACGATCGTGAACCCGTTTCGGGCCGGCCCCGAAACTCTCCTATGAAATCACTAGGACCGATCATGGGCTTCAAATGCGGCATCGTCGGCCTGCCGAACGTCGGCAAGTCGACCCTCTTCAACGCGCTGACGCAGACCGCGGCCGCGCAGGCGGCGAACTACCCGTTCTGCACGATCGAGCCGAATGTCGGCGAGGTGGCGGTGCCGGACGAGCGCCTCGACGCCCTTGCGGCGATCGCGAGCTCCAAGGAGATCATTCCGACGCGGCTGACTTTCGTGGACATCGCGGGGCTCGTGCGCGGCGCCTCGAAGGGGGAGGGGCTCGGCAACCAGTTCCTGGCCAACATCCGCGAGGTCGACGCCATCGCCCACGTGGTGCGCTGCTTCGAGGACGGCGACGTCACCCACGTCGAGGGCAAGGTCGATCCGGCCGCCGACATCGAGACGATCGAGACCGAGCTGATGCTCGCCGACCTGGAGAGCCTGGAGAAGCGCGTCGTGGCGCTGGAGAAGAAGGCCAAGGGCTCCGACAAGGAGGCCAAGGAATTCCTCGACCTCGTCAACCGCGCGCTGCCGCTCCTGCGCGACGGCAAGCCGGCGCGCCTCGTCGAGCGGAAGGCCGAGGAGGAGCGCCTGTTCCAGCAGCTCGGCCTGATGACGGCCAAGCCCGTGCTCTACGTCTGCAACGTGGATGAGGGCGACGCCGACAAGGGCAACGCCCATTCGGACGCCGTGATGGCCCGGGCCAAGGCGGAGGGCGCGGTCGCGGTGGTGGTCTCGGCCAAGATCGAGAGCGAGATCGCGGTGATGGCTCAGGCCGATCAGGCGGAGTTCCTGGAGGCGGTGGGGCTCGCGGAGCCCGGCCTCAACCGGGTGATCCGGGCAGGCTACGACCTCCTCGGCCTCATCACCTACTTCACGGTCGGACCGAAGGAAGCCCGGGCCTGGACCATCACGAAGGGCACCCGGGCGCCGGCGGCGGCCGGCGTGATCCACTCGGATTTCGAGAAGGGCTTCATCCGATCCGAGACCATCGCCTATCCCGATTACACGGCGCTGAAGGGCGAGGCGGGCGCCCGGGACGCCGGCAAGCTCCGGCTCGAGGGCAAGGACTACGTGGTGCAGGACGGCGACGTGCTGCATTTCCGCTTCGCCAACTGAGGCGGCGATGGCCGAAATCCATTTCGAGGACTTCGCGCCGGGGCAGGTCATCGAGAGTCCGGCCCTCACGGTCGACCGCGACGAGATCGTCGCCTTCGCCCGCGCGTTCGACCCGCAGCCCTTCCACGTGGACGAGGCGGCGGCCAAGCGCAGCTTCGTCGGCACGCTGATCGCGTCCGGCTGGCACTCGGCCGGCCTCGGGATGCGGCTCCTGCAGGCCCATGTCTTCCGTGGCGCCACCTCGATGGGCTCGCCCGGCATCACGGAACTCGGCTGGGTGAAGCCCGTCCTGCCGGGCGACGCCGTCCGGATCGTCGTGACGGTGGCGGATTGCCGGCGCTCCGGCTCGCGGCCGGACCGGGGCTTCGTGCGCTTCGCCCTGCACATGCTGAACCAGCGCGACGAGACCGTGATGACGCAGAGCTTCACGGTAATCTTCGCCCGGCGAGGCGCGGAGCTGCTGCCGTCCCGCGCCGTCGTCCTCGCCGAGCCGAGACCGGCCGCCGAGCCTGAGGACGCGGAGATCCTGCCCTTCCTGCGCGATGCCGAACTCGGCGCGACCCGGGCGCTCGGCCGCCACGTCTTCACGGCGGACGCCATCACGGACTTCGCCCGCGCCTACGACCCGCAGGCCTTCCACCTCGACGCTCAGGCCGCGCGGAACACCCATTTCGGCGCGCTCTGCGCTTCGGGCTGGCACACGGCGGCGGTGTGGATGCGGCGCACGATCGCCACCCGCGCCCGCGACGCCGCCTACACGGCGGAGCGCGGCCCCGTGCCGATGGCAGGCCCCTCGCCGGGCTTCCGCGACCTGCGCTGGCTTGCCCCCGTCTACGCAGGCGACACGCTCTCCTACGCGACGACGCTCATCGACAAGCGCGCCTCCGAGAGCCGCCCCGGCTGGGGCCTCGCCACGATGCGCAGCAGCGCCCGTAACCAGCATGGGGTGGAGGTCTTTGCCTTCACCGGGATGGTGTTCTGGCAGTGGGCGCCGTGAGGCGCCCGTCTCACGCCGCCCGGCGCCGCTCCGGGTAGAGGGCGAGCAGGCCCGCGGCGCTCGGCTCCGCCACGCCACGCTCGGTGATGATGCCGGTGACGAGGCGGGCAGGGGTCACGTCGAAGGCCGGATTCGCCACGGGGCTGCCGGGGGAGACCACCTCGATCGTGGCGAAGCCGCCATCGGGCAGGCGGCCGGTGAGGTGGCTGACCTCGCGCCCGTCGCGCTCCTCGATCGGGATCTCGGCGACGCCGTCGGCGAGCGTCCAGTCGATCGTCGAGAAGGGGAGCGCCGCGTAGAAGGGCACGCGGTTGTCGTGGGCCGCCAGCGCCTTCAGGTAGGTGCCGATCTTGTTGCAGACGTCGCCCGTGGCCGTAGTCCGGTCCGAGCCGACGATGCAGACGTCGATGCCGCCATGCTGCATCAGGTGGCCGCCCGCGTTGTCGGCGATGACGGTGTGAGGCACGCCGTGCGCGTTGAGCTCGAAGGCGGTCAGCGCCGCGCCCTGGTTCCGGGGACGCGTCTCGTCCACGTAAACGTGGAGCGGCACGCCCTGGTCGTGCGCCACGTAGATCGGCGCGAGCGCCGTGCCCCAGTCTACGGTGGCGAGCCAGCCCGCGTTGCAATGGGTGAGCACGTTGATCGGCCGTCCCTTCGCGGCTGCAAGGTCGGCGAGGATGCGGGCCCCGTGGTTGCCGATGGCGTGGCAGCTCGCGACATCCTCCTCGGCGATCCGCCCGGCCTCGGCGAAGGCGTGGGCGAAGCGCTCGGGCGCCTGGACCTGCCGCAGGTTCGCCGAGACCCGGTCGAGGGCCCAGCGCAGGTTGATCGCGGTGGGACGCGTCGCGGCGAGCGCCGCCACCGCCCGGTCGAGGCCGTCGTTCGAGGCATCCTCGCGCATGGCGAGGGCGAGGCCGTAGGCCGCCGTGACGCCGATCAGGGGCGCGCCCCGCACCACCATGACGCGAATCGCCTCCGCGGCCTCCGCGAGGGACGCGAGGCGCCGCACCTCGAAGGCGAAGGGCAGGCGGGTCTGGTCGATCACCGCGACGCTGACGCCGTCCGGGGCGGGCCAGATGGTGCGATAGGGCTTGCCGTCAATCTTCATGGGCCACGGTCTCGCATATCCGGCGCGCGAATGCACCCGTCCCGGAGGACGGTGGCGGGGCCGGACGCCGGAGGAACCGGCATAAGCCCTTGAACCGGCACATGGTCAGGCTTCTTCAACCTTAAATGGCCGTTAACGGAATGGCCGTAGCGTCGGGGCAGCGTTCCCTCTCTGTGCCCGGTCCCGCATGCGCTCGCTTCGCCGCTCCGCATCGCCCTACGACACCTTCGTCGACACGCTTCGGCCGTTCCTGGCCCGGCGGATGACGGAGCTCGGAGGCTTCCTGCTGTTCGGGGCGGCCATCGCCCTCACTGTGGCACTGGCCACGTGGTCGATCGACGATCCGAGCCTGAACCACGCCACCGACGAGCGGGCTCACAACGTGCTGGGGGCGCCCGGTGCCGTCGTCTCGGACCTCGCCATGCAGCTCCTCGGCCTCGGGGCGCTCGCCTTCGCGCTGCCGCCGGCCCTCTGGGGCCTGCGGCTGATGCGCAGCCGCGACCTGCCGAAGGGCGGGCTGCGCATCGCTCTCTGGATCATCGGCTTCTGCGCGGCGAGCGCAATGGCGAGCGCCCTGCCGCCCACTGCCCGCTGGCCACTGCCGACGGGCCTCGGCGGCGTCACGGGCGATGCGCTGATGTCGGCCGCGCGCACCATCGTCGGCGCGATCTCCGGTCCCGGTGCGGCCCTGGTCGGCTTCGTCTACGCGGGCATCGCCATCCTCAGCCTCACGGGCGCCTGCCGGGCCGGTGGCAGTGCCGACGAGGACGACGAGGACGCACTTCCCTACATGGCCGCCCGCGAGCCCGCCCGCCGCGCGCTCCCCGGCCGAGCGGACATGCGCCACGACACGGACGAGCCGAGCCTCGGCATCGTCTCCCTCGGCGCCGTGGCGCAGGCCGTCATGCAGGGCCGGGCGGCGCTGGGCGCCCGCCTCGACGCCTGGCGGAACGGGCGGGAAGCCGCGGACGGGCTCGCCTACGCGGGCGCCTCGCCGAACCTCGCCGCCCGCCGCGCCTTCGAGGCGGAGGAGGCCCCCTGGGCCGCCCACGCGCCCGCGGCTCCCCCGGCCGCCCGGCGCGAGCCCGTCTTCGACGACGAGCCGCGCCCGGCAAGGCGTCCCGCGCCGCCGAGCGAGCCCCTGCACGACGATCTCGACGAGGAGGCCGACGACCGGCCGGCGGCGCGCGCCGCCGTCGCGCCGGAGGAGCCCCAGCGCTCGCGCGTGTCGGCGCCCGTCGCGGCCCCGGTTCCGGCCCGGCGACCGCCCCCGCCGCCGGCGATGGACCCGGAGGATTACGACCACCCCGCCCTCGAACTCCTCGCCGAGCCGCGCGGGCCCTCGCCGGCGAGCCTCGTCTCGGCCGACGCGCTGGAGCAGAACGCCACGCTGCTCGAAGCCACGCTCAGTGATTTCGGGGTGCGTGGCGACATCCTGGCCGTGCGGCCGGGCCCCGTCGTCACCCTCTACGAACTCGAGCCCGCCCCCGGCACCAAGTCGAGCCGCGTGATCTCGCTCGCCGACGACATCGCCCGCTCGATGTCGGCCGTCTCCGCCCGCGTCGCGGTGGTGCCCGGCCGCAACGCCATCGGCATCGAGTTGCCGAACGCCAAGCGCGAGACGGTCTACCTGCGCGAGCTGCTCGCCTCCGCGGATTTCGCCGAGACGAAACACAAGCTCGCCCTGTGCCTGGGCAAGAACATCGGCGGCGAGCCGATCATCGCGGACCTCGCCCGCATGCCCCACCTCTTGGTCGCCGGCACCACCGGCTCGGGCAAGTCGGTGGCCATCAACACCATGATCCTCAGCCTGCTCTACCGGCTCAAGCCCGAGGAGTGCCGCCTGATCATGGTCGACCCGAAGATGCTGGAACTGTCCGTCTACGACGGCATCCCGCACCTGCTCTCCCCCGTCGTCATCGACCCGAAGAAGGCGGTCATCGCCCTCAAATGGGCCGTGCGCGAGATGGAGGAGCGCTACAAGAAGATGTCCAAGATCGGCGTGCGCAACATCGACGGGTTCAATGCCCGGCTCGACGAGGCGCGGGCCCGCGGCGAGATCCTGACCCGCACCGTGCAGACGGGCTTCGACCGGGAGACGGGCGAGGCGGTGTACGAGCAGGAGGAGATGGACCTGTCGGCGCTGCCCTACATCGTGATCGTGGTCGACGAGATGGCCGACCTGATGATGGTGGCGGGCAAGGAGATCGAGGGCGCGATCCAGCGGCTCGCCCAGATGGCGCGGGCGGCGGGCATCCACCTGATCATGGCCACGCAACGTCCGAGCGTGGACGTGATCACGGGCACGATCAAGGCGAACTTCCCGACCCGGATCTCCTTCCAGGTGACGAGCAAGATCGACTCGCGCACGATCCTGGGCGAGATGGGCGCCGAGCAGCTGCTGGGTCAGGGCGACATGCTGTTCATGGCCGGCGGCGGGCGCACGACGCGGGTGCACGGGCCGTTCTGCTCGGACTCGGAGGTGGAGAGCGTGGTGGCGCATCTGAAGCGCCAGGGCCGGCCCGCCTACCTCGACGCCGTCACCGCCGACGACGCGTCGGAGGAGGGGGCCAAGGGGGCCAAGGGCGCTGCCGCCGAGATCGAGATGGACGGCGCCGTGTTCGACCAGGGCTCCTTCGGCGAGGCCGGCGGCGACCTCTACGAGCAGGCGGTGCAGGTGGTGCTGCGGGACAAGAAGGCGTCGACCAGCTACATCCAGCGCCGTCTCCAGATCGGCTACAACCGCGCCGCCTCGCTGATGGAGAAGATGGAGATCGACGGGATCGTCGGCCCGGCCAACCACGCCGGCAAGCGCGAGATCCTGGTCGAGACCGAGGGGCAGGGGATGTGACGCGCGATCACGTTTCGGACGTGCGGACGTAGATCGCGATCATCGCTCCGCCCCCTCACCCGATGTCGAACCGGTACTGCGTCGTCGCGGTGAAGCGGGTGCCGGGCCGCAGCACGGAGGAGGGGAAGTCCGGCCGGTTCGGGGCGTCGGGGAACCCTTGCGTCTCGAAGCAGACCGCGTCGCCCGAGCGGTAGAGGCGCCGGCTCGGGCCGGCGAGCGTCCCGTCGAGGTTGTTGGCCGTGTAGAGCTGCAATCCCGGCTCCGTGGTCGAAACCTCCAGGCGCCGGCCACTGCCCGGGTCGAGGCAGGTCGCGACGGGGCGCAGGCGCGTGCGGCCGCCGCGCAGCACGAAATTGTGGTCGTAGCCCTTGGCAAATGCCAATTGCGGCACCGCCTCCCGGATGCGCGACCCGAGCGCCGCCGGCTCCCGGAAGTCGAAAGGCGTACCGGCGACGGGCGCGATCTCTCCGGTCGGGATCTGCGAGGCGTCGGTCGGCGTGTAGGAATCCGCCGCGATCGCGACGACGTGGCCGAGCGCGTCGCCCGAGCCCTCGCCCGCGAGGTTGAAGTAGCTGTGGTTCGTCAGGTTCACGACCGTCGGCCGGTCGGTCCAGGCGGCGTAGTCGATCCGCAGCGCATCGTCCCCGGTCAGCGCGTAGGTGACGCTCACGTCGAGGTTGCCGGGGAATCCCTCCTCGCCGTCGCAGGAGCGGTAATGCAGGACGAGGCGGGCGGGCTCGGCTGCCGCCACTCGCCAGACCCGCTTGTCGAACCCGTTCGGGCCGCCGTGGAGCGTGTTCGGGCCGTCATTGACCGGCAGGCGGTATTCCTGCCCGTCGAGGCTGAAAGCTCCCCCCGCGATGCGGTTGGCGTAGCGGCCCGTCAGCGCCCCGAAATGCGGATTGCGGGCCTCGTAATCGGCGAAGTCCGAGAAGCCGAGCACCACGTTGGCGGGCCGGCCCGCCCGGTCCGGCACGTCGAGCCGGGTAAGGATGCCGCCGTAATCGATGATCTCGGCCTGGAGCCGCCCGCGGGCGAGGGCGTAGCGGGTGACGCCGCGCCCGTCGCGGGTGCGGCCGAAGGGTTCGCCTGCCATCGCCGGAGCCTCCTCGGATGAGGGCCGGCATATAGCATCCCGCCCGATCCCCGCTCAGGGAACGGCCGGTAACGACTCGGTGTGGGCCGGCTCGCCGTCCGAGAGCTGAAGCCGGTGGAGGCGGGCGTAGGTGCCCGCCCCGGCCATCAGCGCGGCGTGGGTCCCCGTCTCGACGACGCGGCCGGCCTCCATCACCACGATCTGGTCCGCCTCCCGCACGGTCGAGAGGCGGTGGGCGATGACGAGGGTGGTGCGGCCCCGCATCAGCCGCTCCAGCGCCCCCTGCACGAGCCGCTCGGACTCGGAATCGAGGGCCGAGGTCGCCTCGTCGAGGAGCAGGATCGGGGCGTCCTTGAGGAAGGCGCGGGCGAGCGAGATGCGCTGGCGTTCGCCCCCCGAGAGGCGGCCTCCGGCGGGGCCGACGCGGAAGCCGTAGCCTTCGGGGAGGCGGACGATGAAGTCGTGGGCGGCGGCCGCCCGCGCGGCGGCCTCGATCTCGGCCTCGGTCGCACCCGGGCGGCCGAAGCCGATATTGGCCGCGATGGTATCGTCGAACAGGACGACCTCCTGGGAGACGACCGCGACCGCCGCCCGCAGGGACGGGATCGTGACGGCGCGCACGTCCTGCCCGTCGATCGTCACGCGCCCGCCGGTCACGTCGTAGAGGCGCGGCACGAGGTTGAGGAGCGAGGACTTGCCGGAGCCCGAGCGCCCGACCAGCGCCGTGGTGCGGCCCGCCGGCACCGTGAGGTCGATCCCTTCGAGCGCCGGCACGTCCTCGCGGTAGCGGAACCGCACCGCCTCGAACCGGATCTCGCCGGGCCCCGCCGCCAGCGGCGTCGCGCCCGGCGCCTCTCGGATGCGGGGCGCCTCGTCCATCAGGGCGAAGTAGCGCTGGAGCGCCGCGGCCGCCTCCTGCAGGATCGCGTTGAGGGTGCCGAGCGCCCGCGCCGGCTGGGCGGCGAGAAGCAGGGCCGCCGTGTAGCCCGTGAAGTCGCCGACCGTGCGCTCGCCCGACATCACCCGCTGCCCGACGAGCATCAGGACGGCCGCGACCGCGACGCCTCCGCCGACCTCCAGAAGCGGGTCGAGCCGGCCGCGGGCATTCGCCGTCTTCATCTTGAGGCGGCGCACGTTCTCCAGCGCCTCCGCGGCGCGGCCCTTCAGGTAGCCCTCCAGCGCGTAGGTCTTGGCGACGCGGGCGCCGGCGAGGCTCTCGCTGATGAGGCTCGCGGTGGCGCCCATCTGCTCCTGCGTCGTCGTCGAGACCCGGCGAAGCTTCTTGCCGATCCGGCCGATCGGCCCCGCCACGAACGGCACCGTCACGGCGGCGATGAGGGTCAGGAGCGGGTCCATCCAGATCAGCGCCGCGACGAGGCCGATCAGCATGGCGACGTCCCGCAGCAGCACCGTCGAGATGCGCGTCAGCGCCTCCTTGATGAAGGCGAAGTCGGTGGTGAAGCGCTGGGTGAAGGCGGCCGGGCTCTCGCGGGCGAGCTGGGCGAGGTCGGACTCGATCAGGTGCCCGTAGAGCGCCGCCTGCATGTCCGCCTCGACCCGGGTCACGACCCGGTTCGTCAGCACCGTCTGGCCGAACAGGGCGAAGCCCCGCACCGAGGTGACGGCGATGACGATGAGCGGCCCGTAGGCCAGGGCCCCGATGTCCTTGTTGTCGAAGGCGTCGAAGGCGCTCTTGATCAGCATCGGGTAGAGGCCCGTCGCGGCGCCGACGAGAGCGATCAGCACCAGCACGACGGCGAGCGTGCCCCGGTGGGGCGAGAGCCACTCGCGCCAGACCCGCCAGATCAGCGGGAGCGTGTCGGTCTTCAAGCGGGGGCGGCGCGCCATTCTGTCTTCCTGGCGCCGCGGGACCCTCGATGTCCCCGCGGCGGCTCGGGCGGTGTTTGCCGCCGCCGCCGCCGCGGATCAAGCGCGGCCGCTCCCCGACGATTCGGGGGCGACGGGTCAGCGCTCCTCGCCGGGGCCCCGATGATGCCGGCGCCAGCCGCCGTGGCCCTCGCCGCGCATCGGCCGGGCCAGCACGAGGGCGCGCCGCTTCTGGTCCTGGTCGAGGGTAGCGTAGAGGGGCGTCGAGGCGTCGGCGAGCTTGCGGAGCGCCTCGCCGCGGGCGGTGGCGGCCTCCGCCATGGCGCGGATCGCGGCCGGCGCATCATCGACCATGCGGCCGCGCTCGGCCCGGGCCGCGCGCTGCTCGCGGCGCAGGCGCGCGAGGTCGCGGATCGCCGCCTCGACCGGCGGCCACAAGGTCTCCTGCTCGGGCTTGAGGCGCAGCCCGGCGTGGAGCGCGGCGATGCGGGCATCCGCGAAGGCCTCGCGGTCCTCCGGCGAGAAGGCATTCCAGCGCCCGGGCGGGCGGGAGAACGGGTCGTCCTTGGCGACGGCACCGCCGACGACGCCGAGGCCGACGAGAATCAAGCCGACGGTCACGAATCTGCGCATGGCTCTCTCCTTGGGAAACACCTGCGGGGCCTCCTCGCGGGCCCGCGCCGCCGGATCGCGACGCGGGACGCGGGGCCCAGAATGGCCAAGGTCGAATGGCCGCACCCTGTCGCGCGCATGAAAGCTTCGTCATGTTCGGCCATGGCCCGTGCCCGGCAGCGCGGCCGCCAGGGTTGGCAATGTAACACTATTACATTATTTCCGCGGCGGGACGAGCGGGAGCGGGACGATGCGGGGATACGGCGCGCGGCATTTCGGGGCGGGGCTCGCGCTCGCGCTGGCCGTGCTGGGGCTGGCGGGACGGGCGGAGGCGGCCGAGCGCCTGCGCGCCGTCGCGACCTTCTCGATCCTCGGCGATCTCGTGCGGCAGGTGGGCGGCGAGCGCGTCGAGGTCGCGACCCTGGTCGGGCCGGACGCGGACGCCCACGGCTACAGCCCGGCTCCGGGCG
Source organism: Methylobacterium durans (assembly GCF_003173715.1). Taxonomy (NCBI): domain Bacteria; kingdom Pseudomonadati; phylum Pseudomonadota; class Alphaproteobacteria; order Hyphomicrobiales; family Methylobacteriaceae; genus Methylobacterium; species Methylobacterium durans. Next base: position 6,713,977 of record NZ_CP029550.1, on the reverse strand, counting down.
ACGGCCGGATCCTGTCCAGGGCCGAGATCGTCTTCGTGAACGGGCTCGGCTTCGAGGGCTGGCTCGACCGGCTGATCCGGGCCTCCGGCGCGAAGGCGCCCGTGATCGTCGCGGCAAACGGCGTCCGGACCATCGCGACCCCGCACGACCACGCGGGCGATCACGGCCACGCGCATGCGGGCGAGGCGGAAGCGGGGGCCGCCCCGCATGCCGATCCCCATGCCTGGCAGAGCATCGCCAACGCCAAGGTCTACGTCGCCAACATCCGCGACGGCCTCGCGAAGGTCGATCCGGCCCACGCGGAGGATTTCTCGCGCAACGCCGCCGCGTATCTTGCGAAGCTCGACGCCCTCGACGGCGAGGTGCGCGCCGCCATCGCCGCGATCCCGCCCGAGCACCGCCGGGTGATCACCACCCACGACGCCTTCGGCTATTTCGGCGCGGCCTACGGCCTGCGCTTCATCGCGCCGCAGGGCGTCGCCAACGAGAGCGAGGCGAGCCCGCGCAGCGTGGCGCGGATCATCCGCCAGATCCGCCAGGAGCAGGTGCCGGCCGTCTTCCTGGAGACGATCGCGGATCCGCGCCTGATGGAGCAGATCGCCCGCGAGAGCGGCGCGAAGATCGGCGGCCGGGTCTATTCGGACGCCCTGTCTGGCCCCTCCGGCCCGGCCCCGACCTATCTCGACATGATGCGCAGCAACCTGCGTGAGTTCTCGGCGGCGCTCGGCCGCGGCTGAACCCCGCCTCTCCCGTTCGGGAGAGTGGCGCGGCCTGACCCTATCCCCCGGTCATCGGCGGGAAGAAGGCGATCTCCGCCGCGCCCGTGATCGGCGCGTCGGGCTTGGCGTGGACCCGGTCGATCGCGGCGCGCACCACGCCCGCGTTCTCGAAGGCGTAAGCGTATTCCTCGCCCCGGCCCTTCAGCCACGCCACCAGGTCGGAGACGGTGCCGATGCCGGGCGGCAGGTCGACGCTCTCCTCGGCCTTGCCGACGCGCTCGCGCACCCAGGCGAAATAGATGAGCTTCACCGAAAACATCCTCCGGCCTCAGCGCGGATCGTCGATCACGTGCTTGATCCCGGCTCTCATGTAGTCCCAGCCGGTCCAGATGGTGAGGGCCGCCGCGACCCAGAGGAGCACGATGCCGATGCGCTCGGTGCCGGGCAGCACCGTCTCGCCGGCCGGACCCGCCACGAGGAAGCCGATCGCGACGAGCTGCACCGTCGTCTTCCACTTGGCGATGCGGCTCACCGGCACGCTCACCTTCAGCTCGGCGAGATACTCGCGAAGCCCCGAGACCAGCACCTCCCGGCACAGGATCACGATGGCCGCCCACAGGCTCCAGCCCGCGATCGTGTTGTCGGCCGCGAGCATCAGCAGGCAGGCGGCGACGAGAAGCTTGTCGGCGATCGGGTCGAGCATGCGCCCGAGCGCCGAACTCTGCGCGTAGGTGCGGGCGACGTAGCCGTCGAGATAGTCGGTGATGCCGGCGAGCACGAACACCGCGAAGGCCGCGAAGCGGGCGCCGATCTCGTCCGGCCAGAAGAGCAGGCCGACCACGACGGGCACGGCGGCGAGGCGGCCGTAGGTCAGGCAGTTCGCGAGCGTCCAAGCCTGCGACCGACGTCGGGGGAGGACGGCGTTCATCGGCGCGGTGAAATCACGGGGCGGTGAACGCGTCAACCGTCCGGTTTCATCCCCGGCTTCCCGTCCCACGGAGTCAGGCGCCGGCATGGAAGAAGTCGTAGACGGCCCGTGCCGTGGCGGCGTTGACGCCCGGGGTCTTGGCGAGATCCTCGAGGGCCGCCCGCTGGATCGCCTTCACGGTCCCGAAATGATGGAGGAGGGCGCGCTTGCGGGTCGGCCCGATGCCGGCGATCTCGTCCAGCGGGTTCCTGACCATCTCGCGCTTGCGCTTGGCCCGGTGCGTGCCGATCGCGAAGCGGTGGGCCTCGTCGCGCAGGCGCTGCACGAAGTAGAGGGTCGGGTCGCGCGGGGGCAGCTTGAAGGGCGGGCGGCCGGGCACGAAGAAGGTCTCGCGGCCCGCGTCCCGGTCGCGTCCCTTGGCGATGCCGACGAGGGGCACGTCCGCGACGCCGACCTCCTGCAGCGCGGCGCGCGCCGCGTCGAGCTGACCCTTGCCGCCGTCGATCAGGACGAGGTCGGGCCAGGCCGGGAAGGCGTCGGAATCCGCCTGCGGCTCGGGCACGGGCTCGGGCGGGCCGCCCTCCAGCGCCGCCACCGCCGCTTCGTTGGCGGTCCGGGGCGCCTCCTTGACGAGGCGCTTGAAGCGGCGCTGCAGGACTTCCCGCATCATCCCGTAATCGTCGCCCGGCGTCAGCTCCTCCGACTTGATGTTGAAGGTGCGGTAATGCGGCTTCATGAAGCCCGTCGGCCCGGCCACGATCATGCCGCCGACCGCGTTCGTGCCCATGATGTGCGAGTTGTCGTAGACCTCGATGCGGCGCGGCGCCCTGTCGAGGCCGAAGGCTTGCCCGAGCGCCGCCAGCAGCTTGCCCTGGGAGGCGGTGTCGGCAAGCCGCCGGGCGAGCGCCTCCTTGGCGTTGCGGCGGGCGTAGTCGACGAGGTTCTTGCGCTCGCCCCGTTGAGGCAGGTGGATCTCGACCCGGTGCTCGGTGCGGCTCGACAGGGCGGCGGCGACGAGTTCCGCATCCTCGATGGCGTGGCTCGTCAGCACGATCCGGGGCGCCGGCTTGTCGTCGTAGAACTGGCTCATGAAGGAGCCCAGCACCTCCTCAGGGCTCATCGTCCGGTCGGCCTTCGGGAAGTAGGCGCGGTTGCCCCAGTTCTGGAAGTTCCGGAAGAAGAACACCTCGATGCAGAACTGGCCGGCCTGCTCGTCGAGGGCGAAGACGTCGGCCTCCTCGACCCCTTGCGTGTTCACCCCTTGCGTGCCCTGGATCGCCGAGAGCGCCGCGATCCGGTCGCGGAAGCGGGCGGCGCGCTCGAATTCCATGGCCTCGGAGGCGGCCTCCATCTCGGTCCGCATCCGGTCCTTCACGGCGTTCGACTTGCCGGCCAGGAACGCGTTGGCGGATTCCGCGAGCCCCCGGTACTCGTCGAGCGGAATCTCGCCGGTGCAGGGGCCCGAGCAGCGCTTGATCTGGAACAGCAGGCAGGGCCGGGTGCGGTTCTCGTAGTAGCTGTCCGTGCAGGTGCGCAGCAGGAAGGCGCGCTGGAGCGCGTTGACCGTGCGGTTGACCGCCCAGACGCTGGCGAAGGGCCCGTAATAATGGCCCTTGCGGCGGCGGGCGCCCCGGTGCTTGACGATTTGGGGCGCCTCGGAATCGCCGGTGACGAGGATGTAGGGGAAGGATTTGTCGTCCCGCATCAGCACGTTGAAGCGGGGCTTCAGCTGCTTGATGAGGTTGGCCTCGAGGAGCAGCGCCTCGGTCTCGGTGGCGGTGGTGACGAACTCCATCGCCGCCGTCTGCGAGATCATGCGGGCGATGCGGTTCGAGTGCGCCTGGCCCCGCGCGTAGGAGCCGACCCGGGCCTTCAGGTTCTTGGCCTTGCCGACGTAGAGGACGTCGCCCTTGTGGTCGAACATCCGGTAGACGCCGGGCGAGGTCGGCAGCGTCGTCCAGAAGCGGCGGATCACCTCGGTGCCGGCCGTGACCGCACCGGGCTCGAAATCGAAGTCGATCTCGGGGGATTCGTCGAGGGGGGCGGCGTCGGAGAAATCCTCCGGCCCCTCGCCGTCGTCGAACGTGTCGGGAGGTACGTCTGTCCGGGCTCTGCGGCTCATGCCGCAGATGTAAGCCGCGCCGATTCGCGAGGGAAGGGGCGGCTCCGTCAGTCGAACAGGGCGTCGATGTCGGTCTGGTCGACGTGGCCGATGTCGTCCGCGAGCTTCGGCCCGTTGAGCAGCGAGGATTCGTCGTCGATGCTCGGGCCGGTCTCCTGCAGGCTCGCGAAGTCGCGGAAGCTGTCGAGGCCGCTCCAGGCCTCGATGACCCGGTCGAGATGGTCCTCGACGAATTTCAGCACGCCGACGATCTTGCTGATGCGCTGCCCGGTCAGATCCTGGAAGTTGCAGGCCTCGTAGGCGACGATGACCTTCTCCAGGATCACGTCGACATGGTCCTGCCCGGCCTTGCCCAGCGAGGCCCGCAGCATGTTGGCGTTGGTCTCGATCTCCTCGATGGCGCCGAGCAGCGATGTGGTGGCGCGCTCCGTCGACTCGACGACCGCGTCGAGCTCGTCGGCGGCGCGGCGCATGCCCTTGCCGGTATTCTCCGAGCGGTGAAGCGCGGCGATCTCCTGCTTGGTGCGGGTGATCGCGTCCTTCATCAGGTCGAGTTCGCCCCGCATCGAGAACGCCTCGGACAGCTCCCGCCGGCAGGCGTCGATGGTCTCGCCGGCGCTCGCCTGCGTGACCCGGCGCAGATCCTGGATCGCCGAGAGGATCTCGTCGAGGCGCGCGCCCTGCGCGGCCGACACCTCGGGCGCGGCCGCGCCCGCGGCGGGGATCTGGGGGCCGAGACCGAGAGCGTCTTCGATGCGGTAGCGCTTGGTGGTCATCGTCTCGGGTCAACCGGCATGAGGGACGATGGCGAAAATGCCGGAAACTGGTTGCCAGTTGCTGAATGGAAAAGGCCGTGGTCACGCTTTTACGCGGCGTTGAGGATGACGGCATTCCGCGACCGGACAACGGCGTCTGCGTGAACGATTCACCACGTTCCTTCACGGGTTTCACGGCCATCGCGTCAAACCTTCGCGGAGCCCTGCGGCGAGCCCGGGGTAGCGCGCCATGAGGCGCCGGACGGAAGGTCATGAGGATGCGTGAAGCGTGGTGCGTGGCGGCGGCGCTCGCCGCGATGGGATGCGGCGTGGGATCCGGCGGAGCCGCGCAGGCGCAGAGCCGCGGATACCAGCAGCAGGCGGCGGCCGGCGCCTATGGCGGCGGCTTCATCGAGTTCCTGATGACGGGGGAAACGCCGCGCCCGCGGGCCGAGCGACCGAGCCCCCTCGGCCCCGCCGGGGCGACGCTGCCGGCGCATCAGGCGGCCTACGGCTACGGCGGGGCCTCGGCCCCCAGGCTGCAATCGGGCGATCCGGTGCCGCCGGGCTACGCCGAGCCCGCCCGGATCGCGGCCGTCCCGCCGGCGCAGGATGAGACGCGCATCGCCCGGGTCCTCGATCCGCAATTCACCCGCCAGGTTGTGCCCTACCCGGGCCCGCAGCGGCCCGGCACCATCGTCGTCGATACGCCGTCGCGCTTCCTCTACCTCGTGCAGCCGGGCGGCCAGGCGATCCGCTACGGGATCGGCGTCGGCCGGCCGGGCTTCACCTGGGCGGGCCTGAAGACGATCACCCAGAAGCGGGAATGGCCGGACTGGACGCCGCCGGCCGAGATGATCCGGCGTCGGCCGGACCTGCCGCGCCACATGGAGGGGGGCCCCGAGAACCCCCTCGGCGCGCGCGCGCTCTATCTCGGCTCCTCGCTCTACCGGATCCACGGCACCAACGAGCCGCACACGATCGGCCAGTCGGTCTCCTCGGGCTGCATCCGCATGATGAACGAGGACGTGATCGACCTCTACGAGCGCGCGAGCGTCGGCACCCGAGTCGAGGTCCTCTAGGGCAGACACGCGAAGGCCCGGCCCCGCGGAGCGCGGGACCGGGCCTCCCTGCGTTCGGGAATGCGACGGATCAGGTCCAGTCGCTGTCGTCGCCGCCGCCGAGATCCCCGTCGAAATCGCCGCCGGGGTCATTGTCGAACGACGCGTCCTGGAAGCCGCCGTCGCTGCCGCCACCGAGCGGGGCACCGAAATCCTCGGTGCCGCCCGCCGGCGCGCCCAGACCCGCCGCAGCGGCGCTGCCGAGCTGCGAGTGACCGCCCGCGAAGGCGTTCGAGAGGGCGCTGCCGAGCAGCATGCCGCCCGCCGCGCCCGCCGCCATCGGCAGCGCCGTGGCGAGGAAGCCGCCGCCGCGCGCGGGCGCCTGGGGCTGGCCGGCCCAGGGGCCGCCCTGCTGGCCGCCGTAGCCCTGCTGCTGCGGATAGCCCTGCGGCGGGCCGCCGTAGCCGCCCCCGCCCTGATTCCCCAAGGCTGGCCGGCGGGACGCTGCTGGTATTGCGGCTCGGGCTGGCGCTGGCCGCCGCCGCCGAAGATGCTCGAGAGGAAGCCGCCCCCGCCGCCCTGAGGCTGCGCCTGCTGCTGGCGGCGCGCCTCCTCCAGCTGCTCGTTCAGGCTCTTGATCGCCTCTTCCTGAACGTAGATGAGCTGCGCCATGGCGTAGGGCGCGTAGGGCTGGGCGCGGATCTTGTCGGCGATGAAGCGCTCGGCGTCGGCGTCGCGGGGCTGGCTCGCAGCCTGCTCCAGGCGCTGGAAGATGCCGGAAATGACGTCGCGTTCTTCGCTGTTCATGGAGTCGTCCTCCTACAGGCAAGCGGGAGGCTCACTGCACTCCGCGCGGGCGGAGACGAGATGGGGAGGGTGCGGCGCTTTTGTCAGGGGGGCGCGCACGAACTTCGCCGTGATGTTCGGCCGCGGGACGTTTCGCGGTCGCGGCGGGATGAAAACGGCGCCCCCTCAGACACGGCCGCGCGGTGCCCGGAAACGCGAAGAGCCCGGCCTCACGGCCGGGCTCTCGCTCGCTGGCGACGGTCCTGGCGGACCGCCTGATCGGGCCAGCCGGGTCTTAGTAGGATCCGAACTTGTAGTTGAGGCCGGCGCGGACGACGGCGAACTCGTCGTTGCGGTTGCGGCCGGCGAAGCCGAGCGTGTCGTAGACCGGGACCAGGCCGCCGGCGGTGTTGAGGCCGCCCACCAGGGTGTTGACGCCCGTCCGGCCGCGATCGAGGTTCACGTACAGACCTTCGACCTTCAGCGTCACCGCCGAGGAGCGGAAGAAGTTCAGGAACGAGTCGGTCGGCAGCGCGTACTCGATGCCGCCGCCCACGGTCCAGCCGGTCAGGAAGTCGCTGCCGCGGGCCACGTTGGCGAAGTTGCCCAGGCTGGTGTCGCCCGAGGCGTAGGCGAAGCCGCCGGTGCCGTAGATCAGCGTGCGGTCGAAGGCGTAGCCGAGGCGGCCGCGCACCGTGCCGAAGAAGTCGAGCGTGCTCAGCGTGCCGTTCACCGGAACGAAGTTCGGGTTGATCGTGCCGACCGGCGCGGTGGTGGTGAAGCGGTTGTTCCGGCCCGAGCCGAAATCGAGGTACTGGGCGTCGGCCTCGACGCCGACCACCACGCCCGAGCCCGGCGTGAACTGGTAGTTGTAGCCGATCTGGCCACCGCCGGTGAAGCCGTCGCGGTCACCCGAGCGGTAGAGCAGGGTGTTGCCGACCGGCAGGATCGAGGTGGTCACCGGCGCGCCGCCGACGCCCGTCAGGGTGACCGGGTTGCCGGCCGTCTGCAGGAAGCCGTTGCGGTTGTTGCCGGTGTCGAACGCGTAGCCGGCGTTGAAACCCGCGTAGAAGCCCGTCCAGGTGAACACCGGGACCGGCGCGAACACCGGCGGCGGCGCAGCGCGACGCGGAAGATCGGCAGCGAGAGCGGAACCGGCGAGCGCGATTCCGGCGAGGGCGGTTGCGCCCCGAAGCATGGCCTTCATGATCTGGTCCTCACTCGTGAGTGCCGGCGGCCTTTGCGGCCCGTCCTCCGGCACGAGTTCCCCGTCTTATGCGAGCGATCCCAGGGATGCTGTTGCTGTGCGACCACGCCGACCGCGTCGAAGGCGGCCCCTTTGTGGCGATGATCGCCTCATTCTTCCCCTGGCATCTTGAACCGGAAACGCGCTCCAATGGCCAAGGTTCAGTTGCGGCCACGCTTTTTCTGCTCAGACGTGGTTGACAAATTGTCGCACCCCCGCGGGCGAAATGTGGCCGTTCAGGGTGCGAGAGCGATCGCGGAAATCAGGCGCCCGTAGTCGCTCTCGCCCCGATGCGTGGTCCGGCGGAAGCTGTAGAAGCGGTCGGGGTCGGCGTAGGTGCAGAGCCCGACCGACGCGGTCCGCGCGATCCCGGCCTCCCGCAGCCGCTCCAGGATGAAGCCTGGCAGGTCGAACTGGGCGTGGCCCTCCCGCGTGCCCGGGGCGAGGAAGCGCTCGCCCCCGGGAGCCTCGCGGGAGAAGCGCGCGATGAAATCCGGGCCGACCTCGTAGGAGTTCTGCGCGATCGTGGGGCCGAGCACGGCGACGATGCGGCCCCGCTCGGCTCCGAGCGCCTCCATGGCCGTGACGGTCGCAGCGACGACGCCGCCCAGCGCGCCCTTCCAGCCGGAATGGGCGGCGCCGACAACCCGATTCTCCGGATCGGCGAACAGGATCGGCCCGCAATCCGCGGTCGCGATGCCGAGGGCGAGGCCGGGCACGCGGGTGACCATCGCGTCCGCCTTGGGTCGCTCGGCGAGAGGTGAGGGCGCCTCGACCGTGACCACGTCGGCCGAGTGGATCTGATACAGGCTGACGAGGCGCCCCTCCGGCAGGCCGAGATGCGCGCACATCCGGGCCCGGTTCTCGGAGACGCGCTCCGGCCGGTCGCTCGACCCGATCCCGCCGTTGAGGGACGCGTAGACGCCCTCGGAGACGCCGCCCTCGCGGGTGAAGAAGGCGTGGCGGATCGTCGGAAACGGCTTCAGCTCGGGCGCTTCGAGGAACATCGGGAACTCCGGGTCGGGCCGGGCGGGCCATGTCGCTGGAACGCGTTCGATAGCGCACCCGCGGGGGCGAGACGATGGCGGGGCCAGCCATGTCCCCAAGGCGGCCGCATCCCTCTGCGGGCCGCGCGTTTCCCCGTGCCGGCACGGCCTCGTTCCCGAATCGACGCGCGCGTCGGGAACCCGGGCGGCGGAACCGACTTCATCTCCCGCTTTCAGGCTGTCTCCCGGGCAATCGGGCGACGCAGCATGAGGAAGGATGATGGCCCAGCAGATCCAGCCCGACCGTCCCATCTGGCCCTCCATCCCCGAGACGGGACTCCCCCCGCGTCATGCGCCCCTCGACAAGGGCGCGGACCGCGCCCGCGCCTCTAAGACGGGCCTCGGCGGCCCGCTCCCGCCCGCGCCGCAGGGACAGCCCGTCCGCGCCCCGGCCTCCGACGGCTTCGCCTCGTTCGAGAGCTGAGCGGGCAGGGACGGAAACCGGAACGGAGATCGGGGCGGGAATCGGAGGTGGGGATCGGGGGCGGCTTCGGCCGCCCCTTCCTTTTGCCCGTCATCGCGCCGGAAGGCCCGGCAGCTGCGCGAGATCCGGACTGCCGATCGCCATCACCTTGAACAGGTGGCCCATCCCGCGCTCGGCCGGATCGGTCAGGCGCGCCACGGCCGTGGCGATCGCGGCGGCCTGCGCCGGATCGGCCGAACGCGTCAGCCGCTCGGCCCGGGCGAGCAGGCCGAGATCCATGAGGAAATCGCGCTGCGTGACCGGCCCGTGCACGCGCGCGCCCTCGCCCTGCGCCGCGCGGGCCAGTGCCGCGAAATCCACATGGGCGGTGAGATCCGCCTCGCCCGGCTCCGCCAGCGGATCGACGAAGCGGTGGCGGGCGAGCGCCTGGAGCGTGTCCCCGAAGCCCGGCGCGACGTGCCCGTAATCGATGAGGAGCAGGGCCCCGCCCGCGCGCGCCAAGCGCGCGGCGAGCGCGCGCATCACGCTCAAGCCGGCGGCGGGCAGCGTCATCAGCGCGCCGGGCGGCGCCTCGGCCCGGATGCCGGGCTCGGGATCGGGCGCGAGGCCGAAGCCGAGCCCGCCCTCCGGCGCGAGCCCGACGAGGCGTTCGCACCAGCCGCGCTCGGTGCGGGCGAACTGGCGCACGGGCAGGCAATCGAAGAACTCGTTGGCGATCACGATCGCGGGCCCGTCCGGCAGATCGGCGGGGTCTTCGTGCCAGGTCGGCCGGAACCGGGCGAGGGCTGCCGCCTGGGCGGCGCGCAAGGGAGGGCTCGTCTCGACGAGGTGGAGATCGACCTGCCCGTCCGGCAGGACCGAGCCGAGGGCCCGCAGGGCGTCCGCCATCAGCGTTCCCCGTCCGGGCCCGAGCTCGACGAGGAGCGGGCGGGCGGCGGGATCCATCATCCCCCGGACGGCGGCGATCCAGAGGCCGATCAGTTCCCCGAACATCTGGCTGATCTCGGGCGCGGTAGTGAAGTCGCCCCGCGCGCCCAGCGGATCGCGGGTGCGGTAATAGCCATGGACCGGGTGGCCGAGGCAGAGGCTCATGTAGCGGTCGACGCCGATCGGCCCCGTCTGCCGGATCAGCAGGGCGATCTCCTCGGCGAGCGGGCTCACGCCTTCACCGGGACGTCGCCGGCCTCCTCGACCGGGCGGCGCGGGCGGGTGTGGCCGCGGGCCGCGAGCACGATGTAGGCAAGCCCGACCAGCGCCATCGGCAGGCACAGCAGCATGCCCATTGTGACGCCGCCGCCGAGCGGCCCGAGATCGGCGCCGAACAGGTAGCCGAGCTGGCGGTCCGGCTCGCGGAAGAACTCGCAGAACGTCCGGGCAAGCGCGTAGCCGAGGACGAAGATGCCGCCGAGCAGTCCCGGCTTGCGGAAGCCGAAGCGGCGCACGCAGAGCGCCATCACCACGAAGAGGAGGAACCCCTCCGTCGCCGCCTCGTAGAGCTGGCTCGGGTGGCGGGGCAGGGGGCCGCCGCTGGGGAAGACGACGGCGTAGGGGAAGTCGGGCGCGATCCGGCCCCAGAGCTCGCCGTTCACGAAATTGGCGATGCGCCCGAAGAACAGGCCGATCGGCACCGTGACCGCCGCGAGATCGAGGAGCGTGTAGCCGTTGAGCTTGCGCGCCCGGGCGAAGATCAGCATCGCCAGGATGGCGCCGAGGAAGCCGCCGTGGAAGGACATGCCGCCGTTGCGGATCGCGAAGATCTCGATCGGGTCCGCGAGATACATCGGCAGATTGTAGAACAGCACGTAGCCGAGGCGGCCGCCGAGCACGACGCCGAGCGCCACCCAGACGATCAGGTCGTCGATCTCGTTGAGCGTCGGGCGGCGCACCACGCCCCAGAGCCGGTCGGCCATCACGAGGCGGCGCGCGTAGTACCAGCCCCCGACGAGACCGGCGATGTAGGCGAGCGCGTACCACTTGATGGTGATCGGCCCGATGGCGACGGCCACCGGATCGATCGCCGGGAAGGGCAGGGCGAGAAGGGGCATCCCAGGGACCTCCGGGTTCGGATCGGGCGCATTGGACGTCCGGGCCCGGGGCCGTCAAGCCGGGCCGGGCCGGCGGGCCCTGCGCTCATGCGTCCCGGCCGCGCCCCGGAACCGGGTCCCCCGGGAGCGGTTGCCCGTCGGCCCTCCCGCCCGCACCCGCCCCGCCCGATCCCGCAAGGACCGTCTCATGCCGCTCGGCCGCACCCTCCTGTCCGCCACGCTCTGCCTCGCCGCCCCGGCGGCCCTCGCCCAGGCCCTCCAGAACCCGGGCACGGCGAGCGTCGAGGCGCACGTGGTGAAGCCGGCGCCGCTCGAGGCGACGGAGGCGCGCATCGCGGGCCTGAAGCTGCCGGAGGGATTCCGCATCGATACGTTCGCGACGGGGCTCGGCAAGCCCCGGGTCATCGTGGTGGCGCCGGACGGCGCCCTCTACGTCAGCGACCGCGACGCCGGCACCGTCACGCGGATCGATCCCGCGAAGCCCGGCGAGCCGCAGGTCGTCCTGCGCAAGAAGGACGTGCACGGCCTGGCCCTCCACGAGGGCCGGCTGTTCTACGTCACCGTGAAGGCGATCTACGCCGCGCCGCTCAACAAGGACGGGGCCCTCGGGCCGGAGACCGAGATCGTCGCGGACCTGCCGGATGCGGGCCAGCACCCGAACCGCACCATCGGCTTCGGGCCGGACGGGATGCTCTATGCGAGCCTCGGCTCGACCTGCAACGAGTGCGAGGAGCGCAACCCCGAGAACGCCACGATGGTGCGGATGAAGCCCGACGGCAGCGCCCGCGAGATCGTCGCCTCGGGCCTGCGCAACACGATCGGCTTCGACTGGCAGCCGCAGACCAAGGCCCTCTACGGCTGGGACGACGGCGTCGACTGGCTCGGCGACGCGGAGCAGCCGGAGGAGTTCAACCGCATCGAGGCCGGCAAGAAATACGGCTGGCCCTTCATCTTCGGCGCCGGCATGAAGAACCTCTACCGCGAGCCGCCGAAGGGCAGCCTCGCGGATTGGGACAAGGCGAGCGAGCGCCCGATCCTGACCTGGACGGCGCACGCCTCCTCCATGCAGATGGTCTTCTACGACGGCGCCCAGTTCCCGAAGGCGTACCGGGGCGACGCCTTCGTCACGATGCACGGCTCGTGGAACCGGAAGCCCCCGAGCGGCTACGAGGTGCTGCGGGTGCGCTTCGAGAACGGCGAGCCGAGATCCGTCGAGCCCTTCGTGAGCGGCTTCCTCAGCGAGGGCGGACCGAGCGGCTGGTCCCGCTTCGCCCGCCCCTTCGGTCTCGCGGTCGCCAAGGACGGCAGCCTCTATCTCGGCGACGACCAGCACGGGATCATCTACCGGATCAGCTACGGGGGCTGAGCCGTCCGGTCCCGGAGACGCCGTCGCGTCCCCGGGATCGCGGCCCGGCCGCTACTGCGTCCGGCGGCCGAACGAGACCGCGTAGGCCTGGACGCGGGCGTCGATCAGCGGATCGTCCGAGACCTCGATGCCGTCGGTCAGCGCGTTCGGCATGAAGAGCAGCGCCTTCTCGGCGGTGGCGCTGTCCGGCACCGTCTTGGTGATGGTCAGCGTGCCGAGATCGACGGTGCGGCGATCGTCGGGCCAGGGCTTGGTGGCGTCGTTCGTCGGATCGCCGGCTTGCGCGAGCTGGGCGAGAACCCGGAAGGTCGCGGGCTCCCGCGCGAGGCGGGGGCCGATCTCGTCGACGAGGTAGTTCGGGCCTTCGTCTTCGCTTCCGCCTCCCCGAGGAGTTCCTCGCCCTGCGCCGGCACGATGCGATAGCGGAAGGGCTGGCGCTTGCCGTCCGTGTCGACGAAGACGAAGGCGTTGACGCCGTTGTAGGTCTGGCGGGCGAAGCTCGTCGGGGTCTTGGCGGTGCCGCCGGCCGCGGCCGCGGCGGGGTGGCTCTTCCCGAACTGCTCGAGCGGTGTCGGATGCGGCGCGTCGGGCCCGCTCTTGGAGGCGGCGATCAGCAGGTCGCGGAACTCCTCGCCGGTGGCGACGGGAAAGAACTTCAGGGCATTCACCACCACATCCATCTCGGAGCCGTCGGCGAGCTTGAACTTGAGGGCCATGCCGTGCGGGTTCGCCTGCACGGATCCGTCGGGAATCGTCGGCACGCCGGTCGCGTCCGAGAAGCGGACCGTGACCGGCACCGAAGCGCCCGCGAACAGGGACGCCTTGCTGAGCTTCGCGCCCTCGGCCGAGGGCGTGAAGCTGCCCTCCGCCACGACGCCCTTGGCGTGGTTGGCGCGGATGCCCGCGTGCTTGCCGAACAACGTGTTCATCGCGTCGACGGTCTGCTCGGCGGTGGTCGCGCTGTCCTGCGCCTGCGCCGTGCCCGACAGACTGACGGCTAGGCCGAGGGCCAGGGCGCGGACGAAATTCCTCTGCATCATGACGATCCCCCTTGGCGACGGACGCTCCGAGCGGGGCCGAAGCGTCGCACTGCGGTGCGGCAATGTCTGGCAGAGGACGAAGGCGACGCAAGGAATTTCACGCCCCGGTTGAGCCGACCGTGCGCTTCGTCACCCTTCGCGGAGGAACAGCATCCCGTGGCCGTCCGGCCCCGCGGCGTAGGCGGCGCTGCCGTCCCGGGACAGCGTGACGGCATGGCCGCCTCCGCGAAGGCGCGCAGCTAGGCCGTCAGGGTCGGGGGCGGCGAAGACGAGACGGGTGGTGGCCCGGTCCCGCGGCCCGAAGACCGGGCCGGAACGTGTCCGCGCCGCCGGGCGCCGGTAGTGCAGCAACTCGACGTGCGGGGTCGGGCTCGGCGGCGCGAGGCCGATCACGTCGACCTCCGGGTCCGGCACGCCGTCGAGGCGCTCCTGCTCAGGGCCGGAATTCAGGCCGCGCCCGTCGATCGCGAGGCCGATCAGGCTCGTGAAGAACCCGATCGCGGCCTCGCGGTCGCTCACCGTGATCGCCGAGTGGTCGATGCCGAGGAACAGGCCTGGCGCGGCGCGCCAGCGCGCGGCGGCCGGCCCGTCGGGAAAGTGGATCAGCTCGACCGGGTGCCCGTCCGGATCGCGGAACTTGTAGGCCGTGACCCCGCCCGAGGATGCGGGCAGGCGCTGCGGCCCGCCGTGGCTGATCGGCTCGGGATTCAGGGCGCCGAGCCGCTGCATCGCGGCATCCATGTCGCGGACCGGGATCGCGATGTGCTGGAAGATCGGGTCGGTGGCGGCCCGCTCGGCCGGGTAGGGGGCACCCGGCGGGTCGAAGGCGAGGACGTCCACCGCCTGCGCGCCGAGCCCCATCCGCAGGCGCGTCGCCCGGGCCTCGCCGAGGCCCATCGCCTCGAGGATCGGCGGCGGCACGGGCTCCGGCGGCGCGACGCGCGTGAAGCCGAGCCCGTCCCGGTAGAACGCCTCCGCGCGTTCGAGATCCGCCACGGTCCGGCTGACGCCGAGGAGGGCTGAGACGCCGCTCACAGGAGGCGCGCCCCGCGCACGTTGACGTAGATCGCGTACAGGGTGTGCGAGGCGCAGAGGAACAGGCGGCTGAGGTTGCGGCCTCCGAAGGCGAGGTTCGACACCGTGGACGGCACCAGAATGCGCCCGAGCAGGGTGCCGGACGGGTCGATGCAGTGGACGCCGTCCGCGGCGCTCGACCAGAGGTTACCGTATTCGTCGCAGCGGAACCCGTCGGCATAGCCCGGCTCGACCCGGTGGAAGATGCGGCCTCCGCTCAGGGCCGCCTCGCCGACCTCGAAGACGCGGATGTGCTGCAGCGGGTCCTCGACGAATTGCAGCCCGCTCTCCGAGACGTAGAGCCAGCGCTCGTCCGGCGAGAAGCAGAGGCCGTTCGGCCCCTGAAAATCGTCGGCGACGACGCTGAGCGCCCCGTCCCGCGGGTCGAGCCGATAGACGGTCGCGGGCAGTTCGGAATCCTGCTTGCCGCCCTCGTAGTCGGTCTGGATGCCGTAGGGCGGGTCGGTGAACCAGATCGTCCCGTCCGAGCGGCAGACGATGTCGTTGGGCGAGTTCAGGCGCTTGCCGCGATAGCGGTCGGCCAGCACCGTCACGCTGCCGTCGATCTCGGTCCGCGTGATGCAGCGGCCCCGGTGCGAGCAGGAGAGGAGCCGGCCCTCCCGGTCGCGGGCGTGCCCGTTCTCGAAATGCGCCGGCTGGCGGAACACGCTCAAGCTCCCGCTCTCGCTCCAGCGCATCACCCGGTCGTTCGGCACGTCGCTGAACAGGAGCTCGCCCCGGTCCGCGAACCAGACCGGCCCCTCGCACCAGCGAAAGCCCTCGCCGAGCCTTTCCAGGGGGGCGTTCGGCAGGATGTAGGCGAGAAACCGGGGATCGTGGACCGCGAAGCCTTCCATCACGTGCCTCCTCAGCGGAAGCGGCCGGGTTGGCCGATCGTCGGCGCCGCGTCCTCGATCTGCACCACCATCAGCACTGCGGGCGCGTCGCCGACCGTGCCGGAGAGATGGCCCTGGCGCCCGTGCGCGTCCGGGCGGGTGTTCTGGTCCTCGCCGAAGGAGAGTTCGCCCGGCCCCATCTCGACGCGGGTGCCGTCGAGGGTCTCGACGAACCAGCGGCCCGACAGGGGCACGATCCATTGCGGCTTCGGGTTCTCGTGCCACTGCCCGACCCAGCCGACCGGCTGCACCGTCACCATCACGGTGGAGCGGTCCGTGAACCGGGTGCCCTGCCATTGCGGGTCGGCCGGCGGCTTCATGGTCTTGAGGTCGAACTCGGTGAGCTCGAACCGGTCCTGGTGGCTGACGCCCTCGGCGTCCGTCCAGACGTGCCAGTAGGGCACCTTCGGCTTCTCGCCCGCCATGTCGCCCGCCATATCGGCCTCCGGGTCAGGGTGTTGGCAGGGAACGCGCGACCTCGGCCGGGGCTGCCTGCGGGCCGGACGAGAGCGGGTGGCCGATCACAGCGGAGGCCGGCGCGTAGCTGCCCCCGAGGGTGACGAGGAGGAGGCCGCCCACGAGCCCGAAATTCTTCCAGAAATCCCAGAAATGGGCGTTGCCCTCGCCCTTCTTCGACCAGAAGCCCGGGAATTCCCAGAAGCGGTGGAACAGGATTGCCGTGACCGCGCAGAAGCCCGCGAGGAGAAAGGCGGCGAGGCGGTCGTAATAGCCGGTCACGATGCAGATGGGCGCGACGACCTCGACGAGCGTGCCGAGCACCAGCATCAGGGCGGCGCCGGGCAGCGGTCCCGAGGAGGCCTGCTTCATGGCGTCGTCCCAGTGCATCACCTTGTCCAGCGCGCTGAAGGGGAAGAGCACCACGAGGCAGATCTTGGCGAGCAGCGGGCCGGCGGCGAGGTCGAGCCAGGTCATCGGAAGTCCCGTCCTTCGGCGTCAGGAGCGCGGCGGTCGAACCGCCGGGTGAACGCCTACGCTTGCCCCGGGTTGCGGCGGATCGCAGCCCTGTGTGCGGTGCGGGACGGAGCGCCGAAGCGGCGCCGAATCGTGGTGGTGTCGCGTCGCGGAACGGCGCGGGCACGGCCACGTTGGCGGCACGCGGGACGCCGAGCCGGGGAGAGCCGCGATGGCGCAGGACCGTTACGACGTCATCATCATCGGCAGCGGCCCCGGCGGCGGCTCGGTGTTCCAGCGGCTGGCGCGGACGGGCAAGCGCGTCCTCCTCCTCGAGCGCGGGGACTACCTGCCCCGCAGCCAGGACAACTGGAACGCGAAGACGGTCTTCGTCGACGGCGCCTACCAGGCGCGGGAGACGTGGTACGGCGGCGACGGGCGCCGCTTCAGCCCGGCGCTCCACTACTACGTGGGCGGCAACTCCAAGGTGTATGGAGCCGCGCTCCTGCGGCTGCGCGAGGAGGATTTCGGCGCGGTCCGCCACGTCGACGGGATCTCGCCGGCCTGGCCGGTCTCCTACGCCGAGTTCGAGCCCTACTACACGCAGGCCGAGCAATTGTTCAGCGTCCACGGCAACCGGGGCGAGGACCCGACCGAGCCCTGGGCGAGCGCGCCCTACGACCATCCGGGGGTCGCGCACGAACCGCGCATCCAGAAATTGTCAGACGATTGGGCGAAGGTGGGGCTGCACCCGTTCCACCTCCCGCTCGGCATCCGCCTCGACGAGCGGAACGGCAAGCCGACGCCGACCAGCATCTGCATCCGCTGCGACGCGTTCGACGGCTTCCCCTGCCTCCTCAACGGCAAGGCCGACGCGCAGGTGATGACGGTCGACCCGACGCTCGCCGCCTACCCGAACGCCACCCTTCTGACGAACGCCTACGTCGCGCGGCTGGAGACCGATCCCGCCGGCCGGACGGTCACCGGAGTACACGTCACGCGCGAGGGCAGGGAGGAGCGCTACGCCGCCGACATCGTGGTGGTGGCCTGCGGGGCGCTCTCCTCGGCGCTGCTGTTCCTGCGCTCGGCCAATGGAGCGCACCCGAACGGACTCGCAAACGGCTCCGATCAGGTCGGCCGCAACTACATGCGCCACAACATGTCCGTGCTGATGGCCCTGTCGAAGGAGGTCAACGACACGGTTTTCCAGAAGACGCTCGCGGTCTCGGACTTCTACTTCGCGTCCGAGGATTGGGAATACCCGATGGGCCTGATCCAGATGTGCGCGAAGACGCATCCGGACCAGATCCGCGGCGAGGAATTCCCCAAATGGACCGGCTTCCTGCCGGACGCGCCCTTCGACATGGTGGCGCGCCATTCCATGGATTTCTGGTTGCAGAGCGAGGACCTGCCCCATCCCGACAACCGCGTGACGATCGCCGCCGCCGGCCGCACCATCCTCGACATCCGCGAGACGAACCGGGAGGCGCATGACCGGCTGAGGGCCAAGCTCTCCGACCTGCTCCGGCCCGGCGGCGCCTACACCTACCTGTTCGAGCGCTCGCTCTATCTCGGCAAGAACATCCCGCTCTCCGGCACGGCCCATCAGGCGGGCACGCTCCGCTTCGGCACCGACCCGGCGGCGTCGGTGCTCGACCTCAACTGCAAGGCGCATGAGCTCGACAACCTGTACGTGACGGACGCGAGCTTCTTTCCCTCGATCGGCGCCGTGAACCCGACGCTGACGATCATCGCGAACGCGCTCCGCGTGAGCGATCACATCGCGGACCGACTGACGTAGAGCGCGCACACCCGTCCTGGCGCGAGAAGGCGTGCCCCATCAATGGCTTGCGGCCCGCCGCGGCATCCGGAAGGGCAGCATCAGCCGGACGATCGGATTCCGGAAGCGGGCGAGCGACAGGCTCTCGTGCACCGCCTGGACCGGCTCGCCGCCGAGCGTCGAGGCCAGCAGCGAGCGCGCGTAGAACGGCGTGTCCTCGAAGGTCCGCAGCACCCGGGCGTGCCCGTCGTCGCTGCGGGTGGCGCGGGGGATCCGCCACAGCCCGGTCGGGGGCAGGGCGGCCGGCAAGGGCGGGCGGATGTCCCGGCGCGCGCCCGCCCGGTCGAAGCGGAGCGACAGGTTCTGGCCGGAGCCGTCGCGGCGGCGCACGTCGTAGAGGATGGCAGCCCCGTCCGGCATGTCGGCCCGGCACCAGGTCCAGCTCGTGAACGAATCCTCCAGGGCCGTGTCGCCGTCATTCGTGTCGAAATAGGCCGTGCCGCGCCACGCGAGAGCCGGCTCGTCGAGCCGCACCTCGACGGGGGAGGAGGGCGCCATCGGCCACCAGCGATGGTCGCCGGCCGCGTCCAGGGTGAAGGGCCCTCGCGTGAAGCCGGGCGGATGGAGGCGCACCGTGCCGCGCACCCGCCTCGGGATCGGCGCCGTCACCTCGTCGATGCGGATCGTCAGGGCGGTGCCGTCCCATTCCATCGCGCTCGGGCCGATGCGGATGTGGTCGGCGTCCCGCGCCAGCGCGGCCCGCCCGCGCTCCGTCATGCAGAAGCGGCCGGGGCGGCCGTAGAGCACGACGTTCAGGGCGCAATGGTCGAACGGGTCGCGGGCCGGGTCCCAGGCGTAGTAGGGCGAGAACACGGAGCCGATGAAGGCGATGAGGGTGAGGCCGTGCTCCCCGTCCTCGCTCAGCGCGTCGACGTACCACCACGCGTAGCCGCCGGGGCCGACCGGCGTGTCGAAGGACGGCCGAGATCCCGCAGCAGGCTGTCCGCCGCGATCCGGCCCGACTGCGCCGCCATCGGCACCCCCGGGCCCGGATGGACGCTCCCCCCCGCGAGGTAGAGGCCGGGCAGGCCGGTCCGCGCCCCCGGCCGCCGGAAGGTCGCCGCCCAGCCCTTCGAGGCCCGGCCGTAGAGCGCTCCCCCCGTCCCCGGGAACAGGGCCGCGAAGTCCGAGGGCGCCGTCGTCACCGTGCCGGGCTCCGGGTCCAGCGCCAGCCCGCAGGCCGAGAGGCGCGCCCGCATCGAGGTCTCGCATGAGCCGATCTCCTCCGCTGTGAGGGGGGTCTCGCCCCGGGCCGGGGCGTTGACGAGCAGGAGCAGGCGCTCCGGGGCGCCGGGGGGCGCTCCGTCGTCGCTCCGGTCCTGCGCGCAGACGTAGACGGTCGGATCGTCCGGGAGCCGCCCCCGGCGGATCGCCTCGAACTCGGCCCGGTAATCGCCCGAGAAGAACACGCTGTGATGCGCGAGCGGGAACCCGTCCGTGCGCGCCGCCATGCAGAACGTCACCGCCGAGAGGGAGCGCTCCGCCACGGCCACGCCCTCGGCGGCGCGGGCCGCCTCGCGCCCGAACAGGCCGGCGGCGAGCGCCGAGACGTCGGCGTTTGCCACGACGATCTCGGCCGCGATCCGCTCGCCGCCCTCGGTGACGACACCCGAGACCCGGCCGCCCTCGGCGAGGATCGCGGCGGCGCCGGTCCGGTAGCGGATGCGGGCGCCGCGCGCCTCGGCAAGCTCCGCCACGGCTCGCGCGAGGCGGCTCAGGCCGCCCTCCACGTACCAGACCCCCGCCTGCTCCACATGGGCGACAAGCATGAGGGTGGCGGGCGCCTCGAAGGGCGAGGAGCCGCAATAGGTAGCGTAGCGGCCGAAGAGCTGGCGCAGGCGCGGATCGCCGAAATAATCGCCGAGGGCGCCCCAGAGCGTCGCGAAGGGCTGGATGCGCCAGAGATCCGCCATGCCCCAGGGGCCGACCCGGAAGGCGAGGTCGATCGGGCTCGGCCGCTCGCCGCGGATGAACGGGCCTTCGAGGGTCCGGTAGACCTCGGCGGCCCGGGCGCAGAAGCGGCGGTAGCCCTCGGCCTCCCGCGCCCCGGCGAAGGCCGCGATGGCGGAGGCCGATTCGTCGATGTCGGCGAAGAGGTCGAGCCGCTCGGTCCCGCTCCAGGCGTGGCGGGCGAGGAGACGGGCGGGCGAGAGCCGCACGTGCTCGTCGAGCCGCGCCCCGGCCTCGGAGAAGATCTCCTCCAGGAACCAGCGCATGGTGAAGACGGTGGGGCCGGCCTCCACCGCGCGGCTCCCCACGGCGACCGCGCGCATCTTGCCGCCGGGCGCGTCGGCCCGCTCCAGCACCGTCACGTCGAGGCCCGCATGGGCGAGGCGGAGTGCCGCCACCAGCCCCCCGATCCCCGCTCCGACGACGACGACGCGCTCCGTCCGCACGAGCCCGGCCCCCTCTCGATCCCATCCGATGCGGCGTTGCTATCGGCCCGCACACGTGTCAACTATATTGGACAGATTGCACCGACAATCCAGAACGACATTTACGGGAGGTGCGGATGGATGCCGGCAGGCGGATCGAGCGCGTTCTCGACATGGCGGTGGCCCACGCGGAGGCGCCCGGCGCGCCGCCCCGGCTCGCGGAGGCGATCCGCTACGCGGTCTTCCCGGGCGGCCACCGGATCCGCCCTCGCCTCTGCCTCGCGGTGGCGGCGGCCTGCGGGGACGACGACCCGGCCGCCTCCGACGCGGCGGCGGCCGCGATCGAGCTCCTGCACTGCGCCTCCCTCGTCCACGACGATCTGCCCTGCTTCGACGACGCGCCGATGCGCCGGCAGAAGCCCTCGGTCCACGTGGCCTACGGCGAGCCGCTGGCGGTGCTGACCGGCGACGCGCTGATCGTGCTCGCCTTCGAGACCCTGGCGCGGGGCGCCGCGCGGCGGCCGGAGCGGCTCGCCTCGCTCGTCGGCCTCGTCGCCCGCGCGGTCGGCTCGCCCGCCGGCATCGTGGCGGGGCAGGCCTGGGAATCGGAGCCGGAGGTCGCCCTCTCGAACTACCAGCAGGCCAAGACCGGGGCGCTGTTCGCCGCCGCCACCGTGACGGGTGCGGCCGCCGCGGGCGCGCCCTCGCTGCCGTGGCGGCTCCTCGGCGAGTGCCTCGGCGAGGCCTATCAGGTCGCCGACGATCTGCGCGACGTCGCCTGCCGCCAGGAGGAGATCGGCAAGCCGGCGGGGCGCGACGCCACGCTCGGGCGCCCGAACGCGGCGCTCCTCCTCGGCATGGGCGGCGCCCTGGAGCGCCTGAAGCGGCTCGCCCGCGAGGCGATCGAGGTGATCCCGTCCTGCCCCGGCGCCGATGCGCTCCGCGCCGAGATCACCGCCCAGACCCGCCTGTTCCTGCCGGCGAGCCTGCAGCGGGAGGAGCTGCTGGCGTGAGGGGCGCGCAGGCACGATGAGCCCGCGGGCCGGCACCGCGCCCGCGCAGGACGCGCCCGTCCGGGCCTCGACCTGGCGCGAGACGTGGCGCGAGCGCTGGCGGGCCTTCCGCAACGCGCGGGTGGCGAGCCCGGCCTTCCAGCGCTGGGCCGCCGGCTTCCCGCTGACGCGACGGGTGGCGCGCGCCAACACCCGCGCCCTGTTCGACCTCTGCGCCGGCTTCGTCTACGCGCAGGTGCTCTACGCCTGCATCCGCCTCGACCTGTTCCGCCTCCTGGCGGACGGGCCGATGGGCGCCGAGGCGCTGGCCCAGCGCCTGCGGCTCGCCCCGGACCGCGCCGAGCGCCTGCTCCGGGCGGCCGCCTCCCTCGACCTCCTCGCCCGCCTGCCCGACGGGCGCTACGCGCTCGCCGATCTCGGCGCGGCGCTGATCGGCAACCCCTCGATCGCCGCGATGATCGAGCACCACGCGATGCTCTACGACGACCTGCGCGATCCCGTGGCGCTCCTGCGCGGCGAGGCGGGCCCGACCCGGCTGTCAGCCTACTGGCCCTACGCCGAGGCGGCGGATTCCGGGGCGATCCCGGCCGAGGCCGTGGCCGGCTACAGCGGCCTGATGTCGGCCTCGCAGGCCCTGATCGCCGAGGACGTCCTCGACGCCTATCCCTTCGCCGACCATGCCTGCCTGCTGGATGTCGGCGGCGGGGAGGGCACCTTCGCGGCCGCCGCGGCGCGGCGCTTCCCGGGCCTGCGCCCGATGCTCCTCGACCTGCCGCCCGTGGCCGAGCGGGCGCGCGCCAGCCTCGCCGCGCAGGGCCTGGCGAGCCGAATCGCCTGCCACGGCGGCAGCTTCCTCGATTCGCCCCTGCCGCGGGGCGCCGACGTGATCACGCTCGTGCGCATCGTCCACGACCACGACGACGGGCCGGCCCTGCGCCTCCTGC
The DNA here is from genome assembly GCF_003173715.1 of Methylobacterium durans. Classification (NCBI taxonomy): domain Bacteria; kingdom Pseudomonadati; phylum Pseudomonadota; class Alphaproteobacteria; order Hyphomicrobiales; family Methylobacteriaceae; genus Methylobacterium; species Methylobacterium durans. The sequence goes on along the minus strand of NZ_CP029550.1, from coordinate 6,691,385 downwards.
GCGCCGCCCGCGCCGCGCTGCCCCCCGGCGGCCGCCTCGTCATCGCCGAACCGTTGGCCGGCACACCAGGCGCCGAGCCGATCGGCGACGCGTATTTCGGCTTCTACCTCCTGGCGATGGGCAGCGGGCGGGCGCGCTCGGCGGACGAGCTCGGCCGCATGCTGACGGAGGCCGGATTCACCGGGATCCGGACGCGCGCGACCCGCCGCCCGCTGCTCGCCGGCATGGTCGTCGCCTCACGTCCGTTTGAGAATGTGTAAATATGCCTTGACGCATGTTGTTGTCATTCTAGGATGACGGTAATGGCGGGCCACAAGGCTCGCCGATGGGGCGGAAGGGCATCGGGCATGGACGCGATCGCCGTCGTTCTCGAAAAACCGGAGCAGCTGGCGCTCACCCGCCTGACGCTGAGCCCGGCTGTCGAGGGCGACGCCGTGGTCGCCGTCACCTTCAGCGGCATCTCCACCGGGACCGAGCGCCTGCTCTGGTCCGGCCGCATGCCGAGCTTCCCCGGCATGGGCTACCCCCTCGTCCCCGGCTACGAATCCGTCGGCACCATCGTCGAGGCGCCGCCCGGCTCCGGGCTGAAGGCGGGGCAGAGCGTGTTCGTGCCGGGCGCCCGCTGCTTCGGCGCGGTGCGCGGCCTGTTCGGGGGCGCGGCCTCCCACCTCGTGGTTCCGGCCGACCGGCTTGTCCCGATCGATCCGGGGCTCGGCGAGCGGGGCGTGCTGATCGCGCTCGCGGCGACCGCCTACCACGCGCTCGCCGGCATCAGCCCGGGCGAGCGCGCCCTCATCGTCGGGCACGGGGTGCTCGGGCGGCTGCTCGCCCGCCTCAGCGTGCTGACCGGCGCCGTCCCGACCGTGTGGGAAACCAATCCGGTCCGGGCGCGGGGCGAATTCGGCTATCCCGTTCTCACCCCGGAGACGGATGCGCGGCGCGACTACGCCACCATCACCGACGTCAGCGGCGATTCCGGGATCCTCGACGCGCTGATCGCGCGGCTCGCTCCCGGCGGCGAGATCGTGCTCGCCGGCTTCTACGAGGCGCCGCTCGCCTTCGCCTTTCCGCCGGCCTTCCTGCGCGAGGCGCGGATCCGGGTCGCGGCGGAATTCCGGCCCGCCGACCTCGCGGCGGTGACGGCCCTGATCGAGCGCGGCGCGCTCTCCCTCGACGGCCTCATCACCCACCGCCGCCCCGCAGCGGAGGCGGGCGAGGCCTACCGCACGGCCTTCGGCGAGGCCGCCTGCCTGAAGATGATCCTCGACTGGAGGGCTCGGCCTTGAACATGCACCTGACCGGCGCGGCTCTCCGCGCGGAAGCAGCTCATGAGCCGGACCCGGTTCCGACCACCGCGCGCAAGGACACGCAGATCATCGCGATCTACGGCAAGGGCGGCATCGGCAAGTCGTTCACCCTGGCCAACCTCAGCTACATGATGGCCCAGCAGGGCAAGAAGGTGCTGCTGATCGGCTGCGACCCGAAGAGCGACACCACCTCGCTGCTCTTCGGCGGGCGCGCCTGCCCGACCATCATCGAGACCTCGACGAAGAAGAAGCTCGCGGGCGAGGCGGTCGCCATCGGCGACGTCTGCTTCAAGCGCGACGGCGTCTACGCGATGGAGCTCGGCGGGCCGGAGGTCGGGCGCGGCTGCGGCGGCCGCGGCATCATCCACGGCTTCGAGCTGCTCGAGAAGCTCGGCTTCCACGAATGGGGCTTCGACTACGTCCTGCTCGACTTCCTCGGCGACGTGGTCTGCGGCGGCTTCGGCCTGCCGATCGCCCGCGACATGTGCCAGAAGGTCATCGTCGTCGGCTCGAACGACCTGCAATCGCTCTACGTCGCCAACAACGTCTGCTCGGCGGTGGAGTATTTCCGCAAGCTCGGCGGCAATGTCGGCGTCGGCGGCCTCGTCATCAACAAGGACGACGGCACCGGCGAGGCGCAGGCCTTCGCCGAGAGCGTCGGCATCCCGGTCCTCGCCTCGATCCCGGCCGACGAGGACATCCGCCGCAAGAGCGCGAATTACGAGATCATCGGCAAGCCGGACGGGCGCTGGGGGCCGCTCTTCGCCGACCTCGCGCGGAACGTCGGCGAGGCCGCGCCGCACCAGCCCAGGCCCCTCAGCCAGGACGGGCTGCTCGGCCTGTTCGCGAGCGAGACGGTCGGCCGCGACGTGGTGCTGGAACCCGCCACCTTCGAGGACATGTGCGGCACGAGCCCGATCGTGAAGCCGTCCCTCGAAGTCGTCTACGACACGGTCTGAGGGGAGCGCACATGGCCGTCACCCTCGACATCGCCGATCTCCGCGCCCGCCGCGAGCGCCCGGCCTCCGCCCTCCAGGGGGCGCAGGCCGCGGGCGGGGTCGTCGACCTCGCCGCCACCAAGGGCGACGGGAACCCGGGCGACGGGAACCCGGGCGACGGGCTCGGCTGCCACGGCGGCAAGGACACGCTGCGCGCGGCCGCCGCGGCTGCCGGCATGAGCGAGACGCTGGAGGCGCTGGCGCGGGACTATCCGGCAGGTCCCCACGATCAGCCGCAGAGCATGTGCCCGGCCTTCGGCTCCCTGCGCGTCGGCCTCCGGATGCGGCGCACGGCGACGATCCTGTCGGGCTCGGCCTGCTGCGTCTACGGGCTGACCTTCACCTCGCATTTCTACGGGGCGCGCCGCAGCGTCGGCTACGTGCCGTTCAACTCCGAGACCCTCGTCACCGGCAAGCTGTTCGAGGACATCCGCGAGGCGGTGCACGCCACGGCGAAGCCCGAGGATTACGACGCGGTCGTGGTCATCAATCTCTGCGTGCCGACCGCCTCCGGCGTGCCCCTGCGGCTGCTGCCGAAGGAGATCGACGGGGTGCGGGTCATCGGCATCGACGTGCCGGGCTTCGGCGTGCCGACCCATGCGGAAGCCAAGGACGTGCTGGCCGGCGCCATGCTGCGGGTCGCCCGCACCGAGGCCGAGCAGGGCCCGGTCCAGGCCCCCCGCGCCGGCCGCTCCGAGCGCCCCACCGTGACGCTGCTCGGCGAGATGTTCCCGGCCGATCCCGTGGTGATCGGCGCGATGCTCGGCGCGATCGGGCTCGCCGCCGGCCCCGTCGTGCCGACGCGGGAATGGCGCGAGCTCTACGCCGCCCTCGACGGCGCCGCGGTCGCGGCGATCCACCCGTTCTACACGGCGAGCCTGCGCGAGTTCGAGGCGGCGGGCCGGCCCGCGATCGGCTCGGCGCCGGTCGGCCACGACGGCACGGCCACGTGGCTCACCCGGATCGGCGAGGCCTGCGGCGTGCCGCGGCAGGTGGTCGAGGCCGCCGAGAACCGGCTTCTCCCGCCGATCCGCGCGGCGCTCCAGGCCGCCCCGATCCGCGGCCGCATCACGCTCTCCGGCTACGAGGGCTCGGAACTCCTCGTCGGGCGCCTCCTCGTCGAGAGCGGGGCGGACCTGCGCTACGTCGGCACCGCCTGCCCCCGCACCCTCCACTCGGAGGAGGATCTCGACTGGCTCGAATCCCGCGGCGTCACGGTGCGCTACCGGGCCTCGCTGGAGGACGACCTCGCCGCCTTCGCCGAGTTCCGGCCGGATCTCGCCATCGGCACGACGCCGGTGGTGCAGAAGGCCAAGGAAGCGGGCACGCCCGCCCTCTACTTCACGAACCTGATCTCGGCCCGCCCCCTGATGGGGGTGGCCGGCGCCGGCTCGCTCGCGGCGGTGATCAACGCGGCCCTCGGCAACCGGGCCCGCTTCGACCGCATGCGCGACTTCTTCGAGGGCGTCGGCACCGGCCACGCCGCCGGCATCTGGGAGGAGGTCCCGAAGGCCCGCAAGAGCGCGGCGGCCGCCAAGCCCAAGGCGCATGCCCACGACCCGATCGGGGAGATGGCCTGATGCTCGTCCTCGATCACGACAGAGCCGGCGGCTACTGGGGCGCGGCCTACGTCTTCACGGCGATCAAGGGGCTGCAGGTCGTCATCGACGGGCCGGTCGGCTGCGAGAACCTGCCGGTCACCTCGGTCCTGCACTACACCGACGCCCTGCCGCCGCACGAATTGCCGATCGTGGTGACGGGGCTCGCCGAGGAGGAGCTCGGCCGCCACGGCACCGAAGGGGCGATGAAGCGGGCGCACGCGACGCTCGACCCGTCGCAGCCCAGCGTCGTCGTCACGGGCTCGATCGCCGAGATGATCGGCGGCGGCGTGACGCCGGAGGGCACGAACCTCCAGCGATTCCTGCCCCGCACCATCGACGAGGACCAGTGGCAGGCCGCCGACCGGGCGATGCGCTGGCTCTGGCAGGAGCACGGCGCCAAGCGCTTCGCCAAGAAGGGCATCTCGGCCCGGCCCGAGCGGAAGGCCGGCGAGCGGCCCCGCGTCAACATCGTCGGGCCCGCCTACGGCACCTTCAACATGCCCTCCGACCTCGCCGAGATCCGCCGCCTCGTCGAGGGGATCGGGGCCGAGATCAACCTCGTCTTCCCCCTCGGCTCGCACCTCGCGGACGTGCCGAAGCTCGTCAACGCCGACGCCAACATCTGCCTCTACCGGGAATTCGGGCGCCTCCTCTGCGAGGATCTGGAGCGGCCCTACCTGCAGGCGCCGATCGGGGTGCTCTCGACCACGAAGTTCCTGCGCTCGCTCGGCGAGATCCTCGGGCTCGACCCGGAGCCCTTCATCGAGCGCGAGCGCCACACCACGATCAAGCCGGTCTGGGACCTGTGGCGCTCGGTGACGCAGGATTTCTTCGGCACGGCGAGCTTCGGCATCGTCGCCACCGAGACCTACGCCCGCGGCGTGCGCCACTTCCTCGAGGAGGAGATGGGCCTGCCCTGCAGCTTCGCAATCGCCCGCAAGCCCGGCGCCAAGCCGGACAATGCGGGCGTGCGGGAGGCGGTGGCAAAGAGCCCGCCCCTGGTCCTGTTCGGCTCCTACAACGAGCGGATGTACCTCGCCGAGACCGGCGCCCGCTCGGCCTACGTGCCGGCCTCGTTCCCGGGCGCCGTCGTCCGGCGGCACACGGGCACGCCCTTCATGGGCTACTCGGGCGCGACCTACCTCGTCCAAGAGGTCTGCAACGCCCTCTTCGACACGCTCTTCCACATCCTGCCGCTCGCCCGCGACATGGATGCGGTCGAGGCGACCCCCGCCCGTCTCCACCGGGAACTGCCCTGGGAGGAGGCGGCCCGCGCCGCCCTCGACGCCCTCGTCGAGCGCGAGCCCGTCCTGGTGCGGATCTCGGCGGCCAAGCGCCTGCGGGACGCGGCCGAGGCCCGCGCCCGGGGCGAGGGCGCCGCCATCGTCGCGGCCGACCACGTCGACCGGGCCCGCGCCGGCCTCAAGCTCGGGGCCGCAGCATGAGCGCCGCCCTCTTCCCCGCCGTGCGGACGCCCCGCCCGGCATCGTTCCAGCCCGAAGATCAGCCGGCCCGTCCCGAGAGGGGACGGCCTGAGGAGAGCAAGGCCATGCGTGGACCGAACGCGACGTCGCGCCTGCACCGGGAGGCCCTTCAGTTCCGGGTCATCCTGGCCGCGACCTACCCCCTCTTCCTCGCCGCCGCGATCTCGCAGCGCCTGCTGCCGGGCCGCGGCCCCGACCGCCCGGCCCTCGGCGCCCGCCGCTCCGTCTTCGGCGAGGCGCGGGCCATGGCGGTCTCGGCGATCCCCTTCGCCTTCATGGGCTGAGGGGCGGGCCGACGGCCCCGAGATGCTTCCGTCCCGGTGAACGGGTGGAAGTCCGGCCGTGGCGGACGACGCGCCACGGTGACACCCGCCGCGCCCCCGACGGCGCGGCCAGCCCAAGCGGAGGTCTTCGACGATGGCCAATGGATTGGAAAGACCGAGCAGCCTGTCCGGGCTGACGGAGCCGGAAGCCAAGGAGTTCCACGCGATCTTCTTGACGAGCTTCATCATCTTCACGGCGATCGCCGTGGTCGCGCACATCCTCGTCTGGATGTGGCGCCCCTGGCTGCCCGGCCCGAAGGGCTACGCCGCCCTCGACAGCGTGACGAGCGCCGCCCACGGCCTCGTCTCGATGCTCTCCTGAGGAGGACCGCACCATGCACAAGGTTTGGCTTCTCTTCGATCCGCGCCGCACCCTCGTGGCGCTCTTCACCTTCCTGTTCGTCCTGGCGCTGCTGATCCACTTCATCCTGCTCAGCACCGACCGGTTCAACTGGCTCGAAGGCCCGAAGAAGGCGGCGGCCGCGGCCACCCTGCAGATCGTGCCGCCGACCCCGGCGTGATCCGCACGGCCCGGGCGAGGCCGCGCCGAAGCCCGGACCCTGCACGAGACCAGCCGCGGACGGGGCCGCGCCGGGAGACCGGCACGCCCCGCCCGCTGCGACGACCGCGCCGTGACGGCCGATGCGCGCCGTGACGCCCGATACGGTCTTCGCTTCCAGCAAGCGGAGACCGTATCGGGCAGCCCGCGCGGCGTCTGAGCGAAGGCGAAATCCGCCATCCCGAAGGGATCAACCGGATTTCCTACGAGCCCCGGGAGGTTTCGCGATGGCGATGCTGAGTTTCGAGAAGAAGTACCGGGTCCGCGGCGGCACGCTCGTCGGCGGCGACCTGTTCGATTTCTGGGTGGGGCCGTTCTACGTCGGCTTCTTCGGCGTGACGACGATCTTCTTCTCCGTGCTCGGCACGGCGCTGATCCTCTACGGGGCGGCGATCGGCCCGACCTGGAACGTCTGGCAGATCAACATCGCGCCGCCCGACCTGAAATACGGGCTGGCGCTGGCGCCCCTGAAGGAGGGCGGCCTCTGGCAGCTCATCACCTTCTGCGCCATCGGCGCCTTCTGCTCCTGGGCGCTGCGCGAGGTCGAGATCTGCCGCAAGCTCGGCATCGGCTACCACGTGCCCTTCGCCTTCTCGGTGGCGATCTTCGCCTACGTGTCGCTGGTGGTGATCCGCCCGTTCCTGATGGGCGCCTGGGGCCACGGCTTCCCCTACGGCATCCTCTCGCACCTCGATTGGGTCTCGAACACGGGCTACCAGTACCTGCACTTCCACTACAATCCGGCGCACATGCTCGGCGTGTCGTTCTTCTTCACGACGACCTTCGCCCTGTCGCTGCACGGCTCGCTGATCCTCTCCTCCACCAACCCGCCTAAGGGCGAGGTGGTGAAGACGCCCGAGCACGAGGACACCTTCTTCCGCGACACGATCGGCTACTCGATCGGGACGCTCGGCATCCACCGCCTCGGCCTGTTCCTGGCCCTCTCGGCGGGCTTCTGGAGCGCCGTCTGCATTATCATCAGCGGACCGTTCTGGACCAAGGGCTGGCCGGAATGGTGGGGCTGGTGGCTCAATCTCCCGGTCTGGCGCTGAAGGGGGAGCCGACGCCATGGCGTATTACCAGAACATCTTCACGCAGGTGCAGGTCAGGCCGATCGATCCGGAGATGGGCGTGCCCGTCGCGGTCGACCGGCGCTGGGGCCGGCCGTTCCACAGCTACCTGTTCGGCCTGTTCGGCAACGCCCAGGTCGGCCCGATCTACGGCGGCTATCTCGGCGCCCTGTCGCTCGCCTGCGGGCTCATCGCCTTCGAGATCATCGGCCTCAACATGTGGGCCTCGGTGAACTGGGATCCCGTCCAGTTCGTGCGGCAACTTCCCTGGCTGGCGCTGGAGCCGCCGCGCCCGCAATACGGGCTCAAGGTCCTGCCCCCGCTCAACGAGGGCGGCTGGTGGCTGATCGCCGGCTTCTTCCTCACCGCCTCGATCCTGCTCTGGTGGGTGCGGCTCTACCGGCGGGCCCGGGCGCTGGGCCTCGGCACCCACGTGCCCTGGGCCTTCGCCTCGGCCATCTGGCTCTACCTCGTCCTCGGCTTCATCCGGCCGGTGATGATGGGCTCGTGGAGCGAGGCGGTGCCCTTCGGCATCTTCCCGCACCTCGATTGGACGGCGGCCTTCTCGCTGCGCTACGGCAACCTCTTCTACAACCCATTCCACATGCTCTCGATCGTCTTCCTGTACGGGTCGACGCTGCTGTTCGCCATGCACGGGGCGACCATCCTGGCGACGAGCCGCTACGGCTCCGAGCGCGAGATCGACCAGATCGTCGACCGCGGCACCGCCACCGAGCGCGCCGCCCTGTTCTGGCGCTGGACCATGGGCTTCAACGCCACGATGGAATCGGTCCACCGCTGGGCCTGGTGGTTTGCCGTCCTGACGACGCTGACCGGGGGCATCGGCATCCTGCTCACCGGCACCGTCGTGGACAATTGGTACCTGTGGGCGGTCAAGCACGGCGTCGCGCCGGCCTATCCCCATGTCTACGGCCCGATCGTCGATCCTCTGAGCGCGGCCGGAGGTGGCCAATGAAGACCCTTCTCTCCGTCGCGGGCGCAGTCGTCGCGCTGTTCCTCACCCTCGCGATGTTCGGCACGGCGGGCTGGGACCGGCCGCCGCTCGTCACGAGCCAGAACGGCTATCGCGGCACCGCGATGGCCCAGGTCGAGACGCGGGCCGACGCCCGCGAGGTCAAGGCCGCCAACCAAGCCCCCGAGCCCGCCGCACCGGCCGAGCCCGGCGACGACCTCGCGGGCAAGACCTACGAGAACGTCAAGGTCCTGCAGAACCTGACCACGAACGAGTTCAACCGCCTGATGGTCTCGATGACGGAGTGGGTCTCGCCCGAGCAGGGATGCACCTACTGCCACAACACCGAGAACATGGCCGACGACAGCCTCTACCAGAAGCGCGTCGCCCGGCGGATGCTGCAGATGACGCAGCACATCAACGCGACCTGGAAGGAGAAGCACGTCCACGAGGCGGGCGTGACCTGCTACACCTGCCACCGCGGCCAGCCGGTCCCGGCCAACATCTGGTTCACCGATCCGGGGCCGCAGGCCCGCTCAGGGTTCATCCCGCGCAACAACGGCCAGAACCTCGCCAAGGAATCGGTCGGCCTGTCCTCGCTGCCCTACGACACCCTGACCGAGTTCCTCGGCCAGAAGGCGATCGACAACAACGTCATCCGGGTGAACGCGACGACGGCGCTGCCGGAGGGCAAGGGCAAGCCGATCCAGGACGCGGAGAAGACCTACGGCCTGATGATGCACATGTCGCAGGGTCTCGGGGTCAATTGCACCTACTGCCACAACACCCGCGCCATCTCGAACTGGGGCGAGAGCACGCCGCAGCGCGTCTCGGCCTGGCACGGGATCCGGATGGTGCGCGACCTCAACGGCGACTACATGGAGCCGCTGCAATCGACCTTCCCGAGGAACCGCCTGGGCGCGCTCGGGGACGTGCCGAAGATCAACTGCACCACCTGCCACAACGGCGTGAACAAGCCCCTCAACGGCGCCCACGTGGTCGAGGCCTATCCCTCCCTGACCAAGTCCACGGAGATCGCCGCGACCGGGCCCGCACCGGCCGCGCCGGACGGCGGCGGGGCGGCGCCCACGGCCGTTCCGGCGACGCCCGCTCCCGCGACGCCCGCGCCGGCTCCGGCCGCACCCGCGCCGCAGCCCCCCGCGCCCAAGCCCTGAGCGCGACCTCGACGGGGAGGGCGGCCTCAAGTGCCCGCCCTCCCACGATCCGGGCAGGTCCAGGCACGATCCGGGCACAATCCGGGACCGCTGCCGCCGCGCCGTCCCAGGAAGGCCGCCTGATCCGGCCGGGCTCACGATGAACAAGCTCGGCCGCCCGACAATATTGGCGCTCGCGAATGCTTGGCCGTAGTGCCGGGCGCGAAGAAAAAGGCCGTCCGCTCAAATCCGCCACGATTGCCCTGCAACTACGCTCTCGTTTTCCCACATGACCGGTCGTGCCGACCTGGCTACAAGCGCGCGGGAGCGAGAGATGGAGCGGGATTTTGTTGAGGGGGCGTGACTCCACCGAAATCGTCTCGGCGTTGAGCCGGTGCCGTTCGGCGTTCATCGGCGTCGGTGTGATGAGCGGGCTGGTCAACGTGCTCTACCTGACCGGCTCGTTCTTCATGCTGGAGGTCTACGACCGCGTCATCCCGAGCCGCTCGGTGCCGACGCTGGTCGGCCTGATGGCCCTGGCGCTGGTCCTCTACGCCTTCCAGGGCCTCCTCGAGATGATCCGCTCGCGCATCCTGGCCCGGGTCGGCGCGGCGCTCGACGAGGCGCTCTCCGCCCGCGTCTTCGACCTCGTCGTGCGCGCGCCGCTGAAGGGCGCCACCCCCGGCGACGGCCTCCTGCCGCTGCGCGACCTCGATGCCCTGCGCGGCTTCCTCTCGGGCGCCGGGCCCGGCGCCTTCTTCGACCTGCCCTGGATGCCGATCTACCTCGTCATCTGCTTCCTGTTCCATCCCCTGATCGGCGTCGCCGCCATCGTCGGCGCCCTGGTGCTGGCCCTCGTCACCTACGTCACCGACCGCTCCACCCGCACCCCCGCCCAGGCCGCCACCGGCCATGGGCTTCGCCGCAACGGCCTGGCCGAGGCCGGCCGGCGCAACGCCGAGGTGCTGGCCGCGCTGGGCATGCAGGGCCGGGTCGGGGCCCGCTGGGCTAGCGCCAACCGCGACTACATGGAGGCCCAGCAGCGCGTCTCGGACGTGGCCGGCGGCTTCGGGGCCGGCTCCAAGGTCTTCCGCATGGCCCTGCAATCGGGCGTGCTGGCGCTCGGCGCCTGGCTGGTGATCAACAACATGGCCACCGCCGGCATCATCATCGCGAGCTCGATCCTGGTCTCGCGCGCGCTCGCCCCGGCCGAGCTGGCGATCGCCAACTGGAAGGGCTTCGTGCAGGCCCGCCAGGCCTGGGGCCGGCTCTCCGAGCTGCTCGCCCGCATCCCCGCCGTCAGCCAGCCCCACGCCCTGCCCGCGCCCACCCGCTCGCTGGCGGTCGAGGGGGTGAGCGTCGCCCCTCCCGGCGCGCCCCGCCTCGTGGTGCAGGACCTCTCCTTCGCCCTCCAGGCCGGCCAGGGGCTCGGGGTGATCGGGCCGTCGGCGTCGGGCAAGTCCTCGCTGGTGCGCGCCCTCGTCGGCGTCTGGCCGCCGGTGCGCGGCAAGGTCCGGCTGGATGGCGCCGCCCTCGACCAATGGTCGAGCGCCGATCTCGGGCCGCATATCGGCTTCCTGCCCCAGGAGGTCGAGCTGTTTGCCGGCACGATCGCGGAGAACATCAGCCGCTTCGAGGTCAGCCCCGACCCCGAGCACGTGATCGCGGCCGCCCGGGCAGCGGGCGTGCACGAGCTGATCCTGCGGCTCTCCGAGGGCTACGACACCCGCATCGGCGAGGGCGGGGCCGGGCTCTCGGCCGGCCAGCGCCAGCGGGTCGGGCTGGCGCGCGCGCTCTACCGCGAGCCGTTCCTGGTGATCCTGGACGAGCCCAACGCCAACCTCGACAACGAGGGCGAGAACGCGCTGACGCAAGCCATCCTGGGGGTGCGCCAGCGCGGCGGCATCTGCGTGGTGGTGGCCCACCGCCCGAGCGCGCTCGCCGCGGTGGATCTCGTTCTGATGATGGCGGACGGGCGCGCCCAGGCGTTCGGGCCCAAGGACGAGGTGTTCAAGCGGGTGCTGCGCCCGGCACCGGCCCCGGTGGCGGCCGAGCCACAGGCGCCGATGCCGCGGGCGATGGGGTTTGGAAGCGGTCCCGGCGGTAGTCAGGCCAGCGGTCAGGCAAGCGGCCTGGCAAGCGGCCTGGGAAGCGGCCAGGGCGGTCCCGGCGGCGGCCCGATGGGCGGTCCGGCCCAGCCGCCGGCCGGCCTGCAGGAGAGCGCGTGATGCTGGGCGAGCGCGTGATGCTGGGCGAGCGCGTGATGCTGGGCGAGCGCCGGATGCTGGGCGAGCGCGTGATGGGTGGGGCTGAGATGCGGGGGATCGTGAGATGTCGGTGAGCATGAGCCCGGGCCTGGCCGCCCCCGGCCTGATCGGCCCGCCGCGCCCGCGCGCGCTCGGCTCGATCCGGCGCCACCTGGCCCTGGCCATCGGCCTGTCGGCGGCCCTGATCGTCGGGGTCGGCGGCTGGGCGACCTTCACCCAGATCTCGGGGGCGGTGATCGCGCCGGGCCAGCTCGTGGTGGAGTCGGACGTCAAGAAGGTGCAGCACCCGACCGGCGGGGTGGTCGGCGAGCTGCGGGTGCGCGAGGGCCAGCGGGTCAAGGCCGGCGACGTGCTGATCCGGCTCGACGAGACCCAGACCCGGGCCAACCTCGACATCGTGCTCAAAGCCCTCGACGAATTGTCCGCGCGCCGCGCCCGCGACGAGGCGGAGCGGGACGGGGCGGGCCGCGTGACGTTCGGGCCCGAGCTGCTGGCGCGCTCCTCCGACCCGGCGGTGGCGCACCTGCTCGAGGGCGAGGGGCGGCTGTTTGCGGCCCGCGTGGCCGCGCGGGAGGGCCAGAAGGCGCAGCTGCGCGAGCGGGTGGCGCAGCTCGGCCAGGAGATCACGGGGCTGACCGAGCAGGCGGCGGCCAAGGACCGGGAGATCCGGCTGATCGGCTCGGAGCTGAAAGGGGTGCGCGAGCTGTTTGCCAAGAACCTGGTGCCGTTCTCGCGGGTGACCGCGCTGGAGCGGGACGCGGCGCGGCTGGAGGGGGAGCGGGGCCAGCTGATCGCCTCGACGGCCTCGGCGCGGGGCAAGATCACCGAGACGGAGCTGCAGATCCTGCAGGTGGACGGGGACATGCGCACGGAGGTGGGCAAGGAGCTCGCTGAGATCCGGGGTCGCTGGTCGGAACTCGTGGAGAAGCGGGTGGCGGCCGAGGACCAGTTGAAGCGCATCGACCTGCGCGCGCCCCAGGACGGGACGGTGCACCAGCTGGCCGTGCACACGATCGGGGGTCTGGTGGTGCCGAGCGAGCCGGCGATGCTGATCGTGCCGTCGGCCGACCAGCTGGCGGTGGAGGTGAAGATCCAGCCGCAGGACATCGACAACGTGCGGGTGGGCCAGGCGGCGGTGCTGCGCTTCCCGGCCTTCAACCAGCGGGTGACGCCGGAGATCGACGGGGTGGTGAGCCGGGTCTCGGCGGACGTGACGAGCGATCCGAAGACGGGGATGAGCTACTACGTGGCGCGGATCCAGGTGCCGGAGGAGCAGACGGCGCGGCTGGGGGGCTCGAAGCTGGTGCCGGGCATGCCGGTGGAGAGCTTCATGCAACTCGGCGAGCGCTCCGTGCTCAGCTACCTCACCAAGCCCCTCACCGACCAGATCGCCAAAGCCTGGAAAGAACGATAGCCGAGCCGAGAGCGGGGCGGACGCTCCGTCCCGCTCCGCGGCGGCTTGCCTCCGCGGGGCGAATCCTGATAAGGGAGCCGCCTTTCCGCGATGCGTCCGCTGCCATCGCCGGGGATGCCGCGAGGCGCTCCCGTTCCCGAGACTTGAACCGATAGGCGGCCGGGACCCTCCGCGCCGAGAGAAGACCGATGAAGATTCGCAACTCGCTGAAGTCGCTCCGCGGCCGGCACCGTGACAACCAGCTCGTGCGCCGCAAGGGCCGCGTCTACGTGATCAACAAGACCCAGAAGCGCTTCAAGGCCCGCCAGGGCTGAGGCGATCCGGCCCGCGGGCTTCACGGTCCGCGGGCGCCGCGATCCTGCGCGGCAAGCGAGCGCGTTGACGCGCGCGCCGGGGGCGCACAAGCTCTCCGGATGCTGCGCCTCCTTCCCCGATCTCCGGCGGCCGCCCTGGCTGTGCTGTTGGGCTCCGCCCTGTTGCCCGCCGCCGCGGCGCCGCCCGGCACGCTCTCGCGCGAGCCGCAGGCCGAGGATCGGGCCAAGCCTGACACCGCCAAGCCCGACACGGCCAGGCCCGAGGCGGCCAGGCCCAAGCCGCCTGCCAGCCTCGAAGAGCTGTTCGCGCGCCTGCGCGAGACCGAGGACGATGCCGAGGCGAAGGGCATCTCCAAGCTGATCGAGCGGCGCCTCGACCGGTCGGGCAGCGCCACCGCCGACCTCCTCACCGAGCGCGCCGGACAGGCGATGGCGTCCCGGGACTTCCCCCTCGCCGTCGAGCTGATGGACCGGGTGCTGACGCTCGAACCCGGCTGGTCCGAGGGCTGGAGCCGGCGGGCCAGCGTGTTCTGGCACCTCTCCGACAAGGCCGCGGCGATCGCCGACCTGCAGCGCGCCCTCGTGCTGGAGCCGCGCCACTACGAGGCCTGGGCGACGCTCGGCCGGGTCTATCTCTCGCTGGACGACAAGGTGCGGGCGCTCAGCGCCTTCCGCCGCGCCGCCGCCCTCTACCCGCGCATGGACAAGGTCCAGAGCTCGATCGAGCGGCTCGCCCCCGAGGTCGACGGCCGCGACCTCTGATGGGCTTCGCGCCGCAGGCGCTGGCCGTCCTCCTCGGCCTCGCCGCGGCCCTGATCGGCGGCGCGCTCGGCCTCGGCGCCGTCGCCAGCCTGCTCATCACGCTCCGTGCCGAGGCGCAATTTCCGCCCGCCGGGCCGTTCGTCCCGGTGCGGGGCGGGCGCCTCGCCGCGATCGAGGCCGGTCCGCACGAGGGGGCGCGCGCCACCGTGATCCTGCTCCACGGCGCCTCGGCGAACGCGGCGGAGCCGATGGAGGGCGTCGGCCGCCTTCTCGCGGCGCAGGGTTTTCGCGTGATCGCCTTCGACCGGCCGGGCTTTGGCTGGAGCGACCGCCTCGACGCCGCGACGCCCGCGGCGCAGGCGGCCGCCATCGCCGAGGCGCTGGAGCGGATGGGCGTCGGCCCCGCCATCGTGCTCGGGCATTCCTGGTCCGGCGCCCTCGCGGCGAATCTCGCGCTGGAGCATCCGGAGCGGGTGGCGGGCCTCGTCCTGGTCTCGCCGGTGGCCCTGCCGTTCCCGCAGCGCCCGGACCCGCCCTGGTACTGGCGGCTCGCCGCGCGGCCGCCCGTCGCATGGCTCCTCAGCCGGACTCTCGGGCCGCCCGTCGCGATGACCTACCTGGAGGGCGCGGCCAGGGCGGTATTCGCGCCGCAGCCGGTGAGCGCGGATTACCTGACGCGGGCGCGAGCCGCCCTCGTCCTGCGCCCAGGCACCCTGCTCTCCAACGTCCAGGACCTGATCGGCCTGCCCGCGGCGTTGGCGGAGCAGGGCCCGCGCTACGGCGCGATCCGGACGCCGACCGTGATCGTGGCGGGCGAGTCGGACCCGGTCGTGCGGACGAACCTCCAGGCCCGGCCCCTCGCGGAGCGGATCCCCGGCGCCGAGCTCGTGGTCCTGCCGGGCATCGGCCACATGGTCCACTACGTCGCCGCCGACGCCCTCGCGCGGGAGGTCGGCCGGATCGCCGGGCGGATCGCGGAGCGGCAGCCGGTGCCGGCGGCCGCTCCCTGAGCGCTCAGGCCCGCGCGGCGTGCTCGCGGGTCACGAAGGCGATGCGCACGAGGTTCGTCGCGCCCGGCGTGCCGAAGGGGACGCCCGCCACGACGATCACCCGGTCGCCGACTTCCGCGAAACGCTCGCGCACGGCGAACTTCGCGGCCCGGAAGGCCATGTCGTCGACGTCGCTCGCGTCGTTCGTGACGATCGGGTGCGTGCCCCAGGCCATGGCGAGGCGGCGCGCGGTCTCGCGCTTCGGGGTGAGCGCGATCACGGTGGCGTTCGGGCGCGAGCGGGCGAGGCGCAGCGCCGTCGAGCCCGAATGCGTCCAGGCCATGATCGCGTTGAGGCCGAGGGAACCAACCATCTGGTGGGCCGCCGCCGCGATCGCGTCCGAGGCTGTCGCCTCGGGCGCAGAGCGCTGCTGGGCGGTCAGGATGTCCCAGTAGAGCGCGTCCTTCTCCACCTGCTCGGCGATGCGGTTCATGGTGGCGATCGCCTCGACCGGGAAGGCCCCCGAGGCGCTCTCGGCCGAGAGCATCACCGCGTCGGCGCCCTCGTAGACGGCCGTCGCCACGTCCGAGACCTCGGCGCGGGTCGGCACGGGGGCGGTGATCATCGATTCGAGCATCTGCGTCGCGACGACGACGGGCTTGCCGAGGCGCCGCGCGCCGCGGGTGATCCGCTTCTGGACGCCCGGCACCTGCTCCAGGGGCATCTCGACGCCGAGGTCGCCGCGAGCGACCATGAGGCCGTCGGAGACTTCCATGATCTCGTCGAGGCGGGTCAGCGCCTGCGGCTTCTCGATCTTGGCCATCACCAGCGCCCGGCCGGCGGCCAGCGCCTTCACCTCGGCCATGTCCTCGGGGCGCTGCACGAAGGAGACGGCGATCCAGTCGGCCCCGGCATTGAGCCCGGCCTCGAGGTCCAACCGGTCCTTGTCGGTCATGGCCGGGACCGGGATCACCGTGTGGGGCAGCGAGACGCCCTTGCGGTTCGAGATGCGGCCGCCGACCTCGACGCGGGTCACGACGCGGCCCTCGCCCACCTCGGTGACGGTCAGGCGCAGCTTGCCGTCGTCGATGATGACGGAATGGCCGGGCTCCAGCGCGGTGAGGATCTCGGGATGGGGCAGGTAGACGCGATCGGCGTTGCCCGGCGTCTGGTCGCTGTCGAGGACGAAGCTCGCCCCGTTCGCGATCATGGCGCTGCCCTCCGCGAAGGCGCCGAGGCGCAGCTTCGGGCCCTGCAGATCGACGAGGATCGCGATCGGGCGCTTGGCCTCGCGCTCGATGGCGCGGATCACCTCGATCTTCTCGGGCAGCTTCTCGCGCGGCAGGTGGCTCATGTTGAGCCGGAACACGTCCGCACCCGCATGGAAGAGCTTCGTGATCATCTCCGGCGTGTCGGAGGCCGGTCCGAGCGTGGCGACGATCTTCGTGCGGCGTGAGCGTTTCAATCCGGCCTCCATCTAGGCAGCGCGAGCCCGGCGGTGCGTCGTGTCCGGCCGGTTGAGGGCGAGCGGCCACAAGCACCGGCCGGGCCCCCGCGTCAAGCGGCCGGGCCCGGCAATCGCCGTTTCACGGGGGAGGGGCGCGCCGGGCGCCGGCCCTCACGCCTTCGGGGGAAGCGGGAACAGGGTGACGAAGCGCTCCGCGAGTGCCCGGTCGCCATCGATCCCGAGCGCGCCGGCGAGGGCCTCGAAGGACTGGCCGCCGTAGACCGCCGCGGCGATGACGGGGGCGGGGCCCGTCAGCACGAGATCGGCGCCATCGACCGGGCCCCGGTCCACATGGATCGCCCCGTCCCGGAGGTGGGCGAGGAAGGTCTCGGCCCCGATGCGAAAGCCGATGCGGGCCGAGAGATCTCCGGCCCGCGCCGGGTCGAGCATGGTGCGGAAGGAGAGGAAGAGCGAGGTGGCGCTGAAGGGCAGCGTCGGGTCGTGCAGCGGCGAGCGCGCCGCCCAGCGGCCCAGGGCCTGGAAGATCGGCTCGCTCTCGTAGCCCCATGGCGTCAGCGCGTAGACCTGCGTTCCGGCGGGCGGCGGCAGCTTGCGGCGGACGAGGACGCCCACCGCCTCCAGCCCTTCGAGGCGCTGCGTCAGCACGTTGGCGCTGATGCCGGGAAGATCGGCGCGCAGATCGCTGAACCGCTTCGGGCCGAGCATGAGCTCCCGCATCACGAGGAGCGCCCAGCGCTCGCCCACCAGATCGAGGGCGTGCGCGGCCGCGCAGGCGTCGTCGTAGCGCCGCCCCGGCCGTGCCTCATCAGTTACTTTTTCTAACTTCATGGTTGCAATTTATAACCAAATCAGGCATCACGGTCAAACTTGGCCGTGGGGGCCGGGCATGAGCGAACGAGAGAGGGAATGCCGATGCCGCAGATGATCTTCGTGAACCTGCCCGTGCGCGACGTGGCCAAGTCGACGGCCTTCTACGAGGCGGTCGGCGCCACCAAGAACCCGAATTTCTCGAACGACGACGCCTCCTGCATGGTGTTCTCGGACGTGATCCACGCGATGCTCCTGAGCCACGCCTTCTTCGGCACCTTCACCACGAAGACGATTCCGGACGCACGGGAGACCTGCCAGGTCCTGATCTGCATCTCGCAGGAGAGCCGCGAGGCGGTGGACGCGATGGTGGCCCGCGCCGAGGCCGCGGGCGGGCGGCCCGATCCCGGCCCGAAGCAGGATTACGGCTTCATGTACGGCCGCAGCTTCGAGGATCCCGACGGGCACGTCTGGGAGATCAGCTGGATGGATCCCGTCGCGGCAGCCAAGGGCCCGGAGGCCTACGCGGCGGGCAACGGCTGAGGCGACATCGAACGGTCGCGCCGAATCGGGCACGATCGGCCGTCCACCGACGCGAAGAGAGGGAGTCCGCCATGTCCGAGAGCGCCAATACCTTCGTCTGGTACCAGCTCATGACGACCGACACGGGAGGCGCCGAGGCTTTCTACCGCGCCGTGGTGGGATGGGAGGCGCAGCCCTGGACGGGCGGCGGCGGGCCCTACACGATCCTCAGCGCAGGGGACCGCCCGGTCGCCGGCATCGCGCCGCTCGCCGACGAGGTGAGGGCGCAAGGGGGCCATCCGGGCTGGAGCGGCTTCGTCAGCGTGGCAGACGTCGACGCGGTCGCCGAGCGGGTGGTCGCGGCCGGCGGCGGCGTGCGGAAAGGGCCCGAGGATCTGCCCGAGGTCGGGCGCTTCGCCGTCGTCACCGATCCGCAGGGGGCGTTCTTTGTCCTCTTCCGGCCGAGCGGTCCCGCGATGCCGGAGGTCCCCGCCGCCACGCCCGGCCATTTCGGCTGGCACGAGCTCTTCGCGACGGACTGGGAGGCCGCCTTCGCCTTCTATGCCGGCTTGTTCAGCTGGACGAAGGACCGGGCCGTCGATCTCGGGCCGATGGGCACCTACCAGACCTTCGCGGCGAACGGGCGCGCGATCGGCGGCATGATGAACCGGCCGCCGGGCATGCCGGTCTCGGCCTGGGGCTACTACGTCACCGTTCCGGAGATCGACGCGGCCGCCGCCCGCGTCACCGAGCACGGCGGCAAGATCCTGATGGGCCCGCACGAGGTGCCGGGCGGCTCCTTCATCGTGCAGTGCATGGACCCGCAGGGCGCCTTCTTCTCGCTCGTCGCCGCGCGGCGGTGAGGGCGGTCACGGGGAGGGGGCGGTCACGGGGAGGGGGCGGCCGGCTGGTTCGGGTCGGTGAGCTGGATCGTCCAGCTCTTCTGCTCGCCGGTATCGACCTCGAAGAAGCCGTTGCGGTCGTAGCCGCGGGCAAGGCAATCCTCGACCCCGCGGATCGTGAACTCGGAATCCTTGGTGCACATCAGCGAGCGCCCGCTCCACTCGCCCCCGCGCGTGTAGTCCACCGCGAAGACGTAGTAGAAGCGGGCCGCGAGCGCCCCCTTCAGGAGCGTCTCGCAAGCCTTCGGCGTCAGATCCCACCAGCCTTCCGTGACCCAGCCCTGCGGGTCCCGGTAGCCCAGCGCGACGCCGACCTTGCTCGCCGTCAGGTTGCACATGCGCAGGTCCGCCCGCGCGGGCCCCGCGCCGAGGAGGCAGAGGGAGGCCGCGAGGGCGAGCCCGAGCGCTGCGCGGCCTGCGCTCACGGGCTCAGCCGACGAGGATGATGCGGCAATCGTTGACATTGGTGCGGGTGGGGCCGGGCTGGACGAGGTCGCCGATCGTCGCGAAGAAGCGCGTCGAATCGTTGTCGGCGAGCATCGCGGCCGGATCGAGGCCGGCCGCGCGGGCGCGCTCCAGGGTGGTGGCGTCGACGAGGCCGCCGGCCGGGTCGGTCGCCTCGCCGCGGCCGCCGTCGGTGCCGTCGGTGTCGGCCGCGATGCCGGCGATGCCGGGCTCGGCCTCCAGCGCGATGGCGAGCGCCAGCGCGTATTCCTGGTTCGGACCGCCGTGGCCCTCGCCGCGGATCGTCACGGTCAGCTCGCCGCCGGAGATCAGGGCCACCTTGCGCCCCTGCGCCTTCGCCTCGCGGGCGAGCCGCGCGTGCTCGGCCGCCACCTCGCGGGCCTCGCCCTCGAGGTCCGAGCCCAGCATGACCGGCTCGTAGCCGGCCTTCGCGGCGGCGGCGGCGGCGGCCTCCAGCGCGTCGATCGGCCGGGCGATGATGCGGTACTCGGCCCGCGCGAAGGCCGGGTCGCCCGCCTTCGGGGTCTCGTTGTTCGGGTCGTTCAGGAGGGCCTTGGCCGCCGCGGGCAGGGGGATGCCGCGGCGCTCGCAGATGGCGCGGGCCTCGGCCAGCGTCGACGGGTCGGGCACGGTCGGGCCGGAGGCGATCACGGCGGGATCGTCGAAGGGCACGTCGGAGATCGCGAGGGTGAGGATGCGCGCCGCGTTGCGGGCGGCCAATGCGAGGCGCCCGCCTTTGATCCGCGAGATGTGCTTGCGCACCGTGTTGATCTCGTTGATCGGCGCGCCCGAGCGCAGGAGGGCCCGGGTGATGGCCTGTTTCTCGGCGAGCGTCAGGTCGCCGGCCGGCGCGATCCAGTTGGCCGAGCCGCCGCCCGAGAGCAGCACCAGCACCTCGTCGTCCGGGCCGGCCTCGGTCGCGATGCGCAGCGCCTCCTTCGTCGCCTCGATGCCGGCGGCGTCCGGCACCGGATGCCCTGCCTCGACCATGCGGATCAGCGGCGCCTCCTCGCCGTAGCCGTGGCGGGCCACCGCGAGTCCGGTGATGCGGTCGGCCCCGAGCCCGTGCTCCTCGCGGTAGAAGCGGCTCGCCACCGCCGCCATGCTGCCGCCGGCCTTGCCGGCGCCGAGGATGACGAGGCGGCCCTTCGGCGGCGGCGGAAGGTGGGGCAGGAGGCAGCGCGCCGGGTGGGCGGCGGCGATCGCCTCCGTGAGGAACCCGTTGAGCAGGCTGCGCAGATCGGTCGCCCCGGTCTCGTTCGGGCTCCCGGTCGGGGCGGGCGTGGTGGCACTCATGCGGGCGTCCTCGCGCGTCGTGTCGTCTTCTTCTCGTGCGTCCTCGCCATCGCGCCCGCGTCAGCGAGGGGAGGGCGACGGGCCTCATGTTGCCGTGAGCGCACGATCCTTGATACGTGCTCTGCCCGAGCCTCGACCTGTCGGCAAGCTGGAAACGAACCGGATCCCATGCCCGTCCCGCATCCGCCCCATCCCGTCGAGACGGTGCCCGGCGATCCGGCCTGCGGGCTGCTCCTGGTCTGCGACCACGCCTCGAACTTCGTGCCGGAGGACATCGTCCTCGGCGTGCCGGAGGCGGAATTCGGCCGCCACATCGCTTACGACATCGGCGCGGCCGGGGTGACGCGGGCGCTCGCCCGCCATCTCGGGGCGCCAGCGATCCTCACCCGCTTCTCGCGCCTGATCATCGATCCGAACCGGGGCCGGGCCGACCCGACCCTGGTGATGCGGCTCTCGGACGGGGCAGTGGTGCCGGGCAACGCGCGGATCGACGAGGCGGGCAAGGCCGAGCGCGTCGCCCGCTTCTACGAGCCCTTCGACCGGGCGATCGACGCCGCCGTCGCCGCCGGGGAGGCGGCGGGCGCTGCCCCCGTCCTCGTCACCATCCACAGCTTCACGCCGTACTGGCGCGGCGTCGCGCGGCCCTGGCAGGTCGGCATCCTCTACGACCGGGACGACCGGTTGAGCGCGCCCCTCATCGCGGGGCTCAAGGCGGATCCGGCCGGGCTCACGGTCGGCGACAACGAGCCCTACGGCGGGGGATTGCCGGGCGACACGATCGACCGCCACGCCACGGCCCGCGGCCTGCCGAACGCCCTCGTCGAGATCCGCCAGGACCTGATCGCGGGCGAGGCGGGCCAGGCGGAATGGGCCGAGCGCTTCGCCAAGCTGCTGCGCCCGATCCTTCGCCCCGCCGCTTGACGCGGGCCCCCGCGCCGCCGACCTCAGCGGACACGCACACCAGGAGCTTCCCGAGATGTCCGAGATCGATCCGAAGACCCAGACGGAGCTGGAGGCCGCCGTGTTCCGGCGCCTCGTCTCCCACCTGCAGAACCGCCCCGACGTGCAGAACATCGACCTGATGAATCTCGCGGGCTTCTGCCGCAACTGCCTCTCGAACTGGCTGAAGGACGCCGCCGACGCGCGCGGCCTGCCGCTGACCAAGGACGAGAGCCGCGAGCAGGTCTACGGCATGCCCTACGACGCCTGGAAGGCGCAGCATCAGGCCGAGGCGACCCCGGAGCAGCAGGCCGCCTTCGCCAAGCGGCAGGCCGAGCCGCACTGAGAGCCTGTTTGAGCACCTCCGCCGGCCGTCCCCATCTGTCTCATGAGCCAACATGAATTCCGCCTGGCGGGGCGGAGTGGAGAGCAGATGTGGACGGACCGACATCGGACGCGTCATGAGTCGCGCCTGAAGGACATGGTGTTGCAGGCTGGCTTGGACGAGGTGGCCTGTTTTCTGAAACGAGCCGATCCGCCGGGCCGTCCAGAAGCGACAGCGGCGCGTCAAGTGCTGGCCGGGATCGCTTGGCACCTGCGGACGGGCGGAGGTTGGCGGGCATTGCCGGCCGGCTTTCCGCCCTGGCGCACGGTCTATGGCTGGTTCCGGCGCTGGATCGAGAAGGGCCTGTTCGAGAGCCTGATGCGGGCTCTGGCGCGCCGTCAGCGGCGGCGTTGCGGACGTCGGCCCGATCCACGGCTGGCGGTCATCGACACGCAAAGCGTCAAGTGCATCGGGGTCCGCGGGCCGCGCGGCTACGATGGTGCCAAGAAGCTGGTCGGGCGCAAACGCGTGGCTCTGGTGGATGCCCAAGGGCACGTCCTGGCGCTGGCTGTCGTGCCCGCCAACGTGCAGGATCGCGACACGCTGCCGGCGCTGGATGCGGGCAAGCAGACGTGGCCCAGCCTGCGTCTGGCTCTCCTCGACGGTGCCTTCACGGCCGAGCGCTGCCAAGAATGGTGCAACCTCCACGGCATGCGCCACCGCGTGGTCGAGAAGCAGCCGGACCAGAAGGGCTTCGTCGTGCTGGAGCGGCGCTGGGTCGTAGAGAGAACCTTCGGCTGGCTCAGCCACTGGGGTGGCCTGCTCCGTGAGCGCGCTGGTCGCCTCGACGTTGCAACGGGACGCCTCGCCTGCGTCGCCAGCCTCATGGCCGCCAACGCCCTCAACAATCCCGCCTGAAAACAAGACCTCAAACAGGCTCTGAGATCGAGGGCTAATCTCCCGGTAAGGTTGCTCGCCTACCACCCCGCGTGAGGCGCCGCGCGGCGCACCGATGAAAGGACTTTCGCAGACATGGCAGCCTCAGCAAGCCCGGCGGTCGACCCCTCCTCGGTCGCCGCCGACCAGCTCAAGAGCTTCATCGAGCGCATCGAGCGCCTGGAGGAGGAGAAGGCGGGCCTCGCCGGCGACATCAAGGACGTCTACGCCGAGGCGAAGGGCACCGGCTTCGACACCAAGGCCCTGCGCAAGATCATCTCCCTGCGCAAGAAGGACCACGCCGAGCGCCAGGAGGAGGAGGCGATCCTGGAGCTCTACATGCAGGCGCTCGGGATGGCGTAGGCGATCCCGCTCAGGGTCGACCGGCCTCGTCGGCGCGCACGAGGTCCCGCCACTGCAGCACGAGGCGCTCGAAGGCGGCGACATCCTCGGGCGCGAGGCGGCCGAGCGTGCGCGCCACGTAGGCCTCCTGCGCCGCGATGCCCCGCGAGGCTAGGGTGGTCCCCGCGGGCGTGAGATGCAGGGCGTGCGAGCGCCGGTCCCCGGGAATCGCCCGGCGCTCCACGAGCCCCGCCTCGACCAGCCGGTCGATCAGCCCCGACACGTTGCCCTTGGTCACGTAGAGGCGCGCGGCCAGTTCCTGCTGCGTCAGGCCCTCGCGCTCGGTCAGGGTCGACAGAACGTCGAATTGCGGGATCGAGAGGCCGATCTCGCGCAGTTCCGCGCCCACGGCGGCCGAGACGCGCCGGTTCAGCCGGATGAACCGGAACCAGACCCGGAGCGGATCGACGGGCTCAAGGTCGGCGGCCGGGGCTTGCTGGGCGGTGAGACGCGACATCGTGGCTTGCCTATAGCAGACCCGCGACGAGCCGGCAGCGGGTCCACCGGAGACAGCTGTGGGAGGTTTGGCGCGTACGTGGCCGACCAATGATGATCCTGGGCGCCACGCGCACCGGTTGCGGAGAGCGGCGCGGGTGGCGCCGGGAACAGCCCGGCTGTAAAGCTTGCCCCCCGCCCGTCCGCGACCCCGCGCGGCCCGCCTCAACGCCCGTCAGCCCCGGACGCCGAACCCGCCATCATGCGCCGCCTGCTCATCGAGGAACCCGTCACCCGCGCCGGCGGCCTGTCGCGGCAGGTGGCGTGGCTCGCGCTCCTCGTCACGGGGATCGCCCTCCTCGTCGTCCGCGACCCGCGGGCGGAGACGGTGCCCGCGCTCGCCACCCTCGGGAGCGGGCTGGCGCTCGCCCTGGTCTCGCTGGCGCTCGCGGCCTTCGCCTTCCTGCGGGTCTGGCGCGAGGGGGCGCGCGGCCTCGGGCCGGCCTTCGGCGGCCTGTTCCTGTCGCTCGTGATCCTCGCCTACCCGGCCTATGCCGGCCTCCGGGGCCTGCGGCTGCCGGCGATCAACGACGTCACGACCGACATCGAGAACCCGCCCGCCTTCTCGCGCTCGCGCACGGCCTTCGCCGCCCGCAACGGGCGCTACCCGGCCGATCCCGGACCGGCCGCGCGGGAGCGCCAGAGATCCGCCTACCCGCAGATCGCGCCGCTGACCCTCGACATCGACGTCGACCAAGCGTTCGAGCTCGCCCGGAAGGCGGCGATCAACCGGCGCTGGCAGATCGTCGAGGCGATCCGGCCCGGCGGGCGCATCGGCAACGGGCGCATCGAGGCGATCGCCCGCGGCCTCGTCCTGAACCTGCCGGACGACGTCACCGTGCGGGTGCATCCCCGCGCCGACGGCGCGCGCATCGACGTGCGGTCGGCCTCGCGGCTCCCCGGCCGCGATCTCGGCGTCAACGCCGACCGGATCCGCGCCTATCTCGACGAGGTCGCCAACCTCGCCATCGCGGTGAAGTAGGGGTCTTTCAGGCGCCGCGCGGACCGGCCGGGACCAGGCCGGCCCGATAGCGCCCCTGGAGCCGGGCCGGCCCGTCCGTGAGGACGAGGCCGCGCTCGACCAGATCCTCCAGATGGGCGAAGACCGAGAGGGCGGCCGCGCCCATCAGCGCCGGGTTGAGGCCCTGGTAGATCGCCTCGACGATGCTGCGGATGTCGGCCTCGCCCGCCGCCACCTGCGCCCGGATCGCGGTCTCGCGCTGGCGGCGGTGGGCGGCGAGCCCGCGCACGAAGCGGCGGGGATCGCGCACCGGCCCGCCGTGCCCCGGCCAGTAGATCGTTTCCGGGCGCTCGCGCAGCTTGTCGAGGGAGTCCATGTAGGCCCGCATCGAGCCGTCCGGCGGCGCGACGACGCTCGTCGACCACGCCATCACGTGGTCGCCCGAGAACAGGGCGGCCTCCTCCGGCAGGGCGAAGGCGAGGTGGTTCATGGTGTGGCCGGGCGTCTCGACGGCCACCAGCGTCCAGCCGGGGCCGGAGACCGTCTCGCCCTCGGTGAGTTCCCGGTCCGGACGGTGGAGCTTGTCGGCGCTGGCGTCGAGCATCGGCAGCTCGCCCTCGGCGAGCGAGCGGGCCGCCCGGTGCGGACCGCATCCGACGATCGGCGCACCCGTCCGCGCGGCGAGCAGGCGCGCGCCCGGCGAGTGGTCGCGGTGGGTGTGCGTCACCACGATCGCCTCGACGCTCTCGCCGGGCAGGCCGGCGAGCAGCGCCTCGACATGGCCCGCATCCTCGGGGCCCGGATCGATCACCGCGACGCGGCCGCGGCCGACCACGTAGGTGCAGGTACCGCTCGCCGTGAAGGGGCCGCCGTTCGGGGCGACGCGTCGGCGCACGAGCGGGCTCAGCGCCTCGATCGTGCCGGGAGCGGGCGGTGCCCCGTCGAAGGCCGGCTCGGCCTCGGGCCCGCCATTCGTCTCGTTCATGGATCGGGTCTCGACTTGATCGGGTCTCGGCTTGGGGCCCGCTCCGCCGGGCCCGCCTGTCCGGGCCGGACTACGACATCGGGCGGCTGCCGACAACGCGGCCCCGATCAGCGGGCGTAGGGCGAGGCCTCGACCACGCGGACCGGGCTGAGGCCGCCCCGCGCCTCCGCTGCCCGGGGGACGCCCTGAAAGCCTTCGCCGGCCGCGGCGACGCGGACGATGCCGGCGCGGTCCGCGGCCCGCATCGCCCTGCGGAAGGCGCGGATCTCCGCCTCCCGGCGCAGGATGCCGACCTTGTCCTCGATCGTGCGGGTGCGGGCGGCGGACAGCGTCCGGGCCTTGCGGAAATCGACGAGTTCGAGGACGCCGGAGCGGCTCTGGCTCACCACCGCCGCGGTGGTGCGCAGGGCGACGACGTCGCCGCGACGCAGGGTCGGGTCCTGCGCGATCGGCAGGGGCGCCGCGCCCCCCGGGGGCTGGCAGGCGCAATCCGCCACGCGCCGCCGGCGGTAGACGTTCGCAAAGGCCGCCCCGAGATAGGGCTGCCCCTTGAGGCTCACGGCCCGGTCGAGGTCGCTCTCGCGCGGAGCGAGCGTGTAGAGGCTGGTGGCGGCGCCGGGGCAGGCGGCGGCGCAGGCGGCCTCGTGAACGGGCAGGTCGCGGCGCGCGCCGAGATGGCCGAGCGGGAAGAGGAAGCCGTCGCAGGCGCGCACACAGACCGTGCGCGTGCCGGCGAGCGTAAGAGCCGCCGCCCGGTCGCGGCGGAGCGATGCGCGCCGGGGGTGTGCCGCTCGGATCCGGAGGTCCGCGAGGCGGTGGTGGGCCGGCGGCGCGAGGCGGCGGCTCGGGACCCCGCGCCCATCGGGCAGGTTCGCGTAGCGCCGGGGCTGCGGCATATCCGCGGCCAGCCGTGTCGGCGCCGGGCGGAACAGGTCCTCGAAGAAGCCGAGGAGGCCGTTGCGCTCGGAGGCCCGCACCAGGCTCGCGCTGATGATCACGGCGCCGATGCCGAGGATCAGTCCGGCCAGCGCCGTGCCGATCATCTGCCGGGGCGTACCCCCGGCCGCGGCGAACCGGCCCAGCCGCGCGCTGATAGACATGAGAACGCCCCCCGGCCGCGGCCGAATCGTCGAGCCGAGTCCGGCCAGAGCGCTGTTTAAGCAGCCCTCACCGCCCGTACAATTGCGGACGATCACGGATGGCAGGGGGAACAACAGATGAGGCGGAGGCCGGGATTTCGCAGAACCTGTGCCAAGACTGGACATCCGTGCCGCCGAAGACCGCTCAGGGCACGAAAAAGCCGCCCGCAGGCGGCTTCGACAGGGCTTAGTCCGTGCGCCCCCGGGGCGGCTGTCAGATCAGCGGCGCGCGTCCCTGCGGCCCCGCACCCGGACGGGCACCGGCACCGGCTGCGGCGACGGCATCGCGCCCTCGAGGAGGCGCGCGGCGCCCTTGAGGGCGGTCGAGGCGGCCTCGGCGAAACGCTTGGCGACGGCGGTGGCGAAATCTCTCATCTCAGAGCTCACGTTCAGGGCTCACACGGTGACGGCTCACGGTCACGGCTCACGTGAGCCGGGAACCGTCTACGAACGCGGTGCCGCCCGACCCTGTTCCGGGCCGGCCCACCGCGCGGTGCGGTTCGATGCGGAAGATGGGGGCTCGAACGGCGCCGTGCGAGGGAGGCGGGCGATGCGCCGCAGGGAGATCGGATCCGCGCGCAGCGAAGACCTCGGCCCTCCCGTCACCTGATCGGCCCCCGAGGAACTGTTCCGAAACCTTGACGTTATTGCCTTCAGAAGGTGACGGCTCAGCCCGCACCACGATCGAGAAGGAACACGCAAATGCTCGGATGGGCCGTTACGTTTCTTGTCGTGGCCCTCGTGGCCGCGCTCCTCGGCTTCGGCGGCATCGCCGGCACCGCGATGGAAGCCGCCAAGCTCGTCTTCTTCGTGGCGATCGTCCTGTTCGCGATCTCGGCCGTGATCGGCCTGATGCGGGGCCGTTCACCCACACTCTGAGGCGGCACGGCCGCCCGGCCGTTGCCTGAACAGGCCGCCCCGCCGATCGGACAGGGGCGGCCTTCGTTCATATCAGATCGGCTCGACGCTCGACGGGCCGCCCCGTGCACCGCTACGCGAACCCGCTCAGGCCTGATCCGGCTCGGAGGCGTCGAGCCGCGCGATCAGGTCGCGGAAACGGTCAGGGACCGGCTGCTGGAGAACCGCGTCGTACATGCTGCGCAGGTGATTTCCGATCCGCCGCTGCGTCTGCTCGTTCAGACCCGCGCGGTCCTGGCGCGGATCGGCCGCGCATCGGGCTCCGGAGGACGGCGCGCCCACGCGGCGCGCATCGTCCATTCGGCCCCGTCCCGGACCGTCCTCGGCACCACCATCATCGATCATCCACAAGGTCCCCTTGGCGCCGCATGGGGGCGCCGCCGCGATTGTTTTGCGGCTTGACATACGTCATGGCTGCAGCTGCAACGCCGTGGCATACAATCGGTTCCGCGTTGCCGGAACGGAGTCGGACCATCCGCGTTGGGGCGGAGGCTACCAGAAGAACGGCAAGGCCCAGGGGATCTAATGTCGACATCTCAACTCGTCGTGCAGCACCTGCCCTATCTGCGCCGCTATGCGCGCGCGCTGACGGGCAGCCAAGTCGCCGGCGACGCCTACGTGGCGGCCACGCTCGAGACGCTGGTGAACGAGCCCGAGACGCTCGGCCGGAGCGCCAACGTCAAGGCCGACCTGTTCCGCGTGTTCACCCGGATCTGGAACTCGCTCTCTGTGAACGGCCAGAGCGAGCAGGTGCAGCACGACCTGCCCGCCGAAGTCCGTCTCGGACAGATCACACCTCTGCCCCGCCAAGCCTTCCTGCTCTCCTGCCTCGAAGGCTTCTCCGAGGAGGATGCCGCCATCATCCTCGACGTCGACGTCTCGGAGGTGCGCGACCTCGTGGACGAGGCGGGCCGCGAACTCGCCGCTGACATGGCCACCGAGATCCTGATCATCGAGGACGAGCCCCTGATCGCCATGGATCTCGAGGCCCTGGTCGAGGGTCTCGGCCACAACGTGATCGGCGTCGCCCGCACCCGCACGGAGGCGATCAAGCTCGCCGGCGACAAGCGGCCGGGGCTGATCCTCGCCGACATCCAGCTCGCGGACGGCTCCTCGGGCCTCGACGCGGTCAACGACCTCCTCAAGACCTTCGAGGTGCCGGTGATCTTCATCACCGCCTACCCGGAACGCTTCCTCACCGGCGAGCGGCCGGAGCCGGCCTTCCTCATCGCCAAGCCCTTCCAGCCGGCCAACGTGTCGGCGGTGATCAGCCAGGCGCTGTTCTTCCAGCAGAGCGCCCGCCGCCGGGAAGCCCGCACCGCCTGACGCCGCGCCCGCCGGCAGCACGACGAGACCGACGAGCCCCGGCCGAAAGCCGGGGTTTTTCGTTTTGCGCGATCTTCTCGGCGGACGCTGGGCCGCGGTCCACTTGTGATGCACCGGAGCGACTTCGGGGAAAGCGGCCAAGAAAAAACGGGCCGGAGGGGATCCGACCCGTTCGAAGGTTCCGGCCAATGCACAAGGGGAATGCGGGGAGGACCAGGTGGCCGGGTGTCATGCTAACGGGCCGGGGCCTGCGCGGTTCCGCCAAGGCGCGCTTTTTCCCGATCCTGCGTCTTTCTCGCCACAGCCTCGCTGTGGATAGGAGCGGGGACCAGCCCCGATGCCCCACGTCGGCAGAGGTGAATACTCACTCAGAGCTAGACCTGGGCAGTTAAGGAACCAGTAACCCGCCACTCGCGTTGTCCCGACATCCTGTCAAGCTCCCATCGGAGATCGTGACGATGCTTCGGTCTGGCATCATCCTCGGCGTAGCGGGTCCGGCCGTCGTGCTGACGCTTCTCGTCCATCCGATGGTCCGCCAGACGGCGGATAGCTGGACATCGATCGCCGCACAGGCGCAGCCCATCGCCGTTCCGGCACCGGCCACGGTCGCCGTCCCCACCCAGGCGCCCCTCCCGGGCATGCGGCCCGTCTCGACGGCGCTGAGCCCGATCCGCGTCGCGACCGCGCCCCGGCCCGCCAACGCGACCCCGGCCCTGTCGCAGCCTCCGTCCACCGACGCGGGCGAGCCGGCCCCCGTGCGGCCCCGCCGCATGCGCGAAGGCTGCGAGGGCGCGCTGAGCTCCCTGGTCGGGCCCGAGGCGCGCCGCATGGTTCCCGGCCGCTGCATCGCCTGAGCCGCGCCCCGCCTCGACATCCACCCCGGCGTCAGCATCCGCACGAACGAGAAACCCCTCGCTGTCGGCGAGGGGTTTCTCGTTCGTGCCATCTGTTCGTGCCATCCGTGGGCCGAGGGTGAAGCCGCCCCCTCCGGGCCGGCGCCACCCTCCGCGAGATCGTTATTCGGCGCCGCCGCGGCCCGTCCCGGTCGACTGACCGCCCTTGCGGCCGGCGGACGATGCGAGTTCGCGGTCCTGCGAGAACGAGCGCTTCTCGGCCGGGACGCTGCGCCCGCCCTTGCTCGCGATCTCGCGCTGCCGCTCGAGATCCATCGACGCGAAACCTCGCTTCGAGGTCGAATTTCCAGTTGCCATCAGCGCCTCCTCAGGCTTTGCCTCACACCCGGATCAACCTTCACCAATAACCGATGGTTCCTCTGCTCAGCCTGCGTCACGAAAGCGGCAACCCGGAACCTGCCGATGCGTTGTGCGGGCATGACCGCGCGGCGCGGATATTCTGTTTCGTGCCGCGCAGTGCGGCCGGCGCACCGGGCAGCGCACAACGAAGCGACGAGGCGCGAGATCACGACATGACGAACCGCGAGATGGCCAAGGGCGCAGTCGGGACCGGGGCGAAGGCCGCCGAGGCTCCCGAGCCGAACCGGCAGCCGCTGCCCCCGATGCCCGCGCCGGAGGACAGCCCGACGCCCACCACCCGTGAGGAGCCGATCGACTCGCCCCAACCGAATGCCAGCATCAAGCGGTCTCCGCCGAGCGAGCGCCGGCCCGGCCTCGGCACCGACCGGACCTAGCGGGCGGCCCGCCGCGACGATCGCCCGAGCAGCAGGAGCCCGGCCGCGACCGCGAGGAGGGTCAGCAGGGCGGCAGCCGTCAGGATTCGGCGGACGAGGGGCGTGTAGATCCCGGTCGCCGCGTCGAAGCCGTAGCAGAGCAGCGTGAAGCGGTCGGTGAGATCGCCAATCCGGCCCTCGCCCGCCTCCACGATGGCGAGCCGCAGGTCGCGGCCGTTCAGCGCCAGCGGCGACAGGACTCGGGCGAGGCGACCGTCCGGCGCGAGGAGAAGCGCCGCGGCGGGATGGACGATCGCCTCGGCCTCGCGATCCGTGGTGAGGCTGTAGCCGAGCGCGCCCGTCAGCCGGTCGATCGCGGCCCGGTCGCCGACGAGAGCCCGGAACCCTTCGCCGAGGGCATCGCCCGCGCCGTCACGGGCGAGGAGGGCGCGGGCCGCGGCCGGGCCGTCCCGCGGATCGAGACCGACGAGGATGAGCCGAACGTCGACGCCCGGGCGCAATCCCGTGGCCTGCAGCGCGGCGGCGGAGAGCGAGACCATCGGGTCGCAGACGTTCCCGCAGGTGTAGTCGACGGGCAGGAGCAGGGCGGGGTGCCCGCCGATCTCCGCCCCGAGGCTCGTCGGGTGCTCGCGTTCCGCCTCGACGAAGGCGAGGTCGAGGGGCGCGCGCGCTCCCGCCGACGGCGCCACGGCAACGGCCGACATCTCGGCCCGGCCGAGGCGGGCCGCGACCGGGAGCGGCAGGAAGCCGGCAAGCGCGAGCAGGCACGCCAGCGCACGGGACGCGGCCGATCGCGGAGGCGGGACGGCGCCGCTGCCCGGTGCGGCGGCCTCTGGACAAGCCGCGCGCAACCCGCATGGATACGGGCGTTTGCCGATCGTATCGAACGGACCGTCCAACCTTGGCGCCTCCCGGAGCGAAATCATGACCCTCGACGCCGAGGTCCTGTCCCTACGGCAAGTGCCGCTGTTTCGCGAGGTGGAGCCGGCCCGCCTGAAGCTCCTCGCCTTCACGAGCGAGCG
Organism: Methylobacterium durans; assembly: GCF_003173715.1. Classification (NCBI taxonomy): domain Bacteria; kingdom Pseudomonadati; phylum Pseudomonadota; class Alphaproteobacteria; order Hyphomicrobiales; family Methylobacteriaceae; genus Methylobacterium; species Methylobacterium durans. The sequence goes on along the minus strand of NZ_CP029550.1, from coordinate 6,659,614 downwards.
CGTCCATTTCGAGCCCGGCCAGCGCTTCTTCTCGCAAGGGGATGTCGCCGACGCGGCCTACCTGATCCTGGAGGGCAGCGCCGCCGTCTCGATCGAGGGCGCGCAGGGACCCTTCCGGCTGGCGCTGCTGACGGAGAACGCCCTCGTCGGCGAGATGGGCATCCTCGCCGATCAGCCGCGTTCGGCCACCGTCACGGCCGAGACCGCGACGACGGCCCTGCGCGTCGACCGCGGCGTCTTCCTCGAATTGCTGAGCCAGTTTCCGCAGATCAGCATCGCGGTCATGCGGGAACTGGCTCTGCGCCTGGAGCAGACCAACCAGGCGCTCGCCCAGAGCCGGGGCTGACGGCGATTCGCCGATCAGCGGTACTTCCAGCCCCATTCGCCGTAGATCGGGTATCCGCGGCGATAGGCTTCGTACTCCGCGCCGCGGTCGTTTGGCCGGTAGCCGTTGCGGTAGGCGTAGGGGCTCGGCTCGATGTAGCCCGGGTTCTGCAACTGCTGGCGCAGGTAGCCGTCGCCCTCGCCCGACGAGCCGCCGCCGCGCGCCTGAGCGGCCGCGGCGGTGAGCGCGAGGGCGGAAGCGGCCACCAGGATGGTCCGTATCATCATCGTCTCCGGATTCGGTTGGCTGACCAACGATATGGGGACGGCCCCGGTTGCAGGCCAGCGCCGCGCCTCCCGCCCGATGTGCGATCGATCACGCGCTCGTGTAGGTGATGAACTCCATCAGCGAGCCGTCGGGATCCCGGAAATAGACGCTGGTGCCCTCGCCGGCGGCGCCGTGCCGGGTGACGGGTCCGAGTTCGACCGGCACGCCCTGGGCGGCGAGATGGGCCATCGCCGATTCGACGCTGCCCGACCAGCGGAAGCAGAGATCGCTGTTGCCGGGCATGACGGGCTTGTCGGCCCGCGGCTCGCCGATCTGGCCGGGGCCGTGCACGTTGAGCTGCACGCCGCCGAAGCGGAAGACGACGCCGCGCCCGACCGGGATGACCTCGGCACCCAGCACGTCCCGGTAGAAGGCGGTCGAGCGGTCCCAATCGGAGACGTGGATCACGCAATGGTCGAGGTGGATCGCGGGGCGAAGCTCCGGGTCCGGACCAGTCGCGGCCTCGCTCGGCAGGATCTGCGTGTCGGCCATCGGACACCCCCTCGCGCTGTCGTCGCCACCGGCAGATAGGGCGCCGGAGACGCGGCTGCGAGCGCCTTCGTACTCTCGCGGACACCCGTTCCCGAAACCGTGAGCGCCCCGAGACGGCCGGGTCATTGGCGCCGCGATGCGGCGCAAAAGTCACATCGGATCCGGCCCGGAGGGGTTAGCAAGGGCCCGATCGAGACGAAACCAGCATGGGGGGCGCATGAACCGCCGCATCCTGATCGCCGCGATGCTGATCGCGCCGCTCGCAGCCTGCAACAGCCGCGGCCCGGTCAACGTGGCGGCCGACGACGATTCGGCCTGGTACATCGGGTCCATGCCCGACAAGCCCTACGACGTCCCGCTCGTCGACAAGTCGCGCCTGGACCCGAAGTACCGGCGCCAGATCGTGCGCTACGGCGGCCCTGAGAAGCCCGGCACGATCGTGGTCGACATCGACAAGCGCCAGCTCGCTCTGGTCCAGGAGGACGGCACGGCCGTGCAGTACGGCGTCGGCGTGGGCAAACTCGGCTTCTCCTGGAAGGGCGAGGCCCGCGTCGGCCGCAAGGGCGTCTGGCCGGACTGGAGCCCGACCACCACGATGGTCTCGCTCAATCCCGACCTGCCGCGCACCCGCAAGGGCGGCCTCGACAACCCGCTCGGCGCGCGCGCCCTCTACCTCTACCAGGGCAACCGCGACATCCTGTTCCGCATCCACGGGACCAACGAGCCCTGGAGCATCGGCGAGCAATTGTCCTCGGGCTGCGTCCGCATGCTCAACGAGGACATCGTCGATCTCTACGAGCGCGTGCCGGTCGGGACGACGGTGCTGATCAAGCGCAACGGCAAGTATCGCGTCTGAGGCGGGCCGGGCCTGACGGGACCGGGCGTCGCGCGCGCCCCGTCGCGGACGAAGCCGGATGAGAGATCCATGACGATCACGATCGCGAAGCTGCAGCCCATCCTCGCCATCGCGGCGGGCGTGCTGATCCTGCTGCGCCCGCAGCTCCTCCACTACATCGTCGCCGCCTACCTCATCCTCGTGGGTGTGATTGGCCTCGGCCTCTTCCGCGCTCTATCTTGACGGTCGCGGTCCGCGCGTCGGACCGGGGCCGCCGGCTCGACCGCGCGGTGACAGGAGGCGGGGAGCGTCAATCCCTGCGCAGTGCGATGCTATGCCGTTCATCTTGCATTGCAGCAGGAGTTGGTCCAACCCGCCGCCATAAGCTCGGGGCTGTCACAAATCTGCGAAGTGGACGGGATCGATATGGCGACCGACGGCACGACGAAGTGGGTCTACTCGTTCGGCGACGGCAAGGCCGAGGGTAAGTCCTCGATGCGCAACCTCCTCGGCGGCAAGGGTGCGAACCTCGCCGAGATGTCGAACCTCGGGCTTCCCGTGCCGCCCGGCTTCACCATCACCACCGAGGTCTGCACTTACTACTACGATCACGGCAAGGAATACCCGCCTGAGTTGAAAGATCAGGTCCGGGCGGCGCTGGCTCAGGTCGGCGCGCTGACCGGCCGGACCTTCGGGGACGCGGAGAGCCCGCTCCTCGTCTCGGTCCGCTCGGGCGCGCGCGCCTCGATGCCCGGCATGATGGACACGGTGCTGAATCTCGGCCTCAACGACGAGACGGTGAGCGCGCTCGCCCGCGGCGCCGGCGATCAGCGCTTCGCCTACGATTCCTACCGGCGCTTCATCACCATGTACTCGAACGTGGTGCTCGGGGTGGAGCACCACGCCTTCGAGGAGGCGCTCGAGCACTACAAGGAGGGCAAGGGCCTCAACCTCGACACCGATCTCGGCGCCGAGGACTGGAAGCACCTCGTCGGCACCTACAAGGAGATCGTGCGCCGCGAGCACGGCTCCGACTTCCCGCAGCAGCCCGAGGACCAGCTCTGGGGCGCGATCGGCGCCGTGTTCAATTCCTGGATGATCCCGCGCGCGAAGAAGTACCGCGAGCTCAACAGCATCCCGGAGAGCTGGGGCACCGCCGTCAACGTGCAGGCGATGGTGTTCGGCAACATGGGCGACACGTCCGCCACCGGCGTCGCCTTCACCCGCAACCCGTCGACCGGCGAACGCGCCCTTTACGGCGAGTTTCTGATCAACGCGCAGGGCGAGGACGTCGTGGCGGGCATCCGCACGCCGCAGGACATCACCGAGAAGGCGAGGCTGGAGGCGAAGTCCGACAAGCCTTCGATGGAGCGGGCGATGCCCGAGAGCTTCGCCGAGCTGACGCGGATCTACGGCATCCTCGAGAACCATTACCGCGACATGCAGGACATGGAGTTCACGATCGAGAGCGGGAAGCTCTGGATGCTCCAGACCCGCAACGGCAAGCGCACGGCCAAGGCCGCCCTCAAGATCGCTGTCGACCTCGCGAGCGAGGGCCTTATCAGCCACCAGGAGGCGATCGGGCGCGTCGAGCCCGGCGCCCTCGACCAGCTCCTCCATCCGACGATCGACCCGAAGGCCGAGCGCAAGGTGATCGCCGCCGGGCTTCCCGCCTCGCCGGGCGCGGCGACGGGCGAGATCGTCTTCAACTCCGAGGATGCCGAGGCCGCCAAGAAGGCCGAGCGCAAGTGCATCCTCGTGCGCATCGAGACGTCGCCTGAGGACATCCACGGCATGCACGCCGCCGAGGGCATCCTGACCACCCGCGGCGGCATGACGAGCCACGCGGCCGTGGTGGCCCGGGGCATGGGCAAGCCCTGCGTCTCCGGCGTGGGCACGATCCGCATCGACTACAAGGCCGGCACCCTCTCAGTCGGCGGCGTCACGCTGAAGGCCGGCGACCGCATCACCATCGACGGCTCGACCGGGCAGGTGCTCCAGGGCGAGGTGAAGATGCTGGAGCCGGAACTCTCCGGCGACTTCGCCACCCTGATGGAATGGGCCGACGCGGTGCGCACCATGAAGGTCCGCGCCAACGCCGACACGCCGACCGACGCCCGCACCGCCCGGAACTTCGGCGCCGAGGGCATCGGCCTCTGCCGCACCGAGCACATGTTCTTCGAGGGCGACCGCATCGTCGCCGTTCGGGAGATGATCCTCTCGGACGACGTGGACGGGCGCCGGCAGGCGCTCGCCAAGATCCTGCCGTATCAGCGCCAGGACTTCCTGGAGCTGTTCACGATCATGTCGGGCCTGCCCGTCACGATCCGCCTGCTCGACCCGCCGCTGCACGAGTTCCTGCCGCATACCGACGCCGAGGTGGCCGAGGTCGCCGCCGGCATCGGGGTCTCGGAGGACAAGCTCCGGTACCGGATGCGCGAACTCTCCGAGTTCAACCCGATGCTGGGCTTCCGCGGCTGCCGCCTCGCCATCGCCTTCCCGGAGATCGCGGAGATGCAGGCCCGCGCCATCTTCGAGGCCGCGGTGCAGGCTGCCAAGGACACGGGCGCGCCCGTCACCCCCGAGGTGATGGTGCCGCTCGTCTTCACCAAGGCCGAGTTCGACATCGTCAAGGCGCGGATCGACGCCATGGCGAAGGCGGTCTCCGACGAGACCGGCACCGCCGTCCACTACCAGGTGGGCACGATGATCGAGCTGCCGCGGGCGGCGCTCCGCGCCAACGAGATCGCCGAGACCGCGGAGTTCTTCTCGTTCGGCACGAACGACCTCACCCAGACGGCGCTCGGCATCTCCCGCGACGATGCCGGTACCTTCCTCGGGGCCTACACGCAGAAGGGCATCCTCGCCTTCGACCCGTTCGTCACGATCGACCAGGAGGGCGTAGGCGAGCTCGTGCGCATCGGCGCCGAGCGCGGCCGCTCGGTGCGGACCGACCTCAAGCTCGGCATCTGCGGCGAGCACGGCGGCGACCCGGCCTCGATCGGCTTCTGCCAGGAGGTGGGGCTCGACTACGTGTCCTGCTCGCCCTACCGGGTGCCGATCGCGCGCCTCGCCGCCGCGCAGGCCGCCCTTGGCGCCCGCACCGCCGGTGAGGGCTGAAGCGGGGCTGTTCGTGGAATGCGGGGAAAACTCGTGCTCCGCGAGCGGCTTGCGGCGGGTTTCTTAACGCTGCCCTGAGATTTCGGCGCTCGGTGCTTCACCGATCGCCGGCACGGCCGAAAATCCGGTGGAAAAATTCCCGTGCGCGTGCGAACCGAGGGCGCATCGGCACGTTAGGTGCTTGCGGCGGATTGCGGCGTGCGAGCGCCATCCAGTCCGCCCGGGCGAAGCCTCCCGCGGGAACGACGGCCATGAACGACCCGAGCCCGACCCCCCTCTACATCGGCGAGAATCCCGTCACCGTCCCGGTCCACCGGGCGGTCGAGAAAGCCTATCTGTGGGCGCTGGCCGCCATCGGCGGCACCGCCGCGGCGGGCCTCGTCGTCTTCGCCGTGGCGACCCAGTGCGGCAGCGACGCCGAGCGGATGGCGAATGCCGACGCCGCGGGTAGCGGCTATCTCGGCACCCTCGTCACGGCACTCGCCGTGAACCACGGCCGCAAGCCCTTCTAGGACGCCCTCTACCGGGGCGGAGATCGGTGGGTCCGCGCCTCAGCGCTGTCCCGGCACGGCCCGCATCGCCGAGCCGGTGAAGCGGCCCGTGGCGAGGTCCTCGCCCGGTCCGTTGCGGGTGAAGCGGCTGGCGACGAGGCTCGCGGGCTCGGCCACGAGGGGGCCGGGCGCCGCGTCGGCCACCGGCCGCGCGAGCGCCACGTGCACCGGCGCCGAGCGCGGCGGCGAAACGGGGCCGCCAGTCGCCGAGACCGCATCGAACAGCGCGCGCAGCTGGACCTTCGCGTCGGCGTCCGGCGCCACCAGGGACACCTTCCGGATGGGCGCGGGCGTCTCCGCGGAGACGGGCGCGGCCTGGGCCATACCGACGATGCCGAGGCCGGCGAGCTGGACCGGGCGCGGCGGCGGCAGGGGCATCGCCAGCGCCTCGGCGACGGCGGCGAATTCGGACGGCCGGCGCGGCGGCAGCGGCGCCGCGACCGCCTCGGCCTGGGCCGCCGGCGCCTCTCTGGCCTGCGGCGCCTCTCCGGCCTGGGGCGATTGCGCGGTCAGGAGGCTCTGCGCATCCCGCCCGTTGCGCTGGAGCAGCGAGTCGCGCAGGGCACCGTTGGCGTTCGGCGCCGCGTAGGCGAGGGCGGCGCGGGTACCGGTCGTGTCCTCCGGGTCGGCGCTCGCGACGGCCACGACCGGCTTCGTCTTGCGGGACGGCGCGGATGCCACCGCGGCGGGCGCCGGTGCGCTGGTGCCGCCGCCGAACAGCCCGGCGAAGAAGCTCTTGATGCTCGGGCCCTCGTCCTCCTCGGCTTGCGCGACCGCGGTGACGCCGAGCACGGTGCCGCCTCGCGCCAGGATCTCGGCGCGGGCCTCCTCGTAGCGGGGCAGCGGCCGGTTGTCGGAGGGCAGGTGCACGGTCTTGCCGTCCGGGAACAGGCGGGCGAGTTGGTCGTGGCTCATGCGCGGCCAGGAGCGCACCGAACCGACGTCGAGATGCACGAACGGCGAGCCGGCGCGCGGATACCAGCCGACGCCGCCCCGCTGCATGCGCATGCCGATTCCCCGGATCTGGTCGATCGAGACGTCGGGCAGGTAGAAGTCCATCGCCTTGCCGAGCATGTGCTGGCTGAACTCGGCGACCGCCCGGGAGCGGCGGCGCAGCATCGCGTTGGTGCCGGGCGAGCGGTAGGCGGAGACGATGTGGATCGCCTCCGAGGAGCCGAGCTGCCGGTAGGCCTCCCACACCGTGTCGAACAGGCGGGGATCCATCTTGGTCTTCTCGTCGGACCGCCAGTCGCGCAGGATCCAGTTGAGCTGGTCGAGGCCGGCCCGGTCGTAGCGCCCGTCCCGCCGGAACGTGATGGTGGCGCTCTCCTTGGTGTGGGTGTGGAAGATCGTCAGCGAGCGGGTGTCGCCGTTGGCGACGGCGTCCTGGGTGCCACTAGTCCCGCCGAGGAGGGTGAGGCCGATTGCCGAAGCGGCGAGCGCCGCGCTTCGGAGAGAAATCGTGCTGAGGGAACGTCGGGGGCGGAAGGGTGGTTCGGGGCGGGCTTCGACCCGGCTCGCAAGCGCCTACGCACGATGTCCTCACCCTCTGCCAGATGCCGCGCCGGGCGCGGACGTCATGGTGAACGCAGGGTTGCCGAAAACCGTAAAGGCCGGGTTATCGGGTCCGCAGGCTGAACACCGCCGCTTCCGGTCAACCGCTAAGGCGCAACCGTGGCGAAAAATGGCCGGCAAGAGTGCTGACGCACGCGCGCGGCGGAGGCACCTGGGCGTTCCGTCCCGATGCGTACCGAGATCAGGCCGCGCGGCCTGCCCCGCAGGCAACACCCGCGCCGGCGGCGGGCGCGAGGCGCGGCAGCACAGAGGATCGCGCGGATCTCGAGGTGGCTGCCGGCCTGCGCCGGCGCGGCCCGATCATCGGCGGGCGGCCGCCGAACGGCCCGGCGTTGCGGGCGCGGACCGAACGACCCGGCCGCGCGGCCTGACCGTCCGCGGGGCCGGTCCCGACGACATCGGCCCGGCACGCCCATCGCCGGCGCCTACGCGAGGAGCCAGCCCTCCTCGATGAAAGCGCTGAGATACGCGTGGGCCTCGGCACTCTCAGAGATGCCGACGGCGACCTCCGCCCGCGTCAGGGTTTGGGAAGCGAGGGCGCTCTCCCAGTACTGCGCGCCCGCGGCGTCCGGCGCCCGGCCCAGCGCACCTTCGTAGAGGTCGCCAACATACGCCGCGTCCGTCGGGGATGTCGGATGCTGGGCCGCGTATTCCGGGGACAGCAGAAAGCCCTGGGCGATGGCCGACAACGACGTCCCGAAATCGGCCTGCGTGTGCCACGCCTGCAGGCCGCCGGCATCGGGAGACCGGTCGAGCAACCCGTAATAGAGCCGTGAGATGTTCGAGGCCGTCGGGTCGGGCACGAAAATGCCGGCATCGAAGGCGGGCTGCAATTGGCCGATGTGCTCAGCCGAGAACACGAAGCCGTCCGCCGCCGCGGCGCGCGACAGGCCGCTGTTGAGGCTCGCGATCCAGAAGGCGGCGCCCGCCGGGTCGCTCGGCCGGTCGAGCACCGTCTGGTAGAGTTGCTCGACGTAGCCCGCCGTGTCGGGAGCGTTGATGTGGGTCTGACCCTCGGGCGAGGTCAGGATGCCCTGGGTCACCTCTTCGAGGCTCGCGCCCTGGGTGAGCAATGTCAGCCAGTAGTCGCTCGACGGATCGGGATTTCGCTCCAGCAGGCCGTTATACAGGGCGTAGACCTCTCCGCCGGTGCTGCCGACGTAGTGCGTGTAGGATCCGAACCAAGTGTGATTTTCCGAGCCGGGATTCGGCGTTCCACCTCCGGACGCCTCCCCCTCGCCCGATCCACCGAGGTCGGTGAAGAGTCCGGGTGTCAAACCGCGGCCGTCTGTCATGTCCGTGAACTGGTATGTCATGGCGCCCATCCAAGCGGATTGCCGCCCCCGACAGAATCTTCTGGATTGCCCCACCGTCCTGCGTGTGGCCGGCTTGCACCAGCAGTTGCGCCAAAGCTGTCGTCAGTCGTATTTGCGCGCGCCCAAGAATTTATAGTTCTACATCCTACGTACGTTTCGCGACTTACGTGTGACGGAGCGACGATGTGCAGTGTCGATCCGACTGATCGTCAGATCGAGCTTGTCCATATCTGCGGGTGACTGGCCCCGTCGGGCGAGAGACCGGTCGAGACGTCGCAGGACGCGTGCGATGCGGCGGAGAAGGATCCTGACGGCCGCGCCGAGGGCGGCCCCGGCCGGGACGATCCCCTGTGGGACGGGAGCCAGCAGGGGCCGCCGTCAGCCGACCGTCGTCTCCGCGACGGGGCTCACGGCATCGATGCCCCGTCGAGGCTGGGGCGCGCGCTCACCACCAGCCGCGCGAGACCGGCGCCGGGCGCGGCGTCCAGAGGCCCGGCTCGCCGAAATCGGCCGGCGGGGCTTCCGCGGCGCGGGCCGTGCGCCGGGGCAGGCGGGGCGCGTGCTGGGCCGCCTGCTGCGCGACCGCTTGAGGCTTGGGCTTCGGCATCTCGGTGGCGCGCCGCTTGGGCTCCGGCGGAGCCTTGGCGACGAGGGCGGCACCGCCCGGCAGGCCGAGAGCCGCCCGCATGCGCGCATCGACACCGTAGAGGTCGGGCAGCGTCCGGAACTGTCCGGCATCGTCGAGGTAGGCCGTGAAATAGGCGAGGTGAACGGGCAGCTTCTCGTCGAGGCGGATGGTGCGCTCGCCCTTGCCGATCAGCTTCGTCAGCCGCTCGCTGGTCCAGGCGGCGGGCAGGACCGAATCGGCGAAGCGGAAGGGATCGTCGACGCGCACGCAGCCGTGGCTCATCGCCCGGAAGGACGCCGAGAACAACGAGCGGTTCGGCGTGTCGTGCAGATAGACCGCGTGGTTGTTGGGGAACAGGAATTTGATGAAGCCCAGCGCGTTACGCTCACCCGGCGGCTGGCGCACCGAGATCGTGTTGCCGCGGCGCACGACCTGATAGCCACGCCGGGCCGCGTAGTTCGGGTCGCGGGCGAGGCCCGGCAGGAACTCGTTCTTCAGAATCGAGGGCGGCACGTTCCAGGACGGATTGACGACCGCGTACTCCATCATCCCCGAGAAGATCGGCGTCGGCGATTCCGTCTTGCCGACGATCACCCGGGTCTCGTCCTTGAGGAGGCCGTCGCGGAAAACCCGCAGCCGGAACTCGGGGATGTTGACCATGACGTAGTCGCGCCCGAGGGCCGGTAGCCAGCGCCAGCGCTCCATGTTGACGAGGAGTTCGGCCTCGCCCTCATTGCGGACGGGCTTGGCCTCCGGCCCGCCGAGGGCCGCCACGGTCTGGGGCGTGAGGTCGCCGCTCGCGGGCAGGCCGCGCCGCTTCTGGAAGGCGGCGACCGCGGCGGCGACGCCCGAATCGTAATCTTCCGCCTCGCCGGGGCCCGCATCGAGGGTCCCGGCCCTGCAGGTGGCGAGGCCGAACCGGGCGCGGATCAGCGGCACGCGCGCGTCGCGCATCCCGACCTTGAGAACCGGGCCGGACGGTAGCGCCGCGGACGTGCCCGCGGGCGTGCGCTCTCGGATTGCTGCGAGTCGCGCCTTGAGGGCGCGGTAGCCCGCGCTGTCGGGGTTGTAGCGCTGCAGGCGGTCGCCCGCCGCGTCGCCGGCCGTCGCGATCAGGCCGAGCACCGCGTCGGGCGCGGGCAGATCGAGGGTCGGGGTGATGAGGCGCGACAGCGCGGACGGGTTGAGGCGCCCGCCCCGCGCGTCGCGGGCGTAGAGCGCCACGGAGGCCGACAGCTTGAGGTCCGCCTCAGCGATCTCGGCCTCGGTCTCGGGCCGCGTCAGCACGCCGAGGACCGGCACCGGGTAGGCGGCCGGGTCGAGCCCGTCCTCGGCCGCCCGCGCGAGGCGCGCGGCGACGGCCTTGGCGGCAGGCGTGAAGGCGCGGTCGGCGATCCAGACCGGCTTGAAGGCACCGAGCGCGTAGAACGCCTGGATCGCCTCGCGCTCCTTCGTCGTGAGCCGGGGCAGGAGGGGCGCCGGGTCCGCGAGGCGAGCGGCGACGGCCGCTTCCTGCGGGTCGGCCGGGGAGGGGGCGCGGCCGGCGCCGCGGCCGGAACCTCGGTGACGCCCGCGGGGCTCGCCGGCTCGGGTTTCGAATCCGCTGCGGCGTCCCCGGCCTCCGGAGGGCCGGCGGTCGTCGCCTCGGCCTTCGGCTCGCCGGGATCCAGCCCCTCGGTGAGGGCGTCGGTGCGGACGGGGTCCGGCGTCGCCGCGGGCTCGGGCGCGATCTCGGCCGGGCGCGCCGCCTCGGGCTGGACCTCGGCGTGGGCCGGCCGGAGCTGCGGCGCCGCAGCCGCGAGGACGGCCAGGGCGAAGGTGGCAGAGCGCGACAGGCCCATTGCTGCTCTCCGGGACATGCGGCCGTGCCGCCAAGCCCTTCGTATGGTTATCGTCTCAAGCCCGGCCGTGTGCAATCGCACGGGCCGGAAGGAAGGCCCTCAGGCCGCAGCTTCCTCGGAGCCCTCGTCGAGGCCGAGGTCCTTGAGCTTGCGGTAGAGGGTAGATCGGCCGATTCCGAGGCGGCGCGAGACCTCGGACATCCGGCCGCGGTAGAATTGCAGGGCGAAGCGGATGATCTCGGCCTCCAGCCCCTCCATCGTCTTCATCTCTCCCGTGTCCTCGACGACGAGGGACATGGCGTGGGGATCGCGCACCTCGACGCGGACGATCTCGCGCACCGGCTCGGGTGCGCCCGTCGGCAGCATCGGCTGGCTCGGCGCGGGCGGGATGCGCACGTCGAACCCCTCGACCTGCGCCGCGATCTGCGGAAATTCGGAGACCGTCAGTTCGTCGCCATCGGCGAGCACCACGGCCCGGAACAGGGCGTTCTCGAGCTGGCGCACGTTGCCCGGCCAGCCGTAGCGGGTCAGCAGCGCCATCGCCTCCGGCGTCACCGAGCGGACGCGCTTGCCCTCCTCGGCCGCGAAGCGCGCGCAGAACGAGCGCACGAGGTCCGGGATGTCCTCCCGGCGCGCGCGCAGCGGCGGCAGCGTCATCGGGAAGACGTTGAGCCGGTAGTAGAGATCCTCCCGGAAGCGGCCCTGCTTGACGAGGTCGAGCAGCGAGCGGTTCGTCGCCGACACGAGGCGGATGTCGACCCGCACGCTGCGCTTGGCCCCGACGGGGTCGACCTCGCCCTCCTGCAGGGCGCGCAGGAGCTTCACCTGCGCGTCGAGGGGCAATTCGCCGATCTCGTCGAGGAAGAGGGTGCCGCCGGACGCCTCGACGAACTTGCCCACGTGCCGCTCGGTGGCGCCCGTGAACGCCCCCTTCTCGTGGCCGAACAGCGTCGATTCGACGAGGTTCTCGGGGATCGCCCCGCAATTGACTGTGACGAAGGGCTTGCCGCGGCGCTCGCCCGAACCCTGGATCGCGCGGGCCAGCACCTCCTTGCCGACGCCCGATTCGCCCTCGATCAGGACGGGGATGTTCGATTTCGCCGAGCGCTCGGCGAGCCGGATCACCCGGTCCATGTCCGGGCTCTTCGAGGCGAGGTCCTTGAAGGTGAGCGCGCCGGACGCCCGGCGGCGCATGCGCCGGACCTCCTCCTCGAGCTGGTCGACCTTGAGGGCGTTGCGAATCGAGACCTGCAGGCGCTCGGCGCCCGCGGGCTTGACCACGAAATCGACGGCCCCGGCGCGCATGGCGTTGACCACCGCGTCGATCGAGCCGTTCGAGGTCTGGACGATGACCGGCGTGTCGAGGCCGCCCTTGCGCATCTCGGCGAGCACGCCGAGCCCGTCGAGGCCCGGCATGACGAGGTCGAGGAGCACCACGTCGATGCCCTCACCGGCGCGCAGGTGCGTCAGCGCGTCCGCACCGTTCTCGGCGACCACCGCCTCGAAGCCGAAGCGCCGCACCGCCGCCTCGGCGAGACGGCGCTGCACGGGATCGTCGTCGACGATGAGAATCGTTGTCGACATGCGGGCTCCCATCCGTGTGGGGCGGCGCGCTCGCGCCGGGCGCCGGAATCCGAGAGATTCCGCGCCGGCGCGACCGGCCCCGTGTTTCGTTTCGAGCCGCAGGGTCGCGCAAAGGCGTAAAGTCCCGCTTAACGACGTCGCGCGATTTCGCTGTGCACGACTCCTCGATTCTGCTCGTCGGTGCCGCTCTTCCCCGCGGATCCGCGTGCGACGCCGTGACCGTCGATGGGCGGCGGGACGCATCAGTTGATCGCGGGCGGTTTGCGCTCGATATCAGGACGGGCGGGGCCGATCGTCCCCGCGGGAAGGATTCACGAACCCATGCCGAGCCGAGCCGTCGCGCCTGCCCTGATGCCGGAACCGTCGCGCAACGTGGACGGGACGCACGCGGCCCGGGCCGCCGCCCACGCGCTCGACCTCGGCGCCCTGCCCGAATGGGACCTCTCCGACCTCTATTCCGGCATCGACGCGCCCGATTTCCGCGACGACCTCGCCCGCGCCGAGAGCGATTGCCGGGGCTTCGCCGCGCGCTACGCGGGCCGCGTCGCGGCGCTCGCCGCCGGCCCCGACGCCTCGGCGGCGCTGGGCGAGGCGGTGCGGGCCTACGAGGGCATCGAGGAGCTTCTCGGCAAGCTGATGTCCTACGCCGGCCTCGTCTATTCCGGTGACACGACCGACGAGCGGCGCGCCAAGTTCTACGGCGACACCCGCGAGCGCCTGACGAACGCCTCCGCCGACCTCCTGTTCTTCGCCCTGGAACTCAACCGGGTTGACGACGCGGTGATGGATTCCGCTATGGCGGACGGCCCGCTCGCCCATTACGCGCCCTGGATCGAGGATCTGCGGCGGGAGAAGCCGTTCCAGCTCGAGGACCGCATCGAGAAGCTGTTCCTCGAGAAATCCGTCACGGCGAACGCCGCCTGGGACCGGCTCTTCAACGAGACGATCGCCTCCCTCCGCTTCCCCGTTCGCGGCGAGGCGCTCACGCTGGAGCCGACCCTCAACAAGCTGCAGGACCCGGACGGCGCGCTCCGCAAGGAGGCCGCGGGCGCGCTGAGCGAGGTGTTCCGGGCGAACCTGCGCATCTTCACGCTGATCACCAACACGCTCGCCAAGGACAAGGAGATCTCGGACCGCTGGCGCGGCTTCAAGGACGTGGCCGATGCCCGCCACCTCGCCAACCGCGTCGAGCCCGAGGTGGTGGCGGCCCTCGTCGAGGCGGTGCAGGCGGCCTACCCGCGCCTGTCGCACCGCTATTACCGCCTGAAGGCGAAGTGGTTCGGGCTCGAGGCGCTGCCCTACTGGGACCGCAACGCGCCGCTGCCGAAGGTCGAGAGCCGCACGATCCCCTGGGCGGAGGCGCGCGACACCGTGCTCGACGCCTACGACGCCTTCTCGCCGCGGATGGCGGGCATCGCCCGGGACTTCTTCGACCGCCGCTGGATCGACGCTCCGACCCGACCCGGCAAGGCGCCCGGCGCCTTCGCGCACCCGACCGTGCCCTCCGTCCACCCCTACGTGCTCGTGAATTATCAGGGCAAGCCGCGGGACGTGATGACGCTCGCCCACGAGCTCGGCCACGGGGTGCACCAGGTGCTCGCGGGCCCGAACGGCGCGCTGATGGCGCCGACGCCGCTCACCCTCGCCGAGACGGCGAGCGTGTTCGGCGAGATGCTGACCTTCCGGCGCCTGCTCGCGGGCACGACGGACACGGTGCAGCGCCGCGCCATGCTCGCCGCCAAGGTCGAGGACATGATCAACACGGTGGTGCGCCAGATCGCGTTCTACTCCTTCGAGCGGAAGGTGCACCTCGCCCGCCAGACGGGCGAGCTGACGGCCGAGCAGATCAACGCGCTCTGGATCTCGGTCCAGGCCGAGTCACTCGGACCGGCGATCACGCTGGACGCGGGCTACGAGCCCTTCTGGGCCTACATCCCGCACTTCATCCACTCGCCCTTCTACGTCTACGCCTACGCCTTCGGCGACTGCCTCGTGAACTCGCTCTACGGCGTCTACGCGCGGGCCGAGGAGGGCTTCGTGGACCGCTACTTCGCGCTGCTCTCGGCCGGCGGCTCGAAACCCTACGGCAAGCTCCTCAAGCCGTTCGGGCTCGACGCCGGCGACCCGTCCTTCTGGCAGATCGGGCTGGGCATGATCGAGGGCATGATCGCGGAGCTGGAGGCGATGGAGGGAGAGGGCTGAGGTCCTACGCCTTGGCGCGCCCCGGCGCAGATGTTATACTCTACGTATAACAACCTGCGGGTGTGCCGATGAAGCTGGAAGTGAAGAGAATCGGCAACTCGACCGGCCTGATCCTGCCGCGCGAGCTGCTGACCCGGCTCAATCTCGAGCAGGGACAATGGCTCCACGTGACAGAGTTGCCGGACGGCGGCGTTCGCCTGACACCCTATGACCCCGACTTCGATCAGGCGATGGCCTTGGTCGACGACATTATGGACGAGTACAAGGACACCCTGCGGGCGCTCGCGAAGTGAGCGAGCCCCGCTGGCTGACCTTCGCGGAGGTCAGGATCGCCCATGAGCGGCAGCTGACACGGTTCGGCGGTCCGCCCGGCATCCGTGACGAGAACGCGCTGCGATCGGCCCTCGCGCGGCCCCTCAACCGCTGGCAATACGACGCGGCCGACTTGGCCGAACTCGCCGCGGTCTACGCGTTCGGTCTCGCGCGCAACCACGGATTCGTGGATGGCGACAAGCGCATCGCCTTCGTGGCGATGACGCTGTTCCTGCGTCTGAACGGCGTCGCGTTTCGGCCCGATCCGGCGGAGGCCACGACGATCATCCTCGGTCTCGCCGCCGGCGAGATCGATGAATCCGGCCTCACCCGCTGGATCCGCGACAACTGGCCAGCGGCCTGAGTCGGCCGGGGAGGGCGCGGCGCGCCGCCCCACCGCCCTGGCAGCGGGGGCGGTTCGGCTTATCTCCAGGTCTGATCCCCGAAAAAGACCGCGTCAGAAGACACCGATGGCCGAGACCGACCGCGAAGCCAACCGCTTCTCCGCCCGCGCGAGCCGCTACGCCCGCGTCGGCGCAAACGTGGGCGGCGTCGCCGCCCGGATGGCGGGCGCCCGCCTGTTCGGCAAGGAGGGGACGACGAACGCGGCCGCCCTCGCGCAGGCGCTCGGCGGGCTGAAGGGCCCGATCATGAAGGTGGCGCAGCTCCTCGCCACCGTGCCGGACCTGCTGCCGCCCGAATACGCGGCCGAATTGCAGAAGCTGCAGGCCGACGCGCCGCCTATGGGCGCGGCCTTCGTCAAGCGCCGCATGATGGCCGAGCTCGGGCCGGACTGGCAGTCCCGGTTCGCCGGCTTCGATCTGAAGCCCTCGGCCGCCGCCTCGCTGGGGCAGGTCCACCGGGCGGTCTCGAAGGCGGGCGCGCAGCTCGCCTGCAAGCTCCAATATCCGGACATGCAATCCGCAGTTGAAGCAGACCTGAAGCAGCTCGAGGTCGCCTTCGCCCTGCACCGGCGCATGAATTCCTGGCTCGACACCCGCGAGATCGCCAAGGAGATCGGCGCCCGGGTGCGCGAGGAACTCGATTACGCCCGCGAGGCCAAGCACGCCGCCCTCTACGGTGCCGTTCTGAGGGACATCGACGCCGTCCGCGTGCCGGACGTCCATACCGATCTCTCGACCCGCCGCCTCCTCACCCTCGGCTGGCTCGACGGCGACAGGATCCTCGGCTTCGCCGAGAGCCCGGTCGAGATCCGAAATCGCATCGCGCAGGCGATGTTCAAGGCGTGGTGGCACCCGTTCAGCCGCGCCGCCGTGATCCACGGCGACCCGCACCTCGGCAATTACACCGTGTTCTCGGAGGGCGGCGAGCCGCAGGGCATCAACCTGCTCGATTACGGCTGCGTGCGCATCTTCCACCCACGCTTCGTCGGCGGCGTGGTCGATCTCTACCGGGGAATTCTGACCAACGACGAGGCGCGCATCGTCCACGCCTACGAGGTCTGGGGATTCAAGAACCTCAACCGTGAGTTGATCGATATCCTCAACATCTGGGCGCGCTTCATCTATGGGCCGCTCCTCGAGGATCGGACCCGCACCGTGGCCGACGGGGTCAAGCCCGGCGAGTACGGGCGCCGTCAGGCCTTCGAGGTGCATCAGGCCCTGAAGGAGCGGGGTCCGGTGACCGTGCCTCAGGAATTCGTCTTCATGGACCGGGCCGCGGTGGGCCTCGGGGCCGTGTTCCTGCATCTGCGTTCGGAACTGAACTACCACCGGCTGTTCGAGGCGGAGATCGAGCATTTCTCCCTCGACGCCCTGGCTGAACGGCAGCACGTGGCGCTGGCGGCGGCCGGTCTTCCGCAGCCGGCGTAGGATCTCCTCCGCGGGACGGGCGGCGCGACATTTTCCACGCCCGAACGCGCGGAGAGGACTGGACAATTTCCCTGGTATACCAGAAACTGCGCCGCAGAGATGAGGCAGCGGCGCATGCCGATTGCGACACGTTTGACCTTGCGCTAAATCCCCTCGGGACCAAGCAAGACCACGTCAAGGGGACGAGCGCACGATGGCCGATACGAAGACTTTGTCCGGGGTCCGCTACAGCCCCGCGATGGATGAAAAGACGCACGAGCAGACGTATCGGGGATTCGTTCGTTTCGTTGAGATCGCCACGGGCGTCGTCATCTGCTGGGTCCTGGCGCTCGCCGTCGGTGGCATCCGCGAGGCGTGGCTGACGGCGATTCTCGGCGTCGTCCTGTCGAGCGTGGCCGGCGCGGCCGGCGCGCTGGCCCCCGGGATCGGCTGGAAGGCGCCGGCCGCGGTCGCCGTGCTGCTGGCCCTGTACCTCGCCTTCGCCTGAACCAGGCTCGGCGCCGCACGGGACGGCCGACAGTTACATTGTTCGCATTTTCATCAGACTAACCGGGCCACCCGCCTCGTCTTGCTGCGCAGAATCGCGGAAGGGGAGGCGGTCAATCGAAGGGGATTTCCTGAATGCGCATCGCTGTACTGTCGGAGGTCGACCCCGCGGAACCGCGGGTCGCGGCGGTGCCCGAGACGGTCAAGAAGTTCATCGGCCTCGGCGCCGATGTGGTCGTCCAGTCGGGAGCCGGCCTCAAGGCGGGCGTGCCGGACGGTGAGTACGAGGCGGCCGGCGCCACGGTGGCGCCCTCCGCCGAGGAGACCGCCCGGGACGCCGACCTCGTCCTGAAGGTGCGCCGCCCCGCCGCCGAGGAGCTTCCGCTCCTCAAGAAAGGCGCGGCCGTCGTCGCCATCATGGATCCCTACGGCCATGAGGCCGAGCTGAAGGCGATGGCCGATGCCGGCGTCGCCGCCTTCGCGATGGAGCTGATGCCCCGCATCACCCGCGCGCAGGTGATGGACGTCCTCTCCTCACAGGCGAACCTCGCGGGCTACCGCGCGGTGGTCGACGGCGCCGCCGAGTACGGCCGCTCCATGCCGATGATGATGACGGCCGCCGGCACCGTCCCGGCCGCCCGCGTCTTCATCATGGGCGTCGGCGTGGCGGGCCTGCAGGCCATCGCCACCGCCCGCCGTCTCGGCGCCGTGGTGACGGCGACCGACGTGCGCCCCGCGACCAAGGAGCAGGTCGAGTCCCTCGGCGCCAAGTTCGTGGCGGTCGAGGACGACGAGTTCAAGCAGGCCGAGACCGCGGGCGGCTACGCCAAGGAGATGTCGGCCGAGTACCAGAAGAAGCAGGCCGAACTGGTCAAAGGCCACATCGCCAAGCAGGACATCGTCATCACGACGGCCCTGATTCCGGGCCGCCCGGCGCCGAAGCTCATCTCCGAAGAGATGGTCGCCTCGATGAAGCCGGGCTCGGTCCTCGTCGACCTCGCGGTCGAGCGCGGCGGCAACGTCGCGGGCGCCAAGGCGGGCGAGATCGTCACCACCGACAAGGGGGTGAAGATCGTCGGCCACACCAACGTGGCGGGCCGCCTGGCCGCGACCGCGTCGGCCCTCTACGCGCGCAACCTCTACGCCTTCCTCGAGACGCTGATCGACAAGGAGACGAAGGCGCTCGCGATCAAGTGGGACGACGAGCTCGTCAAGGCGACGAACCTCACCCGCGACGGCGAGGTGGTGCACGCCTCGTTCCAGCCCAAAGCAGCCTGATCCCGCCGGAGACACTCCCGATGGCTACCCTTCCCCCCGACCAGGCGGTCGATCAGACCCGCGTGCTCGCGGACACGGCGCGCGCCGCCGCCGAGGCCGCCCGCCGCGCCGCCGACCAGGCCGCCTCCATCGCCGACGGCCTCGGCCACGGCGCCGCCGCCATGACGCACGGCGCGGTGGATCCCACCGTGTTCCGGCTGGCGATCTTCGTGCTCGCGATCTTCGTGGGCTACTACGTGGTCTGGTCCGTCACCCCGGCGCTGCACACGCCGCTGATGTCGGTCACCAACGCGATCTCCTCGGTGATCATCGTCGGCGCGATCCTCGCCGCCGGTGTGCCGCTCGTCGAGCACGGCACCGGCTGGGCCCGGTTCTTCGGCTTCGTCGCCATCATCCTGGCCAGCGTGAACATCTTCGGCGGCTTCCTCGTCACCCAGCGCATGCTCGGCATGTACAAGAAGAAGGCCTGAGGCGATGTCCGAGAACGTCTCATCCCTTCTGTACATCGTCTCCGGCGTCCTGTTCATCATGGCGCTGCGGGGGCTCTCGCACCCGACCACCTCCCGGCAGGGCAACCTGTACGGCATGGTCGGCATGGCGCTCGCCATCCTCACCACGCTGGTCGGCCATCCGCCGGCGGGCTTCGGCGCCTGGATCCTCGTGCTCCTCGGCCTCGCCATCGGCGGCGGCGCGGGCGCGGTGATCGCCAAGCGCGTGCCGATGACGGCGATGCCGCAGCTCGTCGCGGCCTTCCACTCGCTGGTCGGCCTCGCGGCGGTCTTCGTCGCGGCAGGCGCCCTCTACGCGCCCCAGGCCTTCGGCATCGTCGAGGGCGGCCACATCCACGGTCAGTCGCTCTTCGAGATGGGCCTCGGCGTCGCCATCGGCGCCATCACCTTCACGGGCTCGGTGATCGCGTTCGCCAAGCTCGACGGCCGGATGTCGGGCAAGCCGATCATCCTGCCCCAGCGCCACGCCATCAACATCGCGCTGGCCATCGCCCTCGTCGCCCTGCTCGCCGTGTTCATCGGCACGGGCAGCAAGGCGGTGTTCTGGCTGATCGTGATCCTGTCGCTGGTGCTCGGCGGCCTGATCATCATCCCGATCGGCGGCGCCGACATGCCCGTCGTCGTCTCGATGCTGAACTCCTACTCGGGCTGGGCGGCGGCCGGCATCGGCTTCACGCTGGGCAACCTCGCGCTGATCATCACGGGCTCGCTCGTGGGCTCGTCGGGCGCGATCCTGTCCTACATCATGTGCCACGCGATGAACCGATCGTTCATCTCGGTCATCCTCGGCGGCTTCGGCGGCGACACCGCCGCGGCCGGCAGCGGCCAGGTCGAGACGCGCCCCGTCAAGCAGGGCTCGGCCGACGACGCGGCCTACATCATGAAGAACGCCGAGAAGGTGATCATCGTCCCCGGCTACGGCATGGCGGTGGCGCAGGCCCAGCACTCGCTCCGCGAGATGGCGGACCTCCTCAAGAAGGAGGGCGTCGACGTCAAGTACGCCATCCATCCGGTGGCGGGCCGCATGCCGGGCCACATGAACGTGCTGCTCGCCGAGGCGAACGTCCCCTACGACGAGGTGTTCGAGCTCGAGGACATCAACGGCGAGTTCCCGCAGGCGGACGTCGCCTTCGTGATCGGCGCCAACGACGTCACCAACCCGGCCGCCAAGACCGACAAGACCTCGCCGATCTACGGCATGCCGATCCTCGACGTGGAGCGGGCCAAGACCGTGCTCTTCATCAAGCGCGGCATGGGCTCGGGCTACGCGGGCGTCGAGAACGAGGTGTTCTTCCGCGACAACACCATGATGCTGTTCGGCGACGCCAAGAAGGTGGTCGACTCGATCCTCAAGAACCTCTGACGGCCGCCCTCCGGGGCATGTTCGGGGGGGGCGGGCGCGCAGGCGTCCGCCCCGTTTTTCGTTCGGCGTCTTCCCGCGGGCGGATCATCGCGAGCCGGCCCGCGTTGGCCTGGGACCCCAGCCGCCCGCCCGGAGCCCCATGGCCGCCCTCAGACGCCGGGACGTCCTCGCCACTGGAATTCTCGCGCTTGCTCTGCCGCGCCCGGCCCGGGCGGCACCGGTGGTGCGCAGCCTCGACCCGCGCTTCGCAGCCGTCGCCGATCCCGCTTCCCGGCTTGAGACGATCTACACGGGCGGCCGCTGGTGCGAGGGGCTCTGCCCGGCGCCGCATCTCGGCGGCCTCGTCTTCAGCGACGTGAAGGCGAACCGCATCTGCGTCCTCGGCGAGGATGGCCGGGTGCGCCCCTTCCGCGACCCGTCGAACAACGCCAACGGCAACGCCCTCGACCGGGAGGGGCGCCTCGTCACCTGCGAGCACCGGGGCCGGCGCGTCGTGCGCCGGGAGCCGGACGGCCGCCTCACCGTGCTTGCCGACAGCTTTGCGGGCAAGCCGCTGAATTCTCCCAACGACGCTGTGCTGGGACCGGACGGCGCGATCTGGTTCACCGATCCCATCTTCGGCATCCGCCTGCCCGACGAGGGGGTGATGGCGGAATCCGCGCAGAGGGCCCGCCGGGTCTACCGGGTGGCGCAGCCCGGCCGCGTCGAGGCGATGACCGACGCCGCCGACCAGCCGAACGGCCTCGCCTTCGCTCCGGACGGAGGGACCTTCTACCTCAGCGACGCGGGCGCTGCCCTGCAGCCCGAGGGCGCAAGCGCCATCCTCGCCTTCCCGGTCGGGCCGGACCAACGGCTCGGCGCCCCGCGCCTTTTCGCCGAGATCGAGACCGGCGCGCCGGACGGCCTCACCGTCGACGCCGAGGGGCGGCTCTATGCGGCCTGCGAGGACGGCGTGCGCGTCTTCGATCCGGACGGAACCTGGCTCGGCCGCATCGCGACGCCGCGCGCGGCCGCGAACGTCGCCCTCGGTGGCCCGGACCGACGCCGCCTCACCATCACCGCGGGCCCGGCCATCCACGCCATCGACCTGAAAGTCGCGGGCGCCGGCTGAGAACGACGAGAGGAGAATCCATGGTCCTTGCCCGACGCGACCTCATCGCGCGCGGCCTCACGGCGGCGACGGCCGTCGGCCTCTCCCGGAGCGCCGCGGCCGCGCCCGCCCCCGGGACGGGGCCCGGACAGGCGACGACGAGCCGGGGCGCCGGCGCGATGGAGCTCGCGCTCCTCGCGGATGCCCCTTCGACGTCGACGGGTCTCGCGATCTCCCGCTCCGGCCGCGTCTTCGTGATGATGCCGCGCTTCAATGCGAAGGTGCCGATCACGGTGGGCGAGGTCGCGCCGGACGGTTCGGTGCGGCCCTATCCGAGCAAGGCCGCGAACCGGCCGGACCCGAAGAATCCGCAGGCGAGCCTGCTACACGTGCCCAACGGCGTGTTCGACCGCGACGACACGCTCTGGCTCCTCGATGCCGGCCTGCCGGAGGGCAAGGGTCCGCCCGTGCCGGGCGGCGCGAAGCTCGTCCAGCTCGATCTCGCGGAGAACCGGATCCGCCGCGTCGTGCCGCTCGAACCCGGGATCACCCCATCCTCCTCGCTCAACGACCTGCGGGTCGACATCCGGGACGGCCGGGCGTTCGCCTACATCACGGACCAGGGCCAGGGGGAGGAGGGGGCGATCCTCGCCGTCGACCTGAACGATGGGCGCGTGGTGCGCCGCCTTCAGGGTCATGCCAGCACCAAGTCCCAGAAGAACCTCGTCAAGTTCGTCGAGCACCGTCCCGTGATGCTGCGCCCCGAGACCGGGCCGGAGAAGCCCGTGCAGGGCGGCGCCAACGGCATCGCGCTCAGCCCCGACGGGCGGCGCCTCTACTACGCGCCCCTGATCGGGCGGCGCCTCTACGCGGTCGACACGGCCTCGCTCCTCGACCCGAACGCCTCCGATGCCGAGGTGGCAGCCGGCGTCGAGGATCTCGGCGAGAAGGGCATGACCGGCGGCCTGACCACCGACGCGATGGACCGCGTCTACCTCACCCTTCAGGAGCAGAACGCGGTCGCCCGCCGCCATCCGGACGGGCGAATCGAGGTGATCGCCTCGGACGAGCGCCTGATCTGGGCCGACACGTTCTGGATCACGCCGGACCGCTGGCTCTACGTCACGGCCGCGCAGGTGAACCGGCGCCCCGAATACAATGGCGGCGCGGATCTGCAGAGACCGCCCTACGCGATTCTGCGCGTGCGGATCGACGCCGACCCCGCGGGGTAGGGCGGGCCGCGGATTCCCGCTTGCCCTGTCGCTTCGGTGCGGCAGCGCCCGGCCGCGGTTGCGGCTATGATGGCCTCCGTGTCCGCTGCTGCCGCCATGCCCGCCCCGCGCGCTCTCCTCGACGTGACCGCCTCGCTCCTCGGACGCTGCTGGCGGGAGCGTTGCGCCGCCCATGCCACCGAGCACCACGCCCTGACCATGACCCAGGCCCACGGCCTGCCCGACCTCCTCGCCCGGGTTCTGGCCGGCCGCGGCGTGCTGCCGGCGGAGGCGACGGGATATCTGCAGCCGCGCCTGCGCGACCTGATGCCCGATCCCGACTGCCTCCTCGACATGGAGGCCGCGGCCGCGCGCCTCGCCCGCGCCGTGCGCCGGGGCGAGACGGTGGCGATCTTCGGCGATTACGACGTGGACGGGGCCGCGAGCGCTGCGCTTCTGGCCGATTACCTGCGCGGCCTCGGCGTACCCACCCGCATCCACATCCCGGACCGGATCACCGAGGGCTACGGCCCGAACGCCGACGCGGTGCAGGCGCTCGCCGGGGAGGGCGCGAGCCTCCTCGTCACCGTGGATTGCGGCACGAGCGGGCACGGGCCCCTGGAGGTGGCACAGAGGATCGGCCTCGACGTGATC
Source organism: Methylobacterium durans (assembly GCF_003173715.1). Lineage (NCBI taxonomy): Bacteria > Pseudomonadati > Pseudomonadota > Alphaproteobacteria > Hyphomicrobiales > Methylobacteriaceae > Methylobacterium > Methylobacterium durans. The sequence continues at coordinate 6,636,083 of NZ_CP029550.1, read as the reverse complement.
GTGCTCGACCACCATGCCGCCGCGGAGACCCTGCCGCCGGCCCGGGCAATCGTGAACCCGAACCGCCTCGACGACCTTTCCGGCCTCGGCCATCTCTGCGCCGCGGGCGTCGTCTTCCTCACGCTGGTGGCCCTCAACCGGGCCCTGCGCCGCGACGGCTTCTTCCAGGGGCGGGCTGAGCCGAGCCTCACGGACGCCCTCGATCTGGTGGCCCTCGCGACCGTGGCCGACGTGGTGCCCCTCGTCGGGCTCAACCGCGCCTTCGTGGTGCAGGGCCTCGCGGTGATGAAGGCGCGTGGCCGCCGGGGCCTCGCCGCCCTCTTCGATGCGGCCTCCCTCGCCGAGGCGCCGGAGGCCTGGCATCTCGGCTACCTGATCGGCCCGCGCATCAATGCCGGCGGCCGGATCGGCGACGCCTCCCTCGGGGCGAAGCTGCTCTCGACCCAGGATTCCGCCGAGGCGGCCCGCATCGCGGCCGAGCTCGACCGGCTGAACCGCGAGCGGCAGGCGATCGAGGCGGAGGCGGTCGCGGCCGCCGAGGCCGAGATGGACCGGGCGCTCGATCTCGATCCCGACCAGCCAGTGCTGGTCGCGGGCTCGGCCGATTGGCATCCGGGCGTCGTCGGCCTGATCGCGGCCCGGCTCAAGGAGCGCTTCGGCCGGCCCGCCTTCGCCTTCGCCCTGCGACCGGACGGGAGCGCGGTCGGCTCCGGGCGCTCGATTTCCGGCGTCGATCTCGGGCAGGCCGTTCGCCTCGGCGTCGACGCGGGTCTCGCCCGGAAGGGGGGCGGCCACGCAATGGCCGCGGGCGCCACGATCGCGGCCGCCGACCTCGCCCGCTTCCAGGCCCACCTCGCCGATTCCCTCGCTGCGACCGTCCAGACCGCGCGCGCGGCGGAGGCGCTCCTCCTCGATGGCACCCTGAGCGCGGGCGGCGCCACGGCCGAGACCGTGCGCCTGATCGGGCGGGCGGGCCCCTTCGGCTCGGGCTCCCCGGAGCCCGTCTTCGCCCTGCCGCGGCACCGGGTCGTCGATGCCGGCCTCGTCGGCAACGGGCATGTGAGGGCGCGGCTGCGCAGCCGCGACGGGCAGGCGATCGGCGCCATCTCCTTCCGATCGGCGCAGGGGCCGCTCGGTCAGGCGCTCCTCGCCGGCATCGGCCGCGAGTTCCACGTGGCCGGAACCCTCGCCTGCGACCGCTGGCGCGGCGTCGAGCGGGCACAGGTGCGGATCTGCGATCTGGCCCCATGCGGCTGAGGGGCGGCCAAGCCGGTTGACACCCGCTTTGCCCCTCATCATAAGGGCCGCACGCGGCCTTGAGGGCCGGCAGTTTGGGGGAATGTCCCGAGCGGCAAAGGGGGCGGACTGTAAATCCGCTGCGTAAGCTTCGTAGGTTCGAGTCCTACTTCCCCCACCAAGCACTTTCACGGATCGCGAACGAGGAACCGGCGCCTTCTCAAGGCCCGACGGCCGTGCTATCCGGCCCCTCGCGCGGGTGTAGCTCAATGGTAGAGCAGCAGCCTTCCAAGCTGAATACGAGGGTTCGATTCCCTTCACCCGCTCCATTTCCGGCCTCGGCCGGCCTTCGCCGCATCGCCAGATCGTAGGTCCGCACCCCGGCCGCTGAGCGCGGCTGCGGCCTTCGCGCAACGCTGCCGGACCGGCGCCCGGCACGTTAACGATCCGGTTACCATGCGAGCCTAGCGCATTCGAGAAGACAGGCGCGCCTTTCGCGCCCTCGAGTGCCAATCATGGACGTCGCCGACCTTGCCCGATTCGCGTGGAGCGCCGTCAGCGTCCATCTCGATGTCTTCGGGTCTCTTGGCCTGTGCCTTGGATTTTCTGCCGGCATGATGAAGCAGCGAAGCTGGATGCTTCTCGCGTCCGCTGCCTGCTCCTCCTGCTTCGGGCTCCATTACCTGCATCTCGGCGCCGGGACCGGCATGGCAATGTGCAGCATCTCCGTGCTCCAGAGCCTCGTCTCGGCACGCTTCATCGGCGACGGCGGCCGGCCGGCCTGGGTTGCGCCCTTGTTCGCGGCGACGAGCCTTCTCGCCGCCTGCCTCACCCTGGCGACGTGGAGCGGCTGGGCCTCGGCCTGCGCGGGGCTGGGGTCCCTGCTCGCGACCGCGGCAAGGCTTCAGGCGGAGCCGCGGCGGATGCGCCGGTTCTTCCTCGGCGCCTCCACCTGCTGGGCCGGCCACAACCTCCTCGTCGGGTCGGTGTTCGGCCTGACATGCGATCTCCTGACGGTGTCGGGTCTGTTGATCGCGATCATGCGCACCGGGGAGGCGCGATCCGCCGTCCCGGCCTAGGATTTCGCCGCCGCGTCAGTGGGCGGCGATGCGGCGGTTCGGCACGATGTCGTTGGCGATCACCTCGCCGAAGGGCCCGTCGTTGCGCGCATTCGTCGGCGCCTTGCCGGTCGTCGCCCGTAAGGGGAGCTTGGGGAAGACGAGTTCGGCGAAGCGGTAGGCTTCCTCCAGGTGCGGGTAGCCGGAGAGGATGAAGCGGTCGATGCCGAGGTCGATGTATTCCTTCATCCGGTCGGCGACCTGATCGGCCGAGCCGACGAGGGCGGTGCCGGCGCCGCCGCGCACGAGGCCGACCCCCGCCCAGAGATTCGGCGACACGACGAGCCGGCTGCGGTCTCCGCCGTGGAGCGCCATCATCCGGCTCTGGCCGACCGAATCCTGACGCTTCAGCGTTTCCTGCGCCCGCTGGATCGTGGCGTCGTCGAGCCGCGAGATCAGCCGCTCGGCCTCGTCCCAGGCTTGTGACTCAGTCTCGCGCACGATGACGTGGAGGCGGATGCCGTAGGAGAAGGTCTTGCCGCGCCGCTCCGCCGCCTCGCGGGCCCGGGCGATCTTCTCGGCCACGCCCGAAGGGGGCTCGCCCCAGGTCAGGTAGACGTCGCAATGGTCGGCCGCGACCTCGATGCCGGCGGGCGAGGAGCCGCCGAAATAGAGCGGCGGGTAGGGAGCCTGGACCGGCGGGAAGATGACCCGGCCCGCCTCGCAGCGCAAATGCTTGCCCTCGAAGGTCACGGTCTCGCCGGCCAGCAGCCCGCGCCAGATCGTCAGGAACTCGTCGGTGACGGCGTAGCGCTCGTCGTGCGCGAGGAAGACGCCGTCGCCCCGGAGTTCGACGGGATCGCCGCCCGTGACGACGTTGATGAGGAGGCGCCCGTTCGAGAGACGGTCGAGGGTCGCGGCCATGCGGGCGGCGACGGAGGGCTCCTGCAGGCCCGGCCGCACGGCGACGAGGAAGCGCAGCCGCTCGGTGAGCGGCGCCAGCGCCGAGGCGACGACCCAGGAATCCTCGCAGGAGCGCCCGGTCGGCAGCAGGACGCCGAAATAGCCGAGTTCGTTGGCGGCCTGCGCGATCTGGCGGAGATAGGGCAGGGTGACGGCCCGCGCGCCCTCGGCGGCGCCGAGATAGCGCCCGTCACCGTGGGTCGGCAGGAACCAGAGGACGTCGGTGCGCCCGTCGTTCGGTTGGGTCATTCTCTCAATCCTGTCGGTTGCGCTCAGCCGGCGTTGCCGCCGAGGAGGTATTCGAGGATGCGGCCTTCAAGCGCCGCGAGGCTCGGGTCGCCACGGCGGCGGGGCCGGGGCACGTCGACCCGGAGGTCGAGGGCGACACGGCCGGCGTCGAGCACGATGATGCGGTCGGCCATCGCCACGGCCTCGCCGACGTCGTGGGTGACGAGGAGCGCAGTGAATCCCTGCGCCAGCCAGATCCGCTCGATCAGATCCTGCATGCCGATCCGGGTGAGGGCGTCGAGCGCCCCGAGCGGCTCATCGAGGGCGAGGAGCCCCGGGCGGCTGACGAGCGCGCGGGCGAGCGCCACGCGCTGGCGTTGGCCGCCGGACAGGGTCGCCGGCCAGGCACCGGCCTTGTCGCTCAGCCCGACCTCCTCCAGGGCAGCCTCCGCCCGGGCCCGGCGCTCGGCCCGCGTGCCCTGGCCGGTCAGGCCCACGGCGACGTTGTCGATGACGCGCGCCCAGGGCAGCAGACGCGGCTCCTGGAACATGATCCGGCGCGGGCTCGCGCGGCGCCGCGCCTCGCCCGCCTCCTCCAAGAGGATGCGGCCGGCGCTCGGCGTCTCGAGGCCCAGGATCAGGCGCAGCAGGGTGCTCTTGCCGCAGCCCGAGCGGCCGACGACCGCGGTGAAGCCGCCGGCCGGCAGGTGGAGGTCCAGCCCTTCGAGGACGGATGCGTCGCCGAACCGCTTGGCGAGGCCCTGGACGGTCACCGCGATGCCGCGGGCCGCGGGCGCGGCCGCACGGGCCGGCGAGGGCGGGGTGGTCTCGGCGGCCCGCGTCGGCGCCGCGGGGCGGGTGGCTTCGAGCAGCATGGGATCAGACCGTCCGATAGGCGGGGTTCCAGGCGAGGCAGATGCGCTCCAGCGTCCGCGTCAGCGTGTCGGCGAGCTTGCCCAGCGCCGCGTAGATCAGGATCGCCAGCACCACGACGTCGACCAGCATGAACTCGCGGGCCTGCATCGCCATGTAGCCGAGGCCGGAGGAGGCGGAGATCGTCTCGGCGACGATGAGCGTCAGCCACATGATGCCGAGCCCGTAGCGCAGGCCCACGAAGATCGAGGGCAGGGCGCCGGGCAGCACCACGCGCCGGAACAGGTCGGACGGGCTCATCCCGTAGACCCGGCCCATCTCGACGAGCGCCGGATCGACCGAGCGGATGCCGTGCAGGGTGTTGGCGTAGATCGGGAAGAACACGCCGAGCGCCACCAGGAAGAGCTTGGCCTCCTCGCCGATGCCGAACCACAGGATCACGAGCGGGATCAGCGACAGGTGCGGGACATTGCGCACCATCTGCACGCTGGTGTCCGTGAGCCGCTCCGAGCGCGGCGACAGGCCGTTGGCGAGGCCGAGCGCGAAGCCGATGCCGCCGCCTATGGCGAAGCCCGCGAGCGCCCGCAGGGTGCTGACGCCGAGATTGGTCCAGAGCTCGCCCGTGCGCGCCGCCTCGATGCCGGCCCGGGCCACGTCGAGGGGCGCCGGCATGAAGCGGTTCGAGACGAGGCCGAGGGAGACGGCGGCCTGCCAGCCGCCGAGGATCAGCGCCGGCAGCAGCCAGGGGACGAGGCGCGAAATGGTGCGGTTCGCGAGGGTGGGGGAAGCCTGGGTCATGCGCTCACCCGTTCCGCGCCGGCGTCCAGACCGCGTCCGCGACCCGGAGGGGCTTCGGCAGGAGGCCGAGCGCGTGGAAGGTGTCGGCCACCCGCTGCTGGTCCGCGACCGTCGCGGGATCGAGCGGGGTGACGCCGTAGGCGAGGCGGCGCAGGGCGACCGTCAGGACCGGCGCGGGGATGCCGACGGAGGGCGCGAGCTCGGCCGCGACCGCATCCGTGTTGTCCTTCGCCCAGGCATCGATCTCGCCGATCGCGGTCAGCGCCGCCTCGATCGCGTCCCGGTGCGTCTCGGTGGCGGAGCGGGTCGAGAGGTAGAACTGACGGTTCGGAGCGAGGCCCTGCCCGGTCACGAGGGTGCGGGCACCGGTGCTCCGCTCCGCCGAGGCGAGGAAGGGGTCCCAGATCACCCAGGCGTCGACCGCGCCGCGGGCGAAGGCGGCCCCCGCATCGGCCGGGCTGAGCCAAGCGAGGTTGACCGCCTCGTAGGGCACCCCCGCCTCCGCTAGCGCCCGCACGAGCAGGAAATGCACGTTCGAGCCCTTGTTGAGGGCGATCGTCCTGCCGCGCAGGTCGGCCACGGATTGGACCTTGCTGTCGCGGGGCACGAGGATGGCCTCGCCGAGGGGGGCGGGCGGCTCGTTGGCGACGTAGCGGAGATCCGCGCTCGCCGCCTGCGCGAAGATCGGCGGCGCCTCGCCGGCAGAGCCGAGATCGATCGCGCCCGCGTTCAGCGCCTCAAGGAGGGGCGGGCCCGACGGGAACTCGGCCCAGGCCACGCGGTAGCCGAGGGGCTTCAGACGCTGCTCCAGCAGGCCCTTGCCCTTCAGGAGGACGAGGGTGCCGTATTTCTGGTAGCCGACGCGCAGGAGACCGGGCTCGGCCGCGCGGACCGGGCGGCCCGCGGCGAGAGCCGCGGCCCCGAGGGCACCGGCGAGGACCGAGCGGCGGCTCGGTGCGGAGAGGGCGGGCGCCGCGGCGGCGCGGAAGCGGGGAAGGTCGGTCATCGGGATCGTCTCGGCTCTCGGGCTTCAGCCGTTGCGGGACGGGAGGGTCCAGACCGCGTCGGCGACGCGGATCGGGCGCGGGATCAGGCCGGCGGCGTGGAAGCGATCGGCGATGCGCTGCTGCTCGACGGCGGCGGCGGGGCTCATCGGACCGATCACGTAGTCGGTCCGGTCGACCGCCCGGCGGGTCGCGGGCAGCGGCACGCCGGTGCCCTTCGAGAGGATCGCCGCGACCTCGCCGCGATTCGCCTCGCACCAGCGCGCGACGCCGGCGAGCGCGTCGATCACCTCGGCGAGCACGATGGGCTTCGTCTCCGCGGTGCCGCGGTTGGCCAGGAAGAAGTTGTTCGGCCGCGCGATGTCGGTGCTGCGCACGAGGACGCGGGCGCCGGGCTGCACCTCCGCAATGGCGAAGTAGGGGTCCCAGATCGTCCAGGCATCGATGCTGCCGCGGCTGAAGGCGGCGGCGGCGTCCGCGGGAGCGAGCGTCACCGGCTCGATGTCGGCGTAGGTCAGGCCAGCCTTCTCCAGGGCCGCGAGGGTCAGGTTGTGCGCGCTCGACGCCTTGGCGAAGGCGACCCGGCGGCCCTTGAGGTCGCGCAGGCTCTCGATCTTGGAGCCGGCCGGCAGCAGGATGCCGGCGCCGGACCCGCCCGCCTCCTGGGCGGCCGCGTAGACGAGGTTCGCGCCCGCCGCCTGAGCGAAGATCGGCGGGGCGTCACCCGTCTGGCCGAAATCGACGCCGCCGAGGCTCAGGGCCTCGAGGAGCGGCGGCCCGAAGGAGAACTCGACCCAGCGCACGGAATGGCCGAGGCGCGCGAGCCGCTCCTCGATCACGCCCTGCTGCTTGGCGACGACGAGGATACCGTTCTTCTGATAGCCGATCCGGAACTCCTCCGCGGCCCGGGCAGGCAGGGGCGAGAGGAGCGGCGCGCCCCCGGCCACCGGGAGCGTCGCGGCGAGGGCGGCGGCGAGGAGGCTGCGGCGATCGATCATCGGCCGGTCACCGTGAAGGCGGGCTCGGGCGCGGCGAGTTCGGCCGCCGGCCGGCGGGCCGGCAGGACGCCGCGGGTGAGCAGCGCGGCGAGTTGGCCGGCCGCATCCCGCACGCGGCCCTGCACGTCCGCGTCGGTCAGGGCGTGGTCCGTGAAGTCGGCGGTGGAGCCGTAGACGGCGGTCGGGAGTTGGAGGGCACTGAAGAAGCCGAAGAGCGGGCGGAAGGCGTGCTCGACGACGAGGGCGTGGCGGGGGCCGCCGCCCGTGGCCGCGATGGCCACCGGCTTGTTCACGAGGGCGTCGGGCTCGACGAAATCGAACAGGTGCTTGAACAGGCCCGTGTAGCCGCCCTTGTAGACGGGCGAGCCGACAACGAGGGCGTCCGCCTCCTCGATCGCCTCCACGACGCGCCGCGCCGGCAGCGGCAGCGCGCTCCGCGTCCAGGCGGAGCCGAGCCCGGGACCGACATCGACGAAGTCGAACAGGCGCAGCTCGATCGGCGCGCGGGCCGCGGTCTCCTCGGCGATCGCCTCCACCAGCGCGCGCGTCCGCGACGGCCGCTGCAGGTTGGCACTGATGCCGACAAGTCTCGGTCTACTCATCCGGGCACTCTCCGAAAGCGGGTCTGGCTCGTGTCTCTGGCTCGCACCCGGCCCATGCGGGCGAAGCCACGGGAGACCGCGACCAGCCCGGCCGTGCGTTTGAGGGTTCCCCAGAAGCTGACCGCTCGGCGCCGTGAGGTCAATGAAATGGTCGTTTTAAAGAACGATCGTTCCGAGATGATCGATCTCCCGATCGCCCGAAGCGGGGAGAATTTATTGTTTCGGTTCCAAAAACAGGGGTGAGAAGCGGTCAAAGGCTATAAACAGCGCCAAGTTTGTTCGTTATAGAGAACAATTCTTCCGGTCGCGAGACGGCCTGCCCGGGTGGGACCAGCCCGGCCGTCTATCGGCGCATCCGGAGGCGCATCACAGTGCATGCCGCGAAAAATTCCGCAGAATGAGTATGCTGGCCCCTTGCGCGTCGGCTAGGAATGGTATTCAGTATGCCAGTGGCCCGTTAGGGACGCCCCGTGGAATTGCCTGACCCCGCGAACCGTGCGTTCGCGGGGTTTTTTCTCGCGCGCGCGCGCGCGAGACGCGAATTGCGGACCCCGCGCGGCCGTGCTGGGTGGCCCGGTCGCCGCAATTTCGAAATGTGAGTTTGCCTCCCGGGGTTTCCCACAGGCGATGGCGGGCCTCGACGGCCGGTTCTCGCAACCATCTCGCCCGTCGCAGTGTTGCGGAGCATCGGATTGCGGCCGGGGAGGCGCGGGACGGCGATGCCGAGGATGCCGATCAGCCGGGAGCTCGTCTTCCTCGTCGTCGCCGTGCTGCTCTCGCTCGCCGCGGGCACGGCCTTCTACTGGTCGCGCGCGAGCACCCTGACCATCGCGGTCGCCCCGAGCGGGGGCACCGAGCCGGCCCTGCTGCGCGCCTACGCGGAGGCGCTCGCCGCCCGCGACAAGGGCGTCCGGCTGAAGGTGCTGCCCTTCGACGGCGTGCGCGAGAGCGCCGAGTCCCTGCGCAAGGGCGAGGCCGACCTCGCCGTCGTCCGGCCGGACGTGTCGCTGCCCCCGAACGGCCTCACGCTCGCGGTCCTGCGCGAGCAGGCCCTGATCGTGGTGGCGCCGGAGGGCTCGGGGATCCGCGCCTTCCCCGATCTCGCGCGGCGGCGCCTCGGCATCATCGCCGCGCGCAACGCCGACCGGACCCTGATCGGCGACGCGGTCGAGCATTACGGGCTGCAGCTCCGCGAGTCCGGACCCGGCCCGGTGCCCGCGGGCGCCGTCACCCTCGTCCCCGTCGAGGAGGACGACCTCGCCAAGGCGCTCGCCGAGAAGCGGATCGAGGCGGTCGCTCTCGTGACGACGCCGACGACGCCCTCCGCGCGGCGGATCATCGGCCTCGTCCAGGGCGCGAGCCGCACCCGCAGGGTAGCCCTGTTCGGCGTGTCGGAGGGGCCGGCGCTGATCGAGCGCTTCCCGCGGCTCCAGGCCGTGACCGTGCCGGCGGGCCTGTTCGGCGGCAAGCCGAAGCTGCCCGAGGAGGACGTCGCCACAGTCGGCGCCTCCTACCGGCTGATGGCCCGCGCCAACCTCTCCCGCAGCATCGCCGCCGAGGTGACGCAGTACCTGTTCGAGACGCGCACCGCGCTCGCCGACGCCCTGCCGGCCGCGAACGCGATCCACGCGCCCGCCTACGACGTGACCGCGGCGGCGACCTCGGCGCGTCTGCCGATCCATCCGGGCGCGATCGACTATTACGAGCGCGAGCAGGAGAGCTTCATCGAGCGGTACGAGACCTGGATCTACCTCGTCGCCTTCCTCGGCGGCGGCGTCGGCTCGGGGTTGGCGTGGCTGCGCCAGCGCCTGTCCCGCCTGCGCCGCGAGCGCGTCGAGGTGGCCACCGAGCGGCTCCTCGAGATCCAGGCGGAGGCGCGCCGGTCCGGCGATGCATCCAGGCTCCCAGCGCTCGCGGGCGAGATCGACGACCTCGCGGCCGAGATCGTCCGCCACGCGGTCGACCGGCCCACCGAGCCGCGCACGATCTCGGCCGCCGCGATGGCTGTCGACGCGGCCCGCTCGACGGTGCGGCGGGCAGCGGAAGGCGAGACGCTGCGCCCGAAGCCCGGCACGAAGCCGGGTCTGCGGGCGGTGGAGTGAGCGCGCGTCGCGAGACGCCTGAAAACGGTGAGGCCGGGCCCGCGGAGAGCGGACCCGGCCTCGAAACGCGTGCTTGACGCCGGCGGGACCGGCGCCCTTCCGACTAGAACCCGCTGAACTTGTAGTTGAAGCCCGCGCGGATAATGCTGCCCTCCGTGCGGAAGCGGGAGGTGTAGGAGCCCGGCGCCGCGGGCAGCAGGCCGCCGGCCACCAGCACGTTGCGGCTGCCGAGGTCGTAGCGCAGGTACTCCGCCTTCAGGGTGATGGCATCGGCCTTCAGGAGCGAGCCGACGAAGTTGAAGCGGTTGAGGAAGCTGTCGGTTGGGATCGCGTACTCGATGCCGCCGCCGTAGGCGAAGCCGGTCTCGATGCCGTCAAACTGGCCCGCGTAGGCGAGGGGGTTGCCCGCCGCCAGGCTGAAGAAGCGCGACCGGTAGAGCACGTTGCCGTAGGCGAAGCCGCCGGTGCCGTAGACGAAGACGCGGTCGAAGGCGTAGCCGAGGCGGCCGCGCACGGTGCCGAGCCAGTCGAGCGTCTGCTGGAAGGCCGCCGGATCCCCGCGCTGGCTGAAATAGACCGGGCGCTTCGAGATGTCGGTCCAAGTCGCGTCGGCCTCGAAGCCGACCACGAAGCCGGCGCCCGGCGTGAACTGGTAATTGTAGCCGATGCCGCCGCCGAGGCTGGTCAGGCCGTCCTGCTCCGCGCGGATCCGGGCCGGGCGGAAGCCGGCGGCCACGTTGCCGATGGTGAACGGATCGTTGCCCTGGGTGCGGATCGGGCCGTTGTCGGTGATCGCGTAGCCGGTCTGGGTGCCGAGGTAGAAGCCCGTCCAGGTGAAGACGGGGACGGGCGTGAAGACCGGCGGCGGCTCGGCGCGGCGCGGCAGGTCGGCGGCGGCGGCGGCGCCAGCGACGAGCGCAGTGGCGGCGCCCGCGAGCAGAAGCGACTTGAGCATGTGGCGGAATCCCGGAGCGAGAAGCGTTGGGCCGAACCTAGGCCGCGGACCGGGCCGCCCCTATGCCAGTCTTGCCACACTTGGACGAAATCAATCCTTCCGAGCTCAGTTTCGCGTCGAAATGCCCAAAAGGAGCGCAATGGGACGGAGGATGCCGAGCCGACCCGATCACATGGCCGTGCGGCGCAGTCGCGTCGCGGTCTCATGGCCGTACGGCGCTTGCAGGATGCGCCGCGACATGACACGCTGTCGGCGTTCGAAACAGACGATGCGGGAGAGCCCAGTCCGGCGCGAGCCGGCCATGGCGCCGACGGAGCAACCACCCCCGGAAACTCTCAGGCACAATCACCGCACTCGTTGGACAATCTGGAGAGAGGCGCCGCACGGCGCCCACCGAAGGAGAAATCTCAGCCGCCCCGGCGGTTGAGAGAAGCTCTCAGGTAACCGCGACAGATGGGGGCAGGGGCAGGATCCGCTCGGATTTTGCCGGTGCCGTCTGTTGCGGAGAGACCGATGTCTCCAGAACCTGTGCCCCCCGCTGCCGTCGAGCGTGACGCTTCGGCCCGCGCTGCCCCACCCCCGCCGGGCGCTCCGCGAGAGACGCCGCTGCTCGCCCTTCACCTGCGCCTCGGCGCCCGGATGGTGCCGTTCGCGGGCTACGCGATGCCGCTCCACTACGCGGCCGGGGTGCTCAAGGAACACCTGCACGCGCGCGCCGCGGCCGGCCTGTTCGACGTCTCGCACATGGGCCAGATCGCCGTCACCGGGGAATCCGGCGTGGCCGAGGCGGCTTCGGCGCTGGAGCGCCTGATCCCGGTCGACATCCTGGGCCTCCAGCCCGGGCGCCAGCGCTACGGCCTCCTGACGGACGAGGCCGGCGGCATCCGCGACGACCTGATGGTCGCGCACCTCGGGGACCGGCTGATGCTCGTCGTCAACGCCGCCAACAAGGCGGCGGACCTCGCCCATCTGCGGGCGAGCCTGCCGGGCAGCATCCGGATCACCGAGCAGCCGGCTGCCCTCCTCGCGCTGCAGGGTCCCCGGGCCGAGGCGGCCCTGGCGCGGCTCGCCCCGGACGTCGCCGCGATGCGCTTCATGGACGTGCGCGAGACCGCGATCCTCGGTGCGCCGGCTATCGTGGCCCGGTCCGGATACACCGGCGAGGACGGGTTCGAGATCTCGCTGCCCGCCGATGCCGCGGAGCCGATCGCGGAAGCGCTCCTCGCCGATCCGGAGGTGCTGCCGATCGGCCTCGGCGCCCGCGATTCCCTGCGGCTCGAGGCAGGTCTCTGCCTGCACGGCTCGGACATCGGCCCCGACACCGATCCGGTCGAGGCCGGGCTCGCCTGGGCGATCTCGCCGGCCCGGCGCCGCGGCGGCGCCCGGGAGGGCAGTTTCCCGGGCGCGGAGCGAATCCTCGGCGCGTTGGAGCGAGGGCCCGAGCGCCGCCGCGTCGGCCTGCTGCCGCAGGGGCGCGCCCCGGTCCGGGCCGGCATCACCCTCTATGCCGGGGAGACGGGCGGCGAGCCGGTCGGGCACGTCACCTCGGGCGGGTTCGGCCCGAGCCTGCAGGCGCCCGTCGCCATGGGCTACCTGCCCGCCTCCCTCGCCGAGCCCGGCCGCACGATCTTCGCGGAGCTGCGCGGCCAGCGCCTGCCCCTCGCCGTCGCCCGCCTGCCCTTCGTCCCGGCCGGCTTCAAGCGCAGCTGACCACTTTCTCTCAATCCTTCAGGAGCGGACCATGCTGAGATTCACCGACGAGCACGAGTGGCTGAAGCTCGAGGGCGAGGTCGCCACCGTGGGCATCACGGCCCACGCCGCCGAGCAACTCGGCGACCTTGTCTTCATCGAGCTGCCTAAGGTCGGCGCCAAGCTGAAGAAGGGCGACGCCGCGGCGGTGGTCGAGTCCGTCAAGGCGGCCTCCGACGTCTACGCCCCGGTGGCGGGCGAGGTGACGGAGATCAACCCGGCCGCGGTCGACGATCCGGGCTCCGTCGCGTCCGATCCGCAGGGCGCCGGCTGGCTCTACCGGATCCGCCTCGACGATCCTGCCGCCCTCGACGGGCTGATGGACGAGGCCGCCTACGCGGCGATGGCGAAATAGCCCTCCCTCCGCCCGCCCGCTTCGCCGACGCCGGGGACGCCCCATGAGCGCTGACCGTTACGACCCCTACGATTTCGCCAACCGCCGCCACATCGGCCCGAGCCAGGCGGAGATCGCCGCCATGCTCGCCGTCGTCGGCGCGCCCGACCTCCACGCCCTCGTGGACGAGACCGTGCCGGCGGGCATCCGTCAGGCCGAGCGCATCGATTTCGGCCGCTCGCTGAGCGAGCGCCGGGTGATCGAGCACATCCGCACCGTGGCCGACCGGAACCGGGTCCTCGTCTCGCTGATCGGCCAGGGCTACCACGGCACCACGATGCCGCCGGCGATCCAGCGCAACATCTTCGAGAACCCGGCCTGGTACACGGCCTACTCGCCCTACCAGCCTGAGATCAGCCAAGGGCGGCTCGAGGCCCTACTGAATTTCCAGACCCTCGTCTGCGACCTGACGGGGCTCGACGTGGCGAACGCCTCGCTCCTCGACGAGGCCACCGCTGCAGCCGAGGCGATGGGCATGGCCCACCGCGTCGCGACCGCGAAGGCGGATGCCTTCTTCGTCGATCACGAGTGCCTGCCGCAGACGATCGCGGTGCTGAGGACCCGCGCCGCGCCGCTCGGCTGGCGCATCGTCGTGGGCGATCCCTTCACCGACCTCGACCCCGCCGCCGTGTTCGGCGCGCTGTTCCAGTATCCGGGCGTTTGCGGCGACGTCCACGATTTCTCGGGTCCGATCGCGGCGCTCCACGCGGTGGGCGCGATCGCCGCGATCGCCGCCGACCCACTGGCCCTGACGCTTCTGAAGCCGCCCGGCGAGATGGGCGCCGACATCGCGGTCGGCTCGATGCAGCGCTACGGCGTGCCTATGGGCTACGGCGGCCCGCACGCCGCCTACATGGCGACCCGCGACGCCCACAAGCGCGCCCTGCCCGGACGCATCGTCGGCGTCTCGGTCGACGCGAACGGCAACCGAGCCTACCGCCTCGCCCTGCAGACCCGCGAGCAGCACATCCGCCGGGAGAAGGCGACCTCGAACATCTGCACGAGCCAGGTGCTGCTCGCCGTCATCGCCTCGATGTACGCGGTCTATCACGGGCCGCGCGGCCTCAAGGCCATCGCCGACCGGGTGCACCGGGACGCGGTGCGCCTCGCCGCCGGCCTGGAACGCCTCGGCTTCACGGTCCGCCCGCCCGCCTTCTTCGACACGATCACGGTCGAGGTCGGCCCCTTCCAGGGCGTGATCCTGCAGAACGCCCTGGCGAACGGGGTGAACCTGCGCCGGGTCGGCAGCGACCGGATCGGCATCACCGTGGACGAGCGGACCCGGCCCGACATCGTCCAGGCGGTCTGGCACGCCTTCGGCGGCTCCGAGCTCGCCTACGACGAGGGCTGGCCCGAGCCGCGGCTGCCGCAGGGGCTCGTGCGCACCTCCGAGTACCTGACGCACCCGATCTTCCACATGAACCGGGCCGAGAGCGAGATGACGCGCTACATGCGCCGCCTCGCCGACCGGGACCTGGCACTGGACCGGGCCATGATCCCGCTGGGCTCCTGCACGATGAAGCTCAATGCCACGGCCGAGATGCTGCCGATCTCCTGGCCCGAATTCTCCGAGATCCACCCGTTCGCGCCGGAGGACCAGGCGCAGGGCTACCGGCAGCTCATCGACGACCTCTCGGAAAAACTCTGCGCGATCACGGGCTACGACGCGATCTCGATGCAGCCGAATTCGGGCGCGCAGGGCGAGTATGCGGGGCTCCTCGCCATCCGCAGCTTCCACCTCTCGCGCGGGGAGGCGCACCGTACCGTCTGCCTGATCCCGTCCTCGGCGCACGGCACCAATCCGGCCTCGGCCCAGATGTGCGGCATGAGCGTCGTGGTGGTCGGGGCAGATGCCGACGGCAACATCGACCTCGACGATTTCCGGGCGAAGGCCGAGCGCCACGGGGCGAACCTCGCCGCCTGCATGATCACCTACCCCTCGACCCACGGCGTCTTCGAGGAGCGGGTGCGGGAGATCTGCGACATCGTCCACGGCCACGGCGGCCAGGTCTATCTCGACGGGGCGAACCTCAACGCCCTCGTCGGCCTCGCCCGGCCCGGGGACATCGGGGCGGATGTCAGCCACCTCAACCTGCACAAGACGTTCTGCATCCCGCACGGGGGCGGCGGCCCGGGCATGGGGCCGATCGGCGTCAAGGCGCACCTGATCCCGTTCCTGCCGGGCGACCCGCGCAGCGGCGAGGCGGGCGCCGTCTCGGCCGCGCCCTACGGCTCGGCCTCGATCCTGCCGATCTCGTGGAGCTACTGCCTGCTGATGGGGGGCCGCGGGCTGACCCAGGCGACGCGGGTCGCGATCCTCAACGCCAACTACATCGCCCGGCGGCTCGCGGGAGCCTACCCGATCCTCTACGCCGGCCGGAACGGGCGGGTCGCGCACGAGTGCATCGTCGACGTGCGGCCCTTCCAGAAGAGCGCCGGCATCAGCGTCGACGACATCGCCAAGCGCCTGATCGATTGCGGCTTCCACCCGCCGACCATGAGCTGGCCGGTGGCCGGCACCCTGATGATCGAGCCGACCGAGTCGGAAACCAAGGCCGAGATCGACCGCTTCTGCGACGCCATGCTGGCGATCCGGGAGGAGATCCGGGCGATCGAGGAGGGGAGCAGCGACCCCCGGAACAACCCGCTCAAGAACGCGCCCCACACAGTGCAGGACCTGATCGGCCCCTGGGAACGGCCCTACTCGCGGGAGGCCGCCTGCTTCCCGGCCGGCACGCTCGGCATCGACAAGTACTGGCCGCCGGTCAACCGCGTCGACAACGCCTACGGCGACCGCAACCTGATGTGCTCCTGCCCGCCGCCGGAAGCCTACGGGGAGGCGGCGGAGTAGCGGGTTTCGTCCGGGCGGTCCCGGGCGGGCCGGGGACCGTCCGACACCGCCCCTTGATCAAAGGACAGGTTGCCTCTAAGCGGTCCGCGCCTTTCGCCCGGCTCCGAGACTTGAGGGCGACCGTTCAGGCCCGCGCGAGCGCGGGCCTTGCCGCAGGAAAGAGACGATGGCCAAAGAGAAGTTTTCGCGCACGAAGCCGCACTGCAACATCGGGACGATCGGCCACGTCGACCATGGCAAGACGTCCCTGACGGCGGCGATCACGAAGGTGC
>NZ_CP029550.1:3492500-3760000 GCF_003173715.1 Methylobacterium durans | reverse complement strand
GGACGGTGCCCCGCTCGCGAGAGGCGCTGGAGATCCTGCCCGGAGTCGGGACCAAGACGGCGAGCGTGGTGCTCAACGTCGCGTTCGGCGTCGAGACGATCGCGGTCGACACGCACATCTTCCGGGTCTCGAACCGGATCCCCCTCGTCGTCGCGCCGACGACCGACAAGGTGCAGGCGGGCCTGGAGGCGATCGTGCCCGCGCCCTACCGGCTCAATGCCCATCACTGGCTGATCCTGTTCGGGCGCTACACCTGCAAGGCGCGACGCCCCGAATGCCCGCGCTGCCCTATCAACGATCTCTGCCGCTATCCCTCGAAGACCGTCTGACAGGGCCCCCGCCGCTCCCGCCTGGGCCCTGCACCCGGTGCGCGACGGGATCGCGCGCAAGGCTAACGCGTTGTGCTGCAAACCCGCTTCGGGTACTTTGGCTGCCGGCCGCCGGGGGCGATCGGCAACGATAAGCGCGTGCGGCCCGGCCTTCGATCAGGCCGCCACGCCGCGGATTCCGCACATCGTTTGGTCGCCAAGGAGTCACGGCCCATGGACTTCCTCAAACCACGGTACACGCCTATGAACCGCCGCCGTCGCATCTACGAGGGCAAGGCGAAGGTCCTCTACGAAGGTCCCGAGCCCGGAACGCTCATCCAGCACTTCAAGGACGACGCGACCGCCTTCAACGCGAAGAAGCACGAGGTGATCGACGGCAAGGGCGTGCTGAACAACCGGATCTCGGAATTCGTCTTCCAGCACCTCAACGACATCGGCGTGCCGACCCACTTCATCCGCCGCCTGAACATGCGCGAGCAGCTGATCCGCGAGGTCGAGATCATCCCGCTCGAGGTCGTTGTGCGGAACGTGGCCGCGGGCTCGCTGGCGACGCGGCTCGGCCTCGAGGAAGGCACGCAGCTGCCGCGCTCGATCATCGAGTTCTACTACAAGAACGACCAGCTCAACGATCCGATGGTCTCGGAGGAGCACATCACGGCCTTCGGCTGGGCGACGCCGCAGGAGATCGACGACATCATGGCGCTCGCGATCCGGGTGAACGACTTCCTGTCGGGACTCTTCCTCGGCGTCGGCATCCGGCTCGTCGACTTCAAGATGGAGACCGGGCGCCTCTGGGAGGGCGACCTGATGCGGATCGTCGTGGCCGACGAGATCTCCCCAGATTCCTGCCGGCTCTGGGACATCAAGTCCTCCGACAAGCTCGACAAGGATCGCTTCCGCAAGGACCTCGGCGGCCTGATCGAGGCCTATACCGAGGTCGCCAAGCGCCTCGGCATCATGTCCGAGAATGAGAAGGTGCAGACCGGGGGACCGCGCCTCGTCCAGTGACAGGCCGGCACCACTGGTGCGGAACGACCGAGGGGCCCCGCGCGAGCGGCGGCCCCTTCGTTTTGCCCGGTTATTCCAGATCCTCGCCGAAGGTCGTGACCGACAGGGCCGGGTGGTAGAACGGGTCGTGGCGGATCACGTCCCGCCACCGCTCCGAGAAGCGGGCCGCCTCGGCCTCGAAGCGGCGGCGCGCGGCGCCGATCGCCGGCCCGCGGCTGACGGATTCGAGGTGCGCCAACACTGCATCGGGCGTCCAGATCGTCTTCCAGCCCCGCGCCCCGAGGCGCAGGCAGAAATCGACGTCGTTGAAGTCGATCGGGAAAGCCTCCGCGTCGAAGCCGCCGACGGCCTCGTAACGGGCGCGGCGGACCGCGAGGCAGGCCGCCGTGACCGCGGAGACCTCGTGCGCGACCCGCATCTGGCCGAGACGCCCCGGCGTGTCGGCGGGCCGGCGGCGGAGGATGTGGCCGGCCCGGCCGCCGAGACCGACGACGACGCCGGCGTGCTGGAGCCGTCCGTCGCCGTAGAGGAGCTTCGCGCCGACCGCGCCGATTTCGGGCCGGCAGGCCTGTCGCACCATCGCGTCCAGCCAGCCGGGCTCGAGCACGGCCACGTCGTTGTTGAGGAGCAGCACGACCTCTCCGGACGCGGCGGCGACGCCCGCATTGACCATGGCGGAGAAGTTGAAGGATTCCGGAAACGGGAGAATCCGCACCCGCGCGTCCCGGCGCAGATCGTCGTAATGGGCGAGGACTGCCGGATCGGTCGAGCCGTTGTCGACGATGATGACCTCGAGCGGGCTGTAGGCCGTCTCGTGCAGCACCCCGCGGCAGACGCGCGTGATCAGGTCGAGCCGGTCGCGCGAGGGGATGATCACGCTGACCTTCGGCGCCGGTGCGGGCAGTGGCCAGACGAGGCGCGCGCCGCCCGGTCGCTCCGCGACGGCGGCGGGCGACCCACGCGCCGCGAGATGATGGGCGATTCCGTCGACGTCCGGCACCGCTACGGGCGCCTCGGTCCGGCACAGGATCTGGGGGACGTGGATGGCCGCGCGGGCCGTCGCCGCGGCGAGAACCAGGTCCGCGGCGAGACCGGACGGCTCGCGCGCCCCCCGCGGTACCCGCGCGAGCCATTCCGCCGCAAGGAGCGCCGGACGGCCGACATAGCCCGTCGCGAGGGCGAGATCGGGGCTCCAGTCGGGTTTGAGATGCGGCCGCCCGTCCGGCCCGACGGAATCCGCGTAGGCGAGGTCGAGGCCCGGCCGCCCGAAGAGGTGACGGACCAGCAGCGCGAGGGTGTCCGCACGCAGCACATCGCCGGGCGCTAGGAACAGGCAGGCGTCGGCGTCACCGCAGAGGTCGCCGAGCGCGTCCGAGGCGGCGCCGGGGCGCTGCTCCACGCGGGCGTCGTCGATGCGCGCGAGGCGGCTGCCGGTACCGTGCAGGACGAGGGCGTGCCAGGACGGGTGCGTCTGCGCGCCGAGCGCCGCCAGGGTGCGGGCGAGGCCGCCCCCCTCCCCTGCCCCGGCGCGGACGATCACGCGGACGCGGCGGGCGGGAGACGGCGCGTCGACGCCCGACGGCGTGCCGCGCGCCGCGGCCCAGGCCGTGTAGCGGTCGAGCGGCGTCACCGCGCAGGCGCCCCGCAGGATGTCGCGATAGCGGCGCGCATCGCGGCGGGCGAAGGTGTAGAGGGCGGGAACGAAGCGCTGCGGCCGCTTGAGGAGGCATTCCGCGAAGACGCTGGCATGGGTGCGCAGGCCAGCCCGCAGAAGGGTGGCCCCCGGCCCGAGGGCGAGGCGGATCTCCACGGTGTCCGGCGGAAGCAGGCCGAGCCAGTGCGCCACGCCCTCGGTGAGGCCCGGGAGGAGAAAGTCCTCTGGAGGAAGTCCCTCGCGCAGGAGCCGCAGCATCGGGCGAAGCGGGGGTGCGGCCGGGTCGCCGCGGATGCTCAGGGTGATCCAGCTCCCCTCCCCTCCTCCCGCCAGCACGAGGCGGCGGTCGAAGACAGGGTCGGCGGTGGCATGGAGCGAGAACGCGGTCTCGCGGCCGAGCCAGGGCCGTGCGCGCGTCGGGATCACCATCGGAATCGGCAGATCGGCCGGGTCAGGTCGGGGATAGCCGGGGCGCCCTCACTGGCTCGCGCCGGTCTGCTCGGGCGAGGTCGGCACCGCGGCGACGGGCGCCTTGCGGCGCGGCTGAGCCTTGCCGGCCTTCGGGGCGCTGCCGCCCAGTCCCACCTCGATCTCGTAGTCGCGGGTTATCGCGGCGGGCACGGAGAGATCCTCCTCGACCACCGAGAAGAAGCCCTGCGCCTCGCCGGGCGCTACGGTTGCCGAGAGGCGCCGGAAGCGGGAGGTAACGACCTTCTCGTCGGACTTGATCGCGATGGTGATCGGCACGTCGAAGCGGCCGGGCGCGCCGGCCGGGCCCAGCAGGACACGCCCCTCGACGCCGACCTTCACGGTGATCGATCCGTCCTCGCGCCGCGTGCACTCGCGGGCCAGCCGCCCGAGCGTGACCTGCGTGCGGATGTTCGGCTTGTCGGCCGAGCGGCCGGCGAGCGTCTGCAGCGCGGCGCCGCCCTCGGAGACACCGACCGGCGGACAGTACGGCGCCTCCAGCTCCTTCGGTTGCGAGGGCGGCACGGTGGTCCCGCCGTACTTGAACAGGTTGCTGAGGAAGTTGCCTTCCTCCGCGCGGGCGCCGGTGGCGACGAGCGCGAGCAGGAGCGCGGAGAGGCCCGCTTTCGACCGAACACGCATCACACCATCCTCCCGGCCGCCGCGTCGCCGTCTCGCGCGCATCCCATGGGCGGAACTACTTCAGATTGTCGAATCCGGCGCCGAAGCCCTTCATCGAGAGCGGAATGCCGACGCCCTCCTCCGGTGTCTGGAACACGATGAAGGTCGCCTGCGTGCCTGCCTTGAACTGGCGGATCAGGTTGTCGTCCATCACGACCTCGGCGACGCAGCCCGTGGTGAGGCAGCGCACGAAGCCGGCGCGCCCGACATCCGTCTGGTCGATCTTCAGGCCGAGGCCCGAGGGAAGCAGGATGCCGAGCGGGGCGACGACGCGCAGCAGGTAGCCGCGGTTGTCGGCGGTCTTCAGCACGATCACGACCAGGGTCAGGTTCGGGCGGTCCTCGGCGGCGAGGTACTGGACGAGGGCGCATTGCTCCGCCTTGGCTCCGGCCGGCGTCTCGCAGCGCAATTGCCAATCGTCGAAGGTCTTGCGCACCGTCCCCTGCGCCAGCGCTCCGGCGGCGCCCCAACCGGCGACCAGAGGCAGCGCGAGGGCGAAGGGCGCGGCCATGCGCCTGACACGATCGAGCCTCTTGCGCAGACCCACGCGACACATCCTTGCTGGAGCGCCCCGGCCGAGATACGGGCGCGGGGCCGGGAGCCCGGTGTTCCGACCATGCTCGGCCGTACCCTGTCAAGCGATCCGGCCCGGCTCATTTTCGCCACATTGTGCTACCCTTCGGCGGGGCCAAGCTCTAGATTGGGTCAACCTGCGGTTCTGATCCGGATCGAGCCAACCCATGCGTCACCTCCTCCTGCCGACCCTCCTTCTCGCTGCCGGCGTCACGCAGGCATCTGCCGAGGGGCTGCCCATCGGCGAGACGACCTATGTCGAGCGCTCCCTCAACCGCAGCGCGACGCTGACGGTCGAGCATCCCCCCGTATCGCGCAACCCCTACGGGCGGCGGGCGGGCTCGTCGGCGGAGATCGCGGGCTTCTGCCGGGACGGCGGCTACATCCGCCGCCGGGACGCCTACGGCCACGCCACGATCGTGCGGCAGCGGGAATTCTGCGACAGCGTGGCACCGCGCACGCTCAATCCGGGCGAGACCGATCCGCGCCCGACCTGGCCGGTGGAGCGGGTCTCGCGCGAGCGCGTGCTGCGCGCCAAGGGCTGATCGGGGCAAGGGTAGATCGGGCGCGGCAGGCTCGCACGCCCGATCGGACCTTACACGTCCACGCATCGGCCCGCGCAGGCCGCGCGTCGGTCACGTCAGCCGTACCGGTGGAGGCTCGCGCCGTTGTGCTTGAGCCAGGCTTCCGCCTCGTCCATGTGCGGGCAGATCCCTGCGACGAGCGACCAGAAGCGCGCGGAATGGTTCATCTCGCGCAGGTGCGCCATCTCGTGCGCGACGAGATAGTCGAGCACAAGGGGTGGCGCGAGGATCAGCCGCCAGGAGAAGTTGAGCTCGCCCCGCGCCGTGCAGGAGCCCCAGCGGCTGCGGGTGTCGCGCACTGTGACGCGCGACGGCCCCTGCCCGAGAGCGTCCGTGTAGCGCGTGATCGCCACGGTCAGATCGGCGCGCACCTCCCGCTGCAGCCAGTCCCGAACGCGCCGCGCCACGAAGGCCGCCTCGCAGGAAACGGAGATGACGGGTTCCTCACCGACCCGTTCCAGGCGGGTCGCTCCGCTGCGCAGTCCCCGCTGCGCGATCCGGTGAGGCACGCCGCGCAGGGGCAGGACCGATCCGGGCTCGAACGGGACCCGCGTCGGCACGCGGGCGAGCCGGGTCGCGATCCAGCCGCCGTGGCCCGCCGCGAAGCGCTGCGCGGTGGCGAGCGAGGTGCGCGTGGGCAGCGTGAGGATGACCTCGCCGGTCGCCTGGGAGACCCTGAGTGTCAGCCGTCGCGCCGCCGGGCGGCGCCGCAGGGCCACGCGGAAGGTCTCGCCTGCGAAGGCGATGTCGAGATGTTCCGGATCGGGCCGACGCAGGAGGGCGAGGGGCATGCCTAAGCTTAGCGCTCCAGCGGCCGGCGCTCCAGCCACGCTCGGCCACACGGGGCACCTTTTCGGCGGCGTCCGCCCCGTCGCCCCGCCGACCGAAACAGCCTGTGGATGAATGCGAGCGAGGTCCCTCTCAGGTAGGAACCCAAAATCTCGTCCGGCCGTTGAAGCGTGCTGAGTTCAACGGAGAGTTGCAATGCTGAAAGGCGGCTTGCTCTGGCTGATCGGGATCCCGCTTCCGATCATCCTGCTGATCTACTTCTTCACGAACTGGCTGCACTAGCAGCCCGGCGCGCCGCGGAAGTCTCCGCGGCGCGCCCGAACCCGTCTTACTCGGCCGCGTCGAGGCGCGGCCGCTCGAAGGCTGCGCGCTCGCGCTTCACGAGCTCGGCCGTCAGGAAAGCGACTTCGAGCGCCTGCTCAGCGTTGAGGCGCGGGTCGCAGTAGGTGTGGTAGCGGTCCTGCAGGTCGTCCGCCGTCAGGGCGCGAGCACCGCCCGTACACTCGGTGACGTCCTTGCCCGTCATCTCCAGGTGGATGCCGCCGGCGATCGTGCCCTCGGCGCGGTGCACGCCGAAGAAGCCCTCGATCTCCTGCATCACCCGCTCGAAGGGCCGCGTCTTGTAGCGGCCGGCCGAGATCGTGTTGCCGTGCATCGGGTCGCAGGCCCACACGACCCTGCGGCCCTCGCGCTCCACCGCCCGGATCAGGCCCGGCAGGTGCTCGCCCACCTTGTCCGCGCCGAAGCGGCAGATCAGCGTCAGCCGACCCGCCTCGTCGTCCGGGTTGAGGACGTCGATCAGCCGGATCAGGCCGTCCGCCGTCATCGAGGGTCCGCACTTGAGGCCGATCGGGTTCCTGATCCCGCGGGCATACTCGATATGCGCGTGGTCCGGCTGGCGGGTGCGGTCGCCCACCCAGAGCATGTGCCCGGAGGTGGCGTACCAGTCGCCGCTCGTCGAATCGACGCGCGTCAGCGCCTCCTCGTAGCCGAGGAGCAGGGCCTCGTGGCTGGTGAAGAAATCGGTGGTGCGCACCTCTTGGTGCGTCTCCGGGTTGATGCCGATGGCGCGCATGAAGTCGAGCGCGTCGCTCATCCGCTCCGCCACGTCCTGGTAGCGGGACGATTGCGGCGAATCCTTCACGAAGCCGAGCATCCAGCGGTGCGCGTTCTCGAGATTCGCGTAGCCGCCGGTGGCGAAGGCGCGCAGCAGGTTCAGCGTCGCGGCCGATTGCCGGTAAGCTTCGAGCTGGCGGCGCGGATCGGGGATGCGCGCCTCCTCCGCGAAGGTGAGCCCGTTGATGATGTCGCCGCGGTAGCTCGGCAGTGCCACGCCGTCCAACGTCTCGGTGGGCGAGGAGCGGGGCTTGGCGAACTGGCCGGCGATGCGGCCGACCTTCACGACCGGCGAGCCGCCCGCGAAGGTGAGCACCAGCGCCATCTGCAGGAAGACGCGGAAGAAATCGCGGATGTTGTCGGCGGAGTGCTCGTCGAAGCTCTCGGCACAATCCCCGCCCTGGAGCAGGAAGGCCTCGCCCGCCGCGACGCGGGCCAGCGACGCCTTGAGCTTGCGCGCCTCACCGGCAAAAACGAGCGGCGGGAACGTCGCGAGCTGCGCCTCCACGCCCTGAAGCGCGGCGGCATCCGGATAGGACGGCACCTGCTGGATCGGCAGATCACGCCACGTCTTCGGTGTCCAACGCTCGCCCATGTCCCGTCTCCCAGGCTCCTCATCCGCCTGATTGCGCGCACGAGAAAAGCCGCGCGCGAGCGCGGCTTATAGGAGGGTTTGCGGGGAGAAGCGAGTGCCGCGCTCCGCCCTCAGGCGGCCCGGATCGTGGAGAGGAACGTGCCGACCTCCGCCCCGAGTCGCTCGGACTGGCGCGACAACTCGGAGGCGGAGGCGAGAACCTGGCTCGCCGCCGCGCCCGTCTCCTCCGCCGCACCGGCGACGCCCGCGATGTTGCTCGTGACCTCTCTGGTGCCAGCGGCGGCCTGTGCCACGTTGCGGACGATCTCGCGGGTCGCGGCCCCCTGCTCCTCGACAGCCGCCGAGATCGACGTCGCCACGCCGCTGATCTCCTGGATACGGCCCGAGATGGCTCCGATCGCCCGGACCGCCTCCTGCATCGATCCCTGGATCTGCGAGACCTGCCCGTCGATCTCGCTGGTCGCATTGCCCGTCTGGGCGGCGAGCGCCTTGACCTCGCTCGCCACCACCGCGAAGCCGCGGCCCGCCTCGCCGGCCCGGGCCGCCTCGATCGTCGCGTTGAGCGCCAGGAGGTTCGTCTGGTCGGCGATATTCGAGATCAGGCTGACGATATTGCCGATGCGCGCGGCCGCCGCGCTCAGATCCTGCACGAGGCGCGCGGTGGCGTCCGCCTCGCGAGCCGCGGTGGCGGCAAGATCCGCGGAACCGGCGACCTGCCGCCCGATCTCGCCGACCGACGTGCCGAGTTCCTCCGCGGCTGCCGAGACCGTGCCGACATTGGTCGCCGCCTGCTCGGCCGCCGCCGCCACGGTCGTCGACTGGCTCGCGGTCTCGGTGGCCGTCGCGGTCATCTGCTGGGCGGTGGCCTGAAGCTCGGTCGCGGACGACGATACGAGGCCGACGATCACGCCCACGGCCGCCTCGAAACGGCCGGCCAGTTCCAGCATGGTGCGCTTGCGCTCGGCGATGGCCGCCTCGTCGGCCATACGGCGCTGTTCCGCTTCGTCGGCGGCCTTCCGGGCGACCATCGCCTTGATGCCGTCGACGGCGCGGGCGACCGCACCGACCTCGTCGCCGCGTGCAGCCTCGCGAATGACGGCCTCGGTCTCGCCCTTCGCCATGCGCTGCAGGATTCCGACGAGGTTCGCCAGCGGGCGCGTGATGCCCAGGACGACGATGAAGCCTGCGATGGCGGCAGCCGCCAGGAAACCGGCCATCGTGAGGCCGAGCAGCATGCGCGTCCCATCCGCGGCCTCCTCGGCGGCCTTCAGCTTGGCCGCCTGGAGCTCGTCGTTCAGCGTGACGGTCCGCGCGTCGAGCCACTCGACGATCTTGAGGCGCGCGGGAATGCCGACATCACGCGCGAGTGCGAACGCCTCGGTGTTTCGCTGCTGCCCGCTCAGTTCGGCGACGCGATCGAGCGTGCCGAAGAACGCCTCGACGTCCGCACGGACCTTCCTGTTCATCGCGCGCCGTTCCTCCGTATCGGCGAGGGCGATCAGACTGTCGCTCGCAGTCCGGGCGACGAGCATCGCCGCCTGCTGACGAGCGCGGAAACGGCCTCTCGCCTCGGCTGCGGATTCGAGGAGCATGTTCCGGTCCATCACCGCCGCCTCGATCAGACCGATCTGCACGCGCGCAAGGGCGTCCATGCGTGCGGTCTGAACGTCGACGATCGCCGCGGTCCGGTCCGAGAGTCCATTCATGACGGCGCGTGCGTAGCAGGTCAGCGCCGCGCCGATGGCCATGGTCAGGACGAGCGGGATGGCGATCTTCGAGACGATCCTCAAATTCTGCAACACTCTCATCGAAACGTCCCCGCCATATCGTCAATTCATCGGTGCTCCATCAAAATAGATCCTGCTTAAAAATTGGTTAAACTGCGCATATGTTTCGATCAATTCAACCGTCGATTTCGATGTTGATTTCGCTCAGTCAGAAGTTTTTCAATGTTGGCGCGCCGGAGCGGCAGGACGAGATCCGATCGCGAAATCCCGAGGCCCGCATCACGGCGTGATGCTCACAAGAGGCCGATCGGTGCGCGCCGAAGGGCGATCGCGCATTCCGAGCCGCGTCCCCCGTCAAAGGTCGCTCCCGGGAAGGATTCCGGCCGGTCGCGGCAGCGTGTCAGCGGGCTCTCTGCCCCTCAGGCCGGCCGCTCACTCCCCGTCCTCGACCTCGATGCCGTGCTCGGCCAGGATCCAGAAGATCGCCTCCAGATCCTCCGCGGTCACGTCGCGGGGCGGCAGCGCCTCCTCGAGGTCGTCGTAGGTGAGGCAGCGGGTGCGCTGCGTCTCGGCCTTGGCGAGCAGCCGGTCGACCGCCTGCCGGATATCCGGTGGCAGCGCGTGGTGGCTGGGGAGCCGGTAGGTGAAGGCGGGGCGCAGGGCATCGGCCAGCATCCCGTCGATGATGGCCTGCCGCCTTGCCTGCGCGTCGTCTCGCTTGCCCATGCAGGCCAATATGGACCGGGGGGAGCCGGCGTCGAGGGTGCGGAAATCGCCTGCGCGATCACCCGACCGCGACCGGCCGCTTCGTGACCGCGGGCACCCGCATGGTCACGAGCTCCTCGCTCGCGGTCGGGTGGACCGCGATGGTGCGGTCGAAATCGGCCTTGGTCGCCCCCATCGTGACGGCGATGCCGACGGCCTGGATGATCTCGCCCGCGTCGTGCCCGAAGAGGTGGACGCCCACCACCTTGTCGCTCGCGCAGTCGACGACGACCTTCATCAGCACCTTCTCGTCGCGGCCCGAGAGCGTCGCCTTCATCGGCCGGAAAATTGCCTTGTAGACCTCGACCGCGCCGTAGATCTCGCGCGCCACGTCCTCGTTGTGGCCGACGACGCCGATCTCGGGCGTCGAGAACACGGCGGTCGGGATCAGCCGGTGGTCGACGCACCAGGTCTTGTTGCCGAACACCGTGTCGGCGAAGGCGTGGCCCTCGCGGATCGCGATCGGCGTGAGGTTCGCCCGGTTCGTGACGTCGCCGACCGCGTAGATCGACGGCACCGTGGTGCGCGAGGTCGCGTCCACGGGAATCGCGCCCGCCCGGTCGAGTGCGATCCCGACCCGGTCGAGGCCGAGGCCCGCCACGTTCGGGCGGCGCCCGGTCG
This sequence comes from Methylobacterium durans, assembly GCF_003173715.1. NCBI lineage: Bacteria > Pseudomonadati > Pseudomonadota > Alphaproteobacteria > Hyphomicrobiales > Methylobacteriaceae > Methylobacterium > Methylobacterium durans. The sequence goes on along the minus strand of NZ_CP029550.1, from coordinate 3,749,090 downwards.
CGACCAGCACCTGATCGACCTCGATCTCCGCGCCGTCGCTGAGCCGGGCCGTGATGCCGCCCTCCCGCCGCTCCAGGCTCTCGACGGTCCGGCCGAGGCGCAGATCCATGCGCTTCGCGTAGGCCTCGCCAAGCGCGTCGCGGATCTCGTCGTCGAAGCCGCGCAGCAGCCGGTCGCCGCGGTGGAGCAGGGTCGTGCGCGTGCCGAGCGCCGCGAAGACGCCCGCGAACTCGACGGCGATGTAGCCGCCGCCGACGACGAGGATGCGCTCCGGCTGCGTCTCCAGGTCGAACACCTCGTTCGAGGTGATGGCGAGGTTCGCGCCCGGGATCACGGGCTCCTTCACCGGCGACGCGCCGACCGCGACCAGGATGAACCGGGCGCGGATGCGCTCGCCGCTGCCGACGAGCCGGACCGTGTGCGCGTCCTCGATCACGGCCCGCTCCGGAACGATCTCGACGCCCGCGCGCATCAGGTTGGTGTCGTAGATGCCCTCCAGCCGGGCGATCTCGGCGTCGCGGCGGCGCTTGAGCACGGACCAGTCGAAGCGGGGCTCCGGGACATTCCACCCGAAGCCCGCCGCGTCCTCGATCTCGTCGGCGAAGCGGCCCGCATAGACCATCAGCTTCTTCGGCACGCAGCCGCGGATGACGCAGGTCCCGCCGACCCGGTATTCCTCCGCGAGCTTGACCCGGGCCCCATACCCGGCCGCGATCCGCGCCGCGCGAACGCCGCCGGAGCCACCCCCGATCACGAACAGGTCGACGTCGAAAGATTCGCTCATGCGGTCATCCTGTCACCGGCCGCGCCCGCCCGCGGGGCACGGGCGCGGCGGGGAGATGGCCATCCCGGCGCCGAAGGTCCAGCCTCGCCGGGCTTGGCCTCAAGCCTCACTGAAGCTGGTGGCCGCGCTTGCCCATCTCGGCCCGCACCCGGACCATCACGTATTCCGAGACGTCCTGGGTCCAGGTCTGCATGGCGCCGACCATGTCGTCGAGAACCTGCGGCTGCGTCTCCACGTAGCGCTTGCCGGCGGGCGAGCGGAAGAAGGTCGCGATCTCCTGCAGCTCCGCCTCGCTGAGCTGCTTGGCGTAGATGCCGGCGGCGATCCCGATCATGCGCTGCTTCTGCAGCTCCATCTCGGGCTCCAGGCCCTTGAGTACCTCGTCGAGGTCCTTCTGCAGCTCGGGCCGCGTCAGCGCCTGCTTGCGGATCTGCTCGGCGAAGGCCGGGATGATCGAATCGAAGGAGCGCGCGATGCCGGAGCCGAGCATCACCTCGCGGGCCAGCGCGAGGTGATTCGGGGAGATGGCCGGGGTGGCGGGTTTGGCGGGCGGCTTCTGTGGGGCGGCCGCCGGCTTGTTGGCCTGCGCGAGGGCAGAGCCCGGGCCGGCGACGAGGAGGCTCGCCAGGGCGGCGGCGAGGATGCGGCGGGACATGGCGGGCGCTCCGAGCTTCGTCTGTTCGGTCTGGGAAAGGCGGACGCGCGGGCGGGATGCCGGCGCGGTGGTGGGAGAGGTGGTCAGCCGAGGCTGCCGAGGATCGTGACCTCGGCCGCGCCATCGCGATCGGCCGCGAGGATCGCGGCGGACGCGATGCCGAGGAACAGGCCGTGCTCGACCACGCCGGGCACGGCCCAGAGCGCGGCCGAGAGGGCCTCCGGATCGGGGATGCGGCCGAGATGGGCGTCGAGGATGTGGTGGCCGCCATCGGTCAGCAGCGGGGCGCCGTCGGCCGTCCGGCGCAGGGCGACCTCGCCCGCGCAGCCGGCGCGCGAGACGGCGGCCTCGACGGCGCGATGCGTGGCCGCGAGTCCGAACGGGTTGACCTCGATCGGCAGCGGGAACCGGCCGAGCGTCCCGACGCGCTTGGCCGCATCCGCGATCACCACCATGCGGCGGCTCGCGAAGGCCACGATCTTCTCGCGCAGCAGGGCCGCACCGCCGCCCTTGATGAGGCGCAGAGTGTCGTCGACCTCGTCGGCCCCGTCGATCGTCAGGTCGAGTTCGGGGACCTCGTCGAGGGTGGCGAGGCGGATGCCGGCGCGTGTCGCGGCCGCGTGCGTCGCCTCGGAGGTCGGCACGCCGACGATGTCGAGACCGCCGCGGACGCGCTCGCCGAGAAGCTCCACGAACGCGTTGGCCGTCGAACCGGTGCCGATGCCAAGGCGCATGCCAGGTTCCACGAGATCGAGCGCGCGGGCGGCCGCGGCCCTGCGCAGGTCGGGTCCGCTCAAAGGGAGCCTCCGGTGATCGGGGAACGGGTTGCGCGCATGTCTGCCACGGCGTCGGCGGGATCGAGGGCGCCGTTAGCACGCGCGCCGCCCGCGCAAAAGACGATGTTCGGTCGCGACGCCGCGTTCCGTCAGGGACGGCCGCCCTGCGGGGGCGTGGCGCTCGGCCCGGCGCGACCCGGCGCCGGCCCGGTCGTCGGCGCCTCGCCCGCGCCGCCGGCGGTCGGATTCGCCTGCGGCGTGCAGACCACGACCTCATCCTTCACCTGCACGTAGCAGATGCTCATCTCGCCGGTCCGGTAATTGACCCGGAACACGCCGGCCTCGCGGGTGTGGCGGGAGGCGACGAGACCGTACTCGCCCGGGGCTTGCGCCGCCGCGCCCTCCCCCGGACCGAAGCAGAGCGTCTGCCCGATGCCGCCGCCCTCGCGCAGGCCGTACTGGCAGGATGTGACCTCGCCCGTGACCTTGTCGATCCGGTAGACGCGGTTGAGGTCGATCTGGGGGGCCGGCACGAACTCGAAGGAGGCGGCGAGCGCGGGGCCCGCGGCGAGGACGCCGAGCGTGAAGCAGGCCGCGGGCAGGAACGGGATACGCGGAAGCATGGGGACTTGGTCTCGCGATGGGTGTCGCGATTCCCATCCGGGAGCTTTCGGGCGAGTCTGGGGCGAAGCCGCCCGGCGGCTGGCCCTGGCGCCGTGACGGGCCGAGTCCACCGCCGGGCCTGCCGCGCCGGTGTGCGCATCCGCGCGGGCACTTCCTCACCGCGAAGGATGTCCGGCGACGATCGCGGGACGATGTCCCGGGTTGCGGCGCGGCGCCACGGCCGCTAGCGAGGGGCAACTTCCCGAGAACCCGAGAGACCGATGTCCCTGTCGCCGATCGCCGTGTTCGACCTCGACGGCACGCTTGCCGAGACCGCGGGCGACCTCGTCGGCACGCTCAACGTCCTGCTCCGGCGCGAGGGCCTGCCGGCCCTCCCCCTCGAGGAGGCCCGCGACATGATCGGCGCGGGCGCCAAGGCGCTGATCCAGAGAGGCTTCGCCGCGGCCGGCGAGCCGCTTTCGACGGAGCGGCTGGAGCGCCTGTTCGACGCCTTCCTGGAGCATTACGGCGCGCATCTCTGCGACCATTCCCACCTCTACGACGGCCTCGTGGAGGCCCTCGACAGCCTGCAGTCGGACGGTTTCCTGCTCGCGGTCTGCACCAACAAGGTGGAGGAGCACGCGGTCGATCTCCTCGACCGTCTCGGAATCGGGCAGCGCTTCGCGGCCATCTGCGGCCGGGCCACCTTCCCGTTCTTCAAGCCCGACCCGCGCCACATCACCTCGACCATCGCGCAGGCGAAGGGCGATCCGGCCCGCGCGGTGATGGTCGGCGATTCACGCTCGGACGTCGATGCGGCGAAGGCGGCCGGAATCCCGGTCGTTGCCGTCACCTTCGGCTACACCGACACGCCGGTTCAGGAACTCGGGCCCGATCGGGTGATCTCGCATTTCAGCGAGCTCGCCGAGGCCGTCGAGGCGCTGGTGCCGAACGCGCGGGCCCACGCCGCGGAGTGAGCGGGCTCTTCCCTTCCCGCTGATCTGCGGCTTCCTCGAACGCTGCGTCGGCTTGCCGAGAGCAGGTCCCCTCGTCCGATCGGGTGAGCGGCAGAGTGTGGGGTGCGACAGATCCGGAAAGGCCGCATCCCTCACCCGGTCGGCTGACACCGACTCGACCTCTCCCGGACGGGAGAGGTGGGACGGCGGTCAGACGTAGTCCTGTGGCGGCCGAACGGCGCCCCGCCGCAGCAGCGTGTAGAGGAAGGGCACGAAGAGCAGGGTCGAGGGCGTGCCGAAGGCGATGCCGCCCATCACGGCGCGGGCGAGCGCCGCGTTCTGCTCGCCGCCCTCGCCCGTGCCGAGCGCCATCGGGATCAGCCCGAGGAACATCGCGCCCGCCGTCATCAGCACCGGCCGCAGGCGCGTCTCGCCGGCGAGCACCGCCGCCTCGACGGCGCTGCAGCCCGTGGCCTCCCGGTGCTCCTTGGCGAAGGTGACGAGCAGGATCGAGTTCGCCGAGGCGATGCCGACCGACATGATCGCGCCGAAGAGCGATGGGATCGAGAAGGTCGTGCCCGTCACGAACAGGCTCGCGACGATGCCGCAGAAGGCGAGCGGGAGAGCTGCCAGCACCACGAACGGGTCGCCCCAGCTCTGGTAGTTCACCGCCATCAGGAGGTAGACGGCGACCAGCGCGATCGCGAGGCCGATGCCGAGGCGGAAGAAGGCCGAATCCATGTTCTCGATCTGGCCGCGGAGCGTGATCTTGTCCGGCGCCGGCAGCGCCTTCTGCTCCTCGTCCACGATCCTCCGGATCTCGCGGGCGACCGAGCCGAGGTCGGAATCCTGCACCGCCGCGTAGATGTTGAAGGTCGGCGTCGTGTTGACGTGGTTGATCACCGTCTGGGTGCCCTCCCGCCGGATGGACGAGACGCTGGAGAGAAGGGTCAGCACGCCGGGCTGGTCGGACCCGCCCTGCACGAGCAGCGGCGTGTTCTGGAGGGCGGTCAGCGAATCGTTGCGGTATTCCGGCGTCTGCACCCAGAGCTGATAGGGAATCCCGGTCTTCGGATCCGTCCAGAAATTCGGCGTCACCTGGAAGGAGCCGGACAGCGAGACGTTCAGCCCTTGCGCCACCTGCTGCTGCGTCAGGCCGAATTCCGAGGCGAGGCGGCGGTCGACATCCACGAAGAATTGCGGCGTGTTGACGATCTGGTGCAGGTGCACGTCGACGGCGCCGCGGATCTCGCGCACTCGCCGGACGATGTTCTGCGCGACCTCGAGGTCCTTCTCGGCGTTGCGGCCGGAGACCTGGATGTCGATCTGCGCGAGCGTGCCGAAATTCAGGATCTGGGTGATGATGTCGGAGGGCTGGAAGTAGAAGGTCACGTCGGGGAAGCGCTCGCGCAGCACCTCGCGCAGGCGTTTCGTGTAGAGGGCCACCGGCCCGTGGCCCTCCTTCAGGTTGATGAGCATCTGACCGTCGTTGTAGGCGACGAAGGAGCCGTCCGAGAACGCGAAATTGTAGTTGTTCGAGGGCAGGCCGATATTGTCGAGGATCTGGTCGACCTCGTGCTCGGGGATGACCTCGCGCACCGTTTTCTCGACCTCGGCGAAGACCTGCTCGGCGGTCTCGATGCGCATGCCGGGCCGGGTGCGCAGGTGCAGCGTCATCTGGCTCGGGGCGACCTGCGGGAAGTAATCCTGCCCGACGAAGCGGAAGAGGCCGGCAGTCCCGACGAAGACCAGCGCCACCACGCAGACCGTGATCATTGGTCGGCGGATCACCGCGTGCAGGAGCCCGAGATAGCCCCGGTGGAAGCGGGCGAAGCGCGCCTCGAAACCGTGCCGGAAGCGGCCGGCGAGGGCGAAGAACGGGCGGCCGAGAAAGGCGAGCGCCCGTGAGACGCGCCCCTGGCGGGCCGGGGGCGTCTCGCCGTGGTGGAGGGCGTATTCGCGGGCGACCAGCACGTCGATCAGCACCGGCACCAGGGTGCGCGACAGCAGGTACGAGGTCAGCATCGCGAAGACGACCGCAAGCGCCTGCGGGGTGAACAGATATTTCGGCGTGTCGGTGAGCGCGAAGACCGAGGTGAAGGCCGCGCAGATCGAGAGCGTCGAGATCAGCGTCGGCTTGGCGATGCTCGCCGCGCCCTCGGCCACCGACTTGCGGAAGGGCTCGCCCTCCTCGAACAGCCGGTAGGTGTTCTCGATCGCCACCGTGGCATCGTCGACGAGGATGCCGACGGCGAGGGCCAGGCCGCCGAGGGTCATCACGTTGATGGTCTCGCCGAGCGCGCCCAGGATCGCGAGCGAGGTGAGGATCGAGAGCGGGATCGAGATCAGCACCACGATGGTGGAGCGCCACGAGCCGAGGAACAGCAGGATCGTGAGGCCGGTCAGGCAGGCGGCGATGGCGGCCTCGTGCATCACGCCCTCGATCGCCGCCGAGACGAAGACCGACTGGTCGAAGAGCGGCTTCAGGCTCATGCCCTCGGGCGCGGCGGCGCGAATGTCGGGCAGCGCCTTCTTGACGTTGTTGACAACGTCCAGCGTCGAGGCGGTGCCGTTCTTGAAGATCCGCATCAGGACCGAGTGCAGGCCGTCGGCGCGCACGATGTTGACCTGCGGCGGGCCGCCGTCGCGCACGTAGGCCACGTCGCGCACGAGGACAGGCTGGCCGTTCACGGTCTTGATCGGGATCTCGTTGAGCGCCTCGATCGCCTCGGGCGTCGCATTGAGGCGGATCGGATATTGCTGCTCGCCGATCTTGGCGAGGCCGGAGGGCACCGTCAGGTTCTGCGCCGACATCGCGTTCGTCACGTCGACCGGCGTCAGGCCGAGCGCCTGGAGCGCGTGCAGGTCGAGATCGACCATGATCTGCCGGGGCGTGCCGCCGAAGGGAGAGGGCAGCGTCGAGCCCGGCACCTGCACGAGACGCTGGCGGATGCGGTACTGCGCGTAATCGTAGACCTTGGTGAGGCTCTCCTTTGTCGAGGCGAGCGAGAGCTGGATCACCGGCACCGACGAGGCCGAGAAGCGCAGGATCACCGGCGGCTGCACGCCGGGGGGCATCGTCGCGCGGATCGAGTTCGTCGACGAGACCACCTGCGCGATGGCGAGATCGATGCTGACGCTCGGGTCGAAATAGACCTTCATCACCGACGTGCCCTGGAGGCTCGTCGATTCCATCCGGGCGATGTTGTTGACGTTGTTCGAGATTCCGTACTCGGAATAGGTCGTGATACGCCGCTCCATCTCGGGCGCGGACAGGCCGTTATAGGTCCAGACGATGACGACGACCGGGATGTCGACGGTCGGCAGCACGTCCTTCGGCGTCGTCACGATCGCCGCGATCCCGGCGAGCGTCATCAGCACGGCCAGCACGTAGACCGTGACCCGGTATTTCAGCGCGTAGAGTACGAGGCCCATATGGTCGTCGGCTCGGGTCGATCGTGCGTTCGCCGCCGCGCGCTTCGTCCACCCTGGGAGGGGTCGAGTGCGCGGAATGCGGACCGGGTCAGCGGTGTGCGACGTCCGGAGAGGTCGCCGCCCTCACCCGAGCCCTTCCCCGGACGAGAGAGGGAGCGCCGCGTCGGCCACAGGGCTCGATCAACGTTTCCGGATTGTGTCCGACGACATCTTCGTGCGCGGGCGCATCGCCGCAGGCGGCGGGATCAGCGCCCCGGCGCCCGCGCGTTTCCGGTTCCCAGGAGCCTGTCCTTGTCCACCACCAGCGCGCGGGCGATCTCCTCGAGCGCCCGGTGCTCGACCTCGCTGATGCCGCCGAAATCGGCCACGTCCGCCGCGATCAGGAACACGTCCTCGCGCTGGTCCACCGGACGATCCGCGATGGCCTCGACTAGGCGGATGTTCTCGACGCGGCCGGCCCGGGTCTTGGAGCGGGCGATGGCCTCGTAGAGCGCCTGCTCGATGCGCAGCGTGTCGTAGGACTTTTCCAGGATCGGGTTCGCGCGCATGCCGGTGATCGCCGATTCGATCTCCTCCTCGTCGATCTCGCCATCGGCCAGCGTCACGTTCGCGGCGGCCGAGACGGCGGCGTCGAGAAACACGGCGTCGCCCGCGTAGGACATGATGGTCCGGCCGAAGCGAAGGATCGCGTCCTGAAAGATGCTCATGCGTGCCTCCTGGACCTGGAGGAGGCTCGAAATCCCCTCGTCCAGTCAAGGGCTTCGGGGCAACATACCGGGTCCGATCCTCAGACGATCGCCTCGTGGCCCGGCCAGTCGCGGCCGAGATGGGCGGCGACGCGGGCGGGATCGTCGCCGACCGCCTCGACCGCGGCCTGCACCTTCTCCACCGGCACCATGAAGCGGCGGGCCCAGTAGGCGCGCTCCCAGGGCTCGGAGACGTTGACGATCCTCGGCTCGGGCGGGGCGGCGCTGTCCTCGGCCATGGTGGCTCCTCGACTGGGGCGGCCCTCTGCGAAGGGCCGCGACCCAGCGAGAACGTGCGAGCCGGCGCTTCGTGCCCTCCTCAGCAGCAGCGGAAGCCGTTGCGGTTGCCGACGCCGAAGCGGGCGTTCTCCCGGTTGCGGAAGAACTCCAGCTCCGTCATCGGCGCCTGATCGGGATGCGTCTTGCGGATGTGGCTGGCATAGGCCTCGTAGTCGCCCTGCCCGACCATCAGCCGCGCGCCGTCGCAGACGCATTTCGTCAGCGTCTGCCAGCGCTCGCGCAGGTTCTGCGACGACATTGCCATGGCCCTACTCCGCCGGGACCGCGCGGGCGTCCGACTCGAGCGCCGTCCAGCGGTCGGTCCGGAAGGCGCGGACGCAGGCGATGACGCCGAACACGGCGATCGAGACGACGAGCCCGACGAAGATGACCGCCAGCGCCGCATCGATGCGGTCGTTGAAGATGATCTGGCTCATCTGCTCGACGTTCTTGGCCGGCGGCAGCACCTTCCCCTCGGCGAGCGCGGTGCTGTAGCGGTCCGCGTGCGAGAGGAAGCCGATCCGCGGGTCGGCGTCAAAGATCTTCTGCCAGCCGGCGGTCAGCGTGCAGATGCAGAGCCACACGGTCGGGATGATCGTGACGAAGGCGTAGCGCTCGCGCTTCATCTTGAAGATCACCACCGTGCAGAGCGTCAGCGCCACCGCGGCCAGCATCTGGTTCGAGATGCCGAAGAGCGGCCACAGGGTATTGATGCCGCCGAGCGGGTCGGTGACGCCCTGGTAGAGGAAGTAGCCCCAGGCCGAGACGCAGAGCGCGGTCGCCGCGATGTTGGCGGCCCACGAGGTGGTGTCCTTGAACGCCGGCACCGCGAGGCCGACGAGATCCTGCACCATGAAGCGGCAGGCGCGCGTGCCCGCATCGACGGCGGTGAGGATGAACAGCGCCTCGAACAGGATCGCGAAGTGGTACCAGAAGGCCATCATCGCCTTGCCGCCGATGGCGGAGGAGATGATGTGCGCCATGCCGACGGCGAGCGTCGGGGCGCCGCCGGCGCGGGAGATAATCGTCGTCTCGCCGACGTCCTTGGCCGCCTCGGTGATCGCCTCGGGCGTGATGGCGAAGCCGAGCTTGGTCACCGCGGCCGCGGCGCTCTCCGGCGAGGTGCCGACGAGGGCGGCCGGCGAGTTCATGGTGAAGTAGACGCCCGGATCGATCACGCAGGCCGAGACCAGCGCCATCACGGCGACGAAGCTCTCCATGAGCATGCCGCCGTAGCCGATCATGCGCGCATCCGCCTCGTTGGCGATCAGCTTCGGCGTGGTGCCGGACGAGATCAGGCTGTGGAAGCCGGAGACCGCGCCGCAGGCGATGGTGATGAACAGGAACGGGAAGAGCTGGCCGGACCAGACGGGGCCGGTCCCGTCCACGAACTTCGTCATGGCGGGCATCTGCAGGTGCGGCGCGACGACGGCGATGCCGAGCGCGAGGCCGACGATGGTGCCGATCTTAAGGAAGGTCGAGAGGTAGTCGCGCGGAGCGAGCAGCAGCCAGACCGGCAGGATCGAGGCGACGAAGCCGTAGCCGATCAGCATCCAGCAGAGCTGGGTGCCGGTGTAGGTGAAGGCCGGGCCCCAGGTCGGGTGCTCGGCGACGCTGCCGCCGTAGACGATGGCGAGCATCAGCAGCACGAAGCCGAGGATCGAGACCTCGCCGATCTTGCCCGGCCGGATGTAGCGCGAGTAGACGCCCATCAGGATCGCGATCGGGATCGTCGCCATCACCGTGAAGGTGCCCCACGGGCTGCCGGCGAGCGCCTTGACGACGATCAGCGCCAGCACGGCGAGCAGGATGATCATGATCAGGAAGGTGCCGACGAGGGCGATCACGCCCGGCACGGTCCCGAGCTCGGCCCGGATCAGCTCGCCGAGCGAGCGCCCGTCGCGGCGCATCGAGACGAACAGCACGATGAAGTCCTGCACCGCGCCCGCGAAGACGACGCCGGCGAGGATCCAGAGCAGGCCCGGCAGGTAGCCCATCTGCGCGGCGAGCACCGGGCCGACCAGCGGTCCGGCGCCCGCGATGGCCGCGAAATGGTGGCCGAACAGCACGGTCTTGTTGGTGGGGACGTAGTCGAGCCCGTCGTTGTGGCGCACCGCCGGGGTCTCGCGCTTGGGGTCGAGCCGCATCACCTTGTCGGCGATGAAGAGCGAGTAGTAGCGGTAGGCGATGACGTAGACGCAGATCGCGGCGACCACGATCCAGAGGGCGTTGACGGATTCGCCGCGCTCCGTCGCCACGATGGCGAGGGCGGCGGCCCCGAGGGCTCCGATGAGGGCCCACGGCCCGTGTTTCGCGATCGCACCCATGGACGTTCACTCCAGAGCCGGTTCTTCTGGCCGGCCATCCGCTGTCCTTGTGGCGCAGATTTCCGCCGAGGAAAATACGTCCGGTCAGCGCGTTGCCTACATTGGGCGCGATTCTGTTGCCCGGCCAACGGATGTTCCGGCCCCGGTTTGACGCTGCCGCCCTGCGAACCTAATCAGGCCCCGGGCCACCGGGCCGCGAGGGTTGGAGACGAGCGATGGCGAAGGTGGCGTTCCTGGGTCTCGGCGTGATGGGCGGCCCGATGGCCGGCCACCTCGCGAAGAAGGGCCACGAGGTCACCGTCTACAACCGGACCGCCGCCAAGGCCGAGGCGTGGGTGCAGGCGAACGGGGGCGCCCGGGCGGACACGCCCCGCGAGGCGGCGCGCGACGCCGAGATCGTCTTCGCCTGCGTCGGCAACGACGAGGATCTGCGGGGCATTACACTCGGCGAGGACGGCGCCTTCGCCGGGATGAAGCGGGGGGCGATCTTCGTTGACCACACCACCGCCTCCGCGGAGGTGGCACGGGAGCTCGCGGCGGAAGCGGCCGAGCGCGGCATCGGCTTCGTCGACGCGCCGGTCTCGGGCGGGCAGGCCGGCGCCGAGAACGGCGTGCTCACCGTGATGTGCGGGGGCGACGCCGCCGCCTACGCCAAGGTCGAGGACGCGATCGGAGCCTATGCCCGCGCCTGCCGCCTGATGGGCCCGGCCGGCTCCGGCCAGCTCACCAAGATGGTCAACCAGATCTGCATCGCCGGTCTCGTGCAGGGCTTGTCGGAGGGCGTGCACTTCGCCAAGCGCGCCGGCCTCGACGTCGAGGCGGTGCTCGACGTGATCTCGAAAGGCGCAGCCGGCTCCTGGCAGATGGAAAATCGCGGCCGCACCATGAACGAGGGCCGCTTCGATTTCGGCTTCGCGGTCGACTGGATGCGCAAGGATCTCGGCATCCTCCTCGACGAGGCCCGCCGCAACGGCGCCTCGCTGCCGGTCTCCGCCCTCGTCGACCAGTTCTACGCGGAGGTTCAGCGGATGGGCGGCAACCGCTGGGACACGTCGAGCCTGATCGCGCGGCTGGAGCGCTGAGGGCTCACGCCCGCGCCTCGGCGAGGGCCGCCTCCGGGTCGGTCCAGGCCCACCCGTCCCCCATCTGGTGGCGGAACCACGTGAATTGCCGCTTGGCGTAGCGCCGCGTGTCGTTCTGCCCGCGCAGGATCGCCGCCTCCAGGCCGAGTGCCCCGTCGAGATGGGCGATGAGGCCGGGCACGCCGTGGGCGCGCATGATCGGCAGGAGCGGGTCGAGGCCGCGCTCGCGCAGGCGGGCCACCTCGTCGAGGGCGCCCGAAGCGATCATCGCCCGGAAGCGCGCGTCGATGCGCGCGCGAAGTGCGTCCCGGTCAGGGGCGAGGAAGATCTTCCGCAAGTGGAGGCCCGCGAGCGGGCCCGGCACGCGGCTGCCGTGGAACGCCGCGATGGGCCGCCCGGTGGCGGCGTGGATCTCCAGGGCGCGCATCACGCGGGCACGATCGCTCGGCCGCAGGCTCGCGGCACCGTCCGGGTCGAGCGCAGCGAGGTCCGCGTGGAGCGCCTCGCTGGGGCGGCCCTCGGCCCGCGCGCGGATCGCTGCGCGCACGGCGTCGGGCACGTCCGGCAGGTCGGAAAGCCCCTCCTCCAGAGCGCGGAAATACAGGCCCGTCCCCCCGACGAAAACGGGCAGGCGCCCCCCGAGCGCGGCGACGAGTGCGGCGGCATCGCGCGCGAAATGCCCGGCCGAGTAGTTCACGGCGCCGTCGACATGTCCGTAGAGCCGGTGCGGCGCGGCCTCCTCCTCCTCGGGGCTCGGCCGCGCGGTCAGGATGCGCAGATCGCCGTAGACCTGCATCGAATCCGTGTTGACCACCACGCCGCCGTGACGAAGCGCCAGGGCCGTCGCGAGCGCCGACTTGCCCGAGGCGGTCGGCCCTGCGATGAGGATGGCCGCCGGCTGATCGGCGGATGTCGGCACTGGCGACGGCAACAGCGGAACGCTCCCGGATGACCCTGGTCGCCAGCCTGATAGCAAACGCATCGCGGCCCGCCATCACGGATGCGGTTCTGGCCGAGGCCCGCGCCGTCCTCGGCACGGACCATCAGCCGCGCGTCCTCCACGGCGAGGTCGCGGCCGAGATCCTAGTCCCGGGCGGCGGCGCCGACGCCGAGGTGCTGACCGGGCGCCTGCGGCGCGCGCTGCGGGGCGAGCCCATCGACGTCGCCGTGCTGCCGGCGGGCCCGCACAGGCGCAAGCGCCTGTTCCTGGCCGACATGGATTCGACCATGATCGAGCAGGAATGCATCGACGAGCTCGCCGACATCGTCGGGCTGAAGGCGTACGTCTCCGCGATTACCGAACGGGCCATGCGGGGCGAGATCGCTTTCGAGCCGGCGCTCCGCGAGCGGGTGGCCCTGCTGAAGGGCCTGTCCGTCTCGGTGATCGACGCGCTGATCCGGGACCGGCTCTCCCTCACGCCGGGCGGCACAACGCTGGTGCGCACCATGCGGGCGCACGGCGCGCGGACCTGCCTCGTGTCCGGCGGCTTCACGCTCTTCACCGGGCCGATCGCGGAGAGGATCGGCTTCGACGAGCACCATTCGAACCGTCTCTGCGTGGCAGAGGGCCACCTGACCGGGCTCGTCGAGGAGCCGATCGTCGGCAAGGCGGCGAAGCGCGAGACCCTCGTGGGCCTGCGCGAGCGCCTCGGCCTCGACGCCGCGGAGACTCTGGCGGTCGGCGACGGCGCGAACGATCTCGACATGCTGGGGGAGGCCGGGCTCGGTGTCGCCTTCCGGGCGAAGGCGGCCGTCGCCTCGGCCGCGCAGGTGCGCATCGACCACGGGGATCTGACCGCACTGCTCTACCTGCAGGGCTACGCGGCGAGCGAGTTCGTCGGTTGAGGCGTCAGAACAGCCGCGCGGCGTGTTGTGGCCCGTGGACTTCCTCGAAGATGTCGGGGTCGACGAGGTCCTCGGGATGCTCGCCCGCCTCCCCGAACAGTTCCGCGAAGGCTCGGGAGCCGATCGCGGCTCTGCTGCGATCCATCGATTCCGCGAGTGCCGCGTTGAAGCGTTCGAGATAATCGTCGGGATCGATCGTCCCCTGCGCCATCTCGACGGCCAACGCGTCCTTTCTCGACCAGAACAACGTCTGCACCTGCACCAAGCGCTCGAAGCGGTCGCCATCGATGCCGGCAGCGGGATGCGCGTGAACCAGATCGCGCAGATCCTGGATTCTCCGAGACATCTCGGTTTCGAACACGTCGGACTCCATCGGTGAGCGTGGAGACGGGCTTCCTCGTGCGGGGACGCCGTCCGCACGTGCCAAACTCATGCCAGAAGGCGTCGGACCTGCACCATGTATCGTAGAGGTGCGCGGATAGCAGAGAGTTAATTCAGCCCAGGGGAGATTTCCATAAGGGCCGTAAACGACGAGCGACACATTGTAGCCTCTGGCACCCGAGATCTTGGCGCAATTGGCCGGGAAGAGGATCCGGTTGGCGGCCTGATGACAGACGCCGGTCACGCCGTAGATGATGCCGGCCGTCTCGCTGGGCGTTGCCAGACAATTCGCGATGTGTGAATCGCCGATATCGGCGCAGACCTGCGCGCCGCCGCGGTTGCGCCCGAAGCACCGCCAGACATAGCCGCAATCACTGGTGACGTAGGTGTGGTCGACTCGTCCGGGTCGCCCCGTTCCGACGCGCTGCGTGGATATCGCCCACCCTTTGAGGGCGGTGCTCGGAGATCCCGGCATGCTGGGACGACTCGATCAAGACGTGGCTCAGACCTCGACAAGGTCGGCAGGCTCGGGCGTTTTGGCAACCTCAGATTTACAGGCCCGCGAGTTTTTGAACAGGGCAAGGGACGGATCAACCGGCGCATCAATCTGAGATTTGATGTCCGCCACCTTATACATCCCGAGGATGCGTGCCGGATGGCTGCGTGGGGACACACCGTTCGACCGCCGCGAAAACGAGAAAGGCCGCCCCTTGCCTCGGGGCGGCCTTTCTCCGGCATCCTGCGGAAGAAGCCTTACTCGAGTCCGAGCGCCACGAAGCGCACGTCCCCGCCCGCGCTCGCGACGAGCAGCAGGACGGACTTGCGGCCCTCCTTCTTCAGCGCGTCGACCCGCTTCGTCACGTCGGCCGGGGCGCTCACCGCTTCCTGGCCCACCTCGACGATCACCTCGCCCGCCTGGATCCGCTTGTCGGCGGCCGTGGAGGAGGGATCGACCCGGGTGACGACCACACCCTTGACCGTATCCTTGATGCTATAGCGCTTGCGCAGCTCGTCGGTCATGCCCGACAGGTTGAGGCCGAGGGCCTGGCGCACGGCGCTCTCGGGCTCCGGCTGCTTCACGTTGGCGAGTTGCGGCTTCTCGCCGTCCTCCAGGCGGCCGAGCGTGACGGGCTTCGTCACCTCCTCGCCCTTGCGGACCACCACCACGTCGACCGTCTTGCCGACCGGCGTCGCGGCGACGATGCGCGGGAGGTCGCTCGACGCCTTGACGGCGCTGCCGTTGAACTTGGTGATGACGTCGCCGACCTCGAGGCCCGCGGTTCGCGCCGGGCCCTTGTCGTCGACGCCCGCAATCAGCGCGCCCTTGGCGCCGCCCTTGAGGCCGAGCGCCTCGGCGGTCGATTCGTCGACGTTCTGGATGCGCACGCCGAGCCAGCCGCGGCGGACCTCGCCGAACTCGCGCAGCTGGTCGATCACGGGCTTGGCGGTGCCTGAGGGAACCGCGAAGCCGATGCCGACCGAGCCGCCGGTCGGCGACAGGATGGCGGTGTTGATGCCGATCACCTCGCCGTCCATGTTGAACAGCGGACCGCCCGAATTGCCCTTGTTGATGGCCGCATCCGTCTGGATGTAATTGTCGTAGGGGCCGGACTCGATGTTGCGGCCCCGGGCCGAGACGATGCCGGCCGAGACCGAGCCGCCGAGGCCGAACGGGTTGCCGATGGCAACGACCCAGTCGCCGGGCCGCATTTTCTCCGAATCGCCGAAGGGGACCGCCTTCAGGGGCCGGTCGGCTGTCGGCTTCACGCGCAGCACCGCGAGGTCGATCTTCGAGTCCTTGCCGATGATCTCGGCCTTCAGCTTGGTGCCGTCGGACAGGATCACCTGGATGTCGTTGGCGTCGCCGATGACGTGGTTGTTCGTGACGACGATGCCCGCGCTGTCGATGATGAAGCCGGAGCCGAGGGAATTCGACTTGCGCTGCTGGCGGGGCGTCTCGTTGTCGCCGCGCTGCTCGCCGCCGCGATTGCCGCGCCGGTTGAAGAACTCCTCGAACAGGTCCTCGAAGGGCGTGCCGGGCGGCAATTGCGGCATGGTGCGCCCGCCCGTCGAGCGCGATTCCACCGTGGTCGAGGCCGAGATGTTGACGACGGCGTCGGTGATGCGCTCGGCGAGGTCCGCCAGGGATTCGGGGCCCTTCGCGAAGGCGGGCACCGGCACCGCGCTGCCGGCGACGGAGGCGCCGATGAGGATGGCGGCGAGGGCCGACCGGGCGTGGCGGCCCAACGCGGATGGACGGCGCGCTCCGGTGGCGCTCGCGACGGGTAGCATGATCGACCTCTTCAAAGGAGCGTTTCCCGACCTGTTCTTCCTGCGGCTCGCGGCGATTTGGCGGCAACCGCGCCGGGCTCGCGCATTAGATCGGCGGCCCGCTGCCGGGTTCAAGAGTGCGCGCGGACCCGCCGCGGCCGCTCGGGCCGCGGCGGATCCGCCTGCGCATCGCCGTCAGCGCGAGGCGCCGGCCGTGGAACCCGTCGATGCCCCCGGCTCGCCCGTGCCGCGGGGCGCCGTCCCAGCCTGCCCGGCCCGGCCCTGCGGATCGCCGAAATACCGGAAGAAGTCCGAATTCGGGCTGATCACGAGGCGGGTGTCCGAGCCCTTCAGGCCGGTCTCGTAGGCCTGCATCGAGCGGTAGAAGCTGAAGAAGTCCGGGTCCTTCGAGAAGGCCTCCGCCAGGATGCGGTTGCGGTCCGCGTCGCCCTGGCCCCGGAGCTGCTCCGACTTCTGGTTGGCCTCCGCCAGGATGACGGTGACGTCGCGGTCGGCCCGCGCGCGGATCGTCTGGGCGATCTGCTCGCCGTTGGCTCGGACGTCGGCCGCCTCGCGCTTGCGCTCGGTCTTCATGCGCTCGTAGACCGCCGAGCTGTTCTGCGCCGGCAGGTCGACGCGGGTCATGCGCAGATCGACGATCTCGACGCCGAGGCTCTTGGACTGACGGTTCACGTCCTCCTGGATCTCGTTCATCAGCCGCATGCGGTCGGTCTTCACGATCGCGTCACGGGTCGAGCGCGCGAGCACGTTGCGCAGCGCCGAGTTGGTGAAGCTGGCCAAGCGCTGGTTGGCGAGCCCGATATTGCCCACCGACTGGTAGAAGCGCAGCGGGTCGACGATCCGGTAGCGCGCGAAGGCGTCAACCTCGAGATTCTGCCGGTCGGCCGTCAGGAGGGCCTGGACCGGCAGGTCGAGATCGAGCACCCGCTTGTCGAAGATGATGACGTTCTCGACGAACGGCACCTTGAAGTAGAGGCCCGGCCGGTCCTCGCCGGTCTGGTTCAGGACGGCCCGCACCCGCCCGAGCTGCAGGACGAGGGCCTGCTGCATCTGCCCGACGGTGAAGACGGAGGCGTAGAGCCCGACCGCGATGGCCGCGACGAGGACGACGAGGCCGGTTCGGAGAGCGTTCCCGTTCATCGTGCCGCTCCACCCGCCTGCTGGCCGCCGCGGCCGCCGAATTCCGTCAGCGGCAGCACGGGCAGCACGCCCGCGGCCGCGTTGGTGCCACCGGGGCCGCCGCTCTGGTCAATGATCACCTTGTTCACGGAGCCGAACACCTTCTCCATCGTCTCCAGGTAGATGCGCTCGCGGCTCACCGCCGGCGCGTTCTTGTAGGATTCGTAGACCTGCTGGAAGCGTGCGGCCTGGCCGGTCGCGTCAGCGGTGGCCTGCGTCCGATAGGCCTCGGCCGCCTGCACGACCTGCGCAGCGCGGCCGCGGGCCTGCGGAACCTCACGGCTCGCGTAGGTCTTCGCCTCGTTCTGCAGGCGCTCGGCGTCCTGCTGGGCGGCGTTCACGTCGATGAAGGAGGGCCGGACCTCGGGCGGCGGCGTCACGCTGACGAGCTGCACCACCTCGATGCGCACGCCTGCGCCGTACTCGTCGAGGGCGCTCTGGACGATCTCCTTGACCTCCTGGGCGATGCTCGACTGCTCGTTCGTCAGGATCGCCTGGATGTTGCGGCGGCCGATCACCTCGCGCATGGCGCTCTCGGAGATCGCCTTGATGGTCCCTTCCGGGTTCTGCAGGTTGAAGACGTAATCCGACGCCTTCAGCGGGTTGACGCGCCACTGCACCTCGAAGTCGAGGTCGACGATGTTCTCGTCGCCCGTGAGCATCAGGCTCTCCTCGGGCACGTCCCGGGCCCGCGCCTGCGAGCCGACGCCCGAGCGGTAGCCGATCTGGATGGAGTTCACCTGGCCGACATTCGGCTTGACGACGCCGCCGATCGGGTACGGCAGGTTGTAGCGCAGACCCTCGCCCTTCGAGCCGACGTAGCGGCCGAAGATGGTCTCGATGCCGACCTGGTTCGGCGCCACCGTGTAGAAGCCGGTGAAGAGCCAGATCGCCACCGCCGCGACGCCGATGACGACGATGCCGCGCCCGCCGCCGAAGGAGCCGCCGGGCATGACGCCGCGCAGACGGTCCTGGCCGCGGCGCAGAAGGTCCTCAAGATCCGGCGGCGTCTTGCCCCCGCCGCCGTTGCCGGTGCCCCAGGGGCCGCCGCCGTTGCCGCTGCCGCGGCCCCAGGGTCCTCCCCCGCCGCTGCCGCCGCCACCGCTCTGATTGCTCCAAGGCATCCTTGAGGTCTACTCCAGCTCGTCCGGGCCAGGGCGCCGTCGCTGGCGCCGTGAGGGTGCCCAGCACCTGATTGGGCGCGCCCACTCCTGTCAAGGCTCGCTCCCGAGGCGGGAGGTGGGCACTTCCTCCCGTGAAGACAACCGCGACGCGGTGCCCATGCTCCACGCGGGATTAAGATGCGGGTCTCGGCGGACGCGACAGAGTACCGAGGCGCGGGGCCCGCCTCAGCGGACGCGCTCCAGATCGATGAAGGTGAAGGCGTGCTCGTCGTGCTCGCCCGCCGCATGCGCCTCGCGCAGGGTCTCCCGGAATGCGGACCGGTCGAAGGCGGGGAACAGGGTGTCGCCCGCGGGGGCGGCATCGACCTCGGTGAGGTGGATGCGGTCGGCATGCGGCAGGGCGATGGCGTAGATCTCGCCCCCGCCGACGACCATCAGCTCCGGTGCCGCACCCGCCGCGGCGAGCGCAGCCGTCCAGTCGCGCACCACGGTGGCGCCCTCGGCCGCGTAGGCGGGATCGCGCGTCAGCACGAGGTTGGCCCGCCCCGGCAGGGGCCGCCCGAGGGACTGGAAGGTCTTCCGCCCCATCAGGATCGGCTTGCCGAGGGTCAGGGCCTTGAAGCGGCGCAGGTCGCTGCGCAGGCGCCACGCCATGTCGTTGTCGCGGCCGATGACGCCGTTGCGGGCCACCGCGACGACCAGGGTGATGCGGGGGAGCGTGCCTGCCATGTGCCGGATCGCCCCTCAGACCGCCACGGGCGCGGAGATCGCAGGGTGCGGCTCGTATCCCTCGATCGCCACATGCGCGAAGCGGAAATCCGAGAGCTCGCGCACCGCGGGGTCGAGCCGCAGGCGCGGCAGCGGGCGAGGCTCACGGGTGAGTTGCAGGCGCGCCTGCTCCAGGTGGTTCAGGTAGAGGTGCGCGTCGCCGAAGGTGTGGACGAAATCGCCCGGCGCCAGCCCCGTCACCTGCGCGACCATCTGCGTCAGCAGCGCGTAGCTCGCGATGTTGAAGGGCACGCCGAGGAAGGCGTCCGCCGAGCGCTGGTAGAGCTGGCAGGAGAGCCGCCCCTCGGCGACGTAGAACTGGAACAGGCAGTGGCAGGGGGCGAGCGCCATCCGGTCGAGATCCGCCGGGTTCCAGGCCGAGACGATCAGGCGGCGCGAATCCGGGTTGCGGCGGATCTCGGCGACGATTTCGGCGATCTGGTCGACGGTGCCGCCGCCGGGCTTCTGCCAGGAGCGCCACTGCTTGCCGTAGACCGGGCCGAGCTCGCCCTCGGCGTCGGCCCACTCGTCCCAGATCGTCACGCCCTCGGCCTGGAGGGCGCGCACGTTGGTGTCGCCGGCCAGGAACCAGAGCAGCTCGTGGATGATCGAGCGCAGATGCAACCGCTTCGTCGTGACGAGGGGGAAGCCCTGGCCGAGATCGAAGCGCATCTGGTGACCGAACACGGAGAGCGTGCCGGTGCCGGTGCGGTCCTCTTTGCGCACGCCCTCGTCGAGGATGCGGCGCAGAAGCTGGTGATAGGCGTCCATCGGGCTCTGCCTCCGCGCCCGGTCTAGCCCGCCGTGCCGGCCCTGACGAGGCGCGCGGCCGGGTTATCCTCGCTGTGCCCGCCTCACCCGGCCGCCGGCCAGAGCACGTAGGCGATGAGCGCGAGGTTGCTCCATCCGTGCAGGGCGATGCAGGGCCAGAGCCGCCCGGTCCGCCAGCGCAGCCAGCCGAGCATGAGCGCGAGCGGCAGGAGGGAGACCGGCCGCGCGAGCCCCCAGGCCGAGACATGGGCCAGGGCGAACAGGAGGGCGGTCACGAGGATCGCCGCTGCGGGCGGCAGGAAGCCGCGGGCCTGCGCGAAGATCTCGCCGCGGATCAGGAGTTCCTCGGCCGCCGGCGCCACGATCACGACGTAGGCGAGCCAGGCCGCGACGGCGGCCGCGCTCAGGGTCGGCGAGAGCTTCACCCCGTGCGCGAAGGTGGCGCCGAACGCCTCCGCCGTGCCGGTGACCCAGGTGATGTGCAGGACGGGCCAGAAGAGCAGGATCAGGAGCAGGTGGCGCGCCCGCATGCCGTTCGGTCCTGTCCGGTCGAGGGCGAGGCGCGCGCGCCAGCCCGCCCCCTGGCGCCAGATCGCGGTCAGGAGAACCAGGATGGCGAGGTTGACCTGGAGCAGGATGTCGGCGGCGAGCTCGCGCCGGGCGAAGCTCGCCGCGCCGATGTTCGGCCGCCGGTCCGTGGGCAGGAGCGGATCGATTCCCTCGATCAGGTCCGCGCCCACCCGCACCGCGAGAATCGCCAGGATCTTGGCCACGCCGAGATAGAGGATGACGGCGGCGGCGAGGCCGAGGAGGCGCAGGAAGCCGGAGCCCAGCCGGCGGACGAGGGAGCCCTCCGGGGCCGGCGGCGCATCATCCGTGATCGGAGGGCTACGATCGGGCTTCAAAACCGGAGCGATCCCCCCTATATTCCCCTTGCCGGTCGCAAGACCGGCTATGGCGATAAACGTTCTTCGCAATAAACCTATCGGACCCGGGGGCGGTACCCGGCGCCTCCACCCGAACCCAGGGCCTATGGACGCAGCGGCGTTGGGTTTCGGCGGGGGCGAAATAGGATCGACGAGGGCGTAAAGGTTGAGCTTTCGCTCGGCATGGTTCCGCCGTTATCGGGCCATTGCAATAGTTGCCAACGACAACTTTGCTCCGGTGGCGGTGGCTGCGTAAGCAGTCCCCAAAACCGATCTAAAGTCCTAGCGGTTAGCATCGTTTAGGCGGGGTTCGGAGGCACCTGGCAACAGAAGCCTCCACTCGATTTTCCATCCGGTGCGCCCGACCGCGCGGCACTGCCGGCAGGTGGCCCGGGCAAAGCGACCGCAGATGGCAGACGACCTGATCCGTTACGATCTCCTGGTGCAGGATGCCCTGCGCGGCGTGGTCCGCAAGGTGCTCACGGACGCGGCCCGGGAGGGGCTCGCCGGCGAGCATCATTTCTACGTGTCGTTCCGAACCGAGGCGCCCGGCGTCCGGATGTCGCAACGCCTGCGCGAGAAGTACCCGCAGGACATGACGATCGTTCTGCAGCACCAGTTCTGGGACCTCGGCGTCACCGAGCATTCCTTCGAGGTCGGCCTGTCCTTCTCGGGCGTGCCCGAGCGGCTGCTCGTCCCCTTCGACGCGCTGACCGGCTTCTTCGACCCGTCCGTTCAGTTCGGCCTCAAGTTCGACCTCAGCGAGGGGTCCGAACTCGCCGAGGAGGAGGCACCGGCTGCCCCGGCGAAGCCCGGCCCGCGCGGCGCCGCCTCCGAGCCCAGCGAGACGAAGCCGAAGGCCGGCGGACTTGCCGCGATCAGCAACGGCGCCCCGAAGGTCGTCCCCGCCCTTCCCTCCGCTCCGGGCCAGGGCAAGACCGAGGAATCCAAGCCCGCCGCCCGCAAGGAGGGCGATGGCGAGGGCGCCGACACGGGCGCCGAAGTCGTCAGCCTCGACGCCTTCCGCAAGAAGAGCTGAGCCTCCCACCTCTCCCGTCCGGGATGTCTGAGTCGGCGGAAGCCGACCGGGTGAGGGATGCGACCTCTTCGGAAGGACCTGCGCCCCTGTCCCTCTCCCGAACGGGAGGAGGCCCGCGCCCGGTCCGTGACCGTCGCAGCGCCGGATCCGGCTGGCAGAACGGCGCCTCTCGCCTGCCCTACCCCCTCCGCTCGACCTGCATCCTCAGCCCGTGCTCCGGCCGCAGCGTCACGCGGTGGAGCGGCGTCACCGGCGCGTGGTCCGGCGGCAGGGTGAATCGCATCGCGCGCACCGCGTGCGCCAGCAGGATGACCTGTTCCTGCAGCGAGAAGCTCTGGCCGATGCAGACGCGCGGGCCCGCCCCGAAGGGCAGGTAGGCGTAGCGCGAGATCGATTGACGCGCGGGCCCGAGGAAGCGCTCCGGCACGAAGGCGTCGGGGTCATCCCAGAGCGTCCGGTGGCGGTGGAGCACGTAGGGCGCCACCATCACCAGCGAGCCGCGTGGGATCTTGATGCGCCCGATCCGGTCGTCGCGGATCGCCTGGCGGCTCATGAAGGGCACCGGCGGGAACAGGCGCATCGCCTCCTCCATCACCGCCTTCGTGAAGGGCAGGTCCGGGTAGTGGAAGCCGTCCTGCCCGGCCGCCGCGTCGACCTCGGCCTCCAACCGCGCGCGCGCGGCTCCGTCCTGCGACAGGCAGTAGAGCGCCCAGGTCAGGGCGTTCGCCGTGGTTTCGTGGCCGGCCGCGATGAAGGTGACGATGTTGGCCTTCACCTCGAGATCCGTGAGCCCCTTCCCGGTCTCCGGGTCCTGGGCGGCGAGCAGCAGGGTCAGCAGGTCCTGCGGCGCTGCGCCCGCCTCCATCAGATCGCGGCGCCGGTCGATCAGCGCGTCCACCACCTCGGCGAAGAAGCGTATGGCCGGACGGGCTCGCAGCCGCCCGATCCGCGGCACCATCGCGGGCACCCCGAACACGTCGAGCGGGTCGATCGGCCCGACCGCCTCCAGAAAGCGGGTGATGGCGCGCCCGAGGGCGTCCGGGTCGCTCGGCAGACCGTGGGTGAAGATCGTCCGCTCAAGGACGTCGAGGGTCGCCCGCGTCATCTCGAGTGCCACGTCGACCCGCATCCCGTCGCGCCGGGCGAGTCGCCGCGCGATCCGGGCGCCCGCCGCGTTCATGGCCGGCGCGAAGCCCTCGACGGTGCGCGCGTTGAAGATCGGCGCCAGCGTGCGCCGCTGCAGCCGCCACTCGTCACCCTCGGCCGTGAGGAGCCCGTTGCCGAGACCCGGCGCGAGGACACGCCGCTGCAGGTCGTCCTTGCGGTAATTGCGGGCGTTCTCGACGAAGAGGTACCGGATCAGGTCCGGGTCGCTCACCACCGTCACGCGCCCCATGGCGCCCTCGCCCGCCACCACGGGCGCGGTGAAATGGTCCTCCATCCAGGTCGTGATCGGGTTCGCGCGGGCGGCCCTCAGGAAGGCGAACAGGCCGAGCGGCTCCCGCAGGGGCGGCGGGACCTTCGGGCGGAAGCGCGCATCCGGCGGGCTGATGGTCAGGCTCTGCATCCAGCCTCGTTCGGTTTTGCACCGCCGAAACAGGCGGCGCGGTTTGTCAGGCGGGTCGAAAACCGCCATCGCGATTTAAGAACGCCTGCCGTAAGTAGGTGCGGCGCAAACCGAGACGTAGAGGCCACGATGTCGCCGCAGACCGAGATTGCCACCCGCACGGAATCCGACACGTTCGGGCCGATCGAGGTTCCGGCGCACCGCTACTGGGGCGCGCAGACGCAACGCTCGATCCAGAATTTCAAGATCGGCACCGAGCGGATGCCCGCGCCCCTCGTCCACGCCCTCGGCCTCGTGAAGCAGGCGGCGGCCCTCGTGAACAAGGATCTGGGCGTCCTCGAACCCCGGATCGCCGACGCGATCGCCGAGTCGGCTGCCGACGTGGTGGCGGGCGCCTACGACGACGAGTTCCCCCTCGTCGTCTGGCAGACGGGCTCGGGCACGCAATCCAACATGAATGCCAACGAGGTGATCGCGAGCCTCGCCAACGAGCGGCTCGGCGGCCAGCGCGGCGGCAAGTCGCCGGTCCACCCGAACGACCATTGCAACCGCGGCCAGTCCTCGAACGACACCTTCCCGACCGCGATGCACATCGCGGCCGCCCGCGAGATCAACGACCGCCTGATGCCGGCGCTGACGCACCTTCACGGCGCGCTCGATGCCAAGGCGACGGCCTTCGCGAGCGTCGTCAAGATCGGCCGCACGCACCTGCAGGACGCGACCCCCGTCACCCTCGGCCAGGAATTCTCGGGCTACGCCGCGCAGGTGGCGCTCGGCGGCGCGCGCGTGGCCGCGACGATGCCGGGATTGCTGGCGCTCGCCCAGGGCGGCACGGCGGTGGGGACCGGCCTCAACGCCCATCCGAAATTCGCCGACGCCTTCGCGGCGAAGGTGGCGGAGCTGACCGGCCTCGGATTCACCTCGGCCGACAACAAGTTCGAGGCGCTGGCGAGCCACGACGCCCTCGTCTTCGCGCAGGGCGCGCTGTCCTCGCTCGCCGCCGGCCTGTTCAAGATCGCCAACGACATCCGCCTGATGGGATCCGGGCCGCGCTCCGGCCTCGGCGAGATCGCGCTGCCCGAGAACGAGCCCGGCTCCTCGATCATGCCCGGCAAGGTCAACCCGACCCAGGCCGAGGCGCTGACGATGGTCTGCACGCAGGTGATCGGCAACGGCACCACCGTGTCCTTTGCCGGCAGCCAGGGCCATTTCGAGCTGAACGTGTTCAAGCCCGTCATCGCCAACGCGGTGCTGCAGTCGATCCGGCTCCTCGCCGATGCCGCGATCAGCTTCGCGGACAATTGCGTCGTCGGCATCAAGCCGAACGAGGAGCGCATCGCCGACCTGATGAGCCGCTCGCTCATGCTGGTCACGGCGCTCGCGCCCTCGATCGGCTACGACAAGGCCGCCGAGATCGCCAAGACCGCGCACAAGAACGGCACCACCCTGAAGGAGGAGGCCCTCCGTCTCGGCCACGTCACGGAGGCCGAGTTCGACCGGGTGGTCCGCGCCGAGGACATGCTGGCGCCGGGCGCCGAATAGGTTCAGCATCGGGCGGCGCGGGACGTCCCCCGCGCCGCGCGCGAGGACGAGGAGGCAGGCATGGGTGAGATCATCAACCTCCGCCAAGCCCGGAAATCGCGTGCGCGCGCGGCCAAGGCGGAGGAGGCCGCGCAGAACCGCGTCCTGTTCGGGCGCCCCAAGACAGCGAAGACGCTGGCCGAGGCCCGCAAGAGCCTGGAGCGCGACCGTCACGAGGGCCACCGCCTCGGAAACGACGATCCGGAGGCATGAGCGCGATCTACGTCGCGAAGCGCTCGGTCGTGATCGCTGGACACCGCACCAGCATCTCGCTGGAGGCGCCGTTCTGGGACGCGCTCCGCGAGATCGCGGGCGCCCGCGGGCTCTCGGTCCAGGCCCTCATCGGCGAGATCGACGCCGCCCGCGACGGCCAGAACCTGTCCTCGGCGATACGGGTCTTCGTGCTGGCCGCGATGCGCGGCGCGGCCTCGGCGCAACCCTGAGCCGGCGTCCACCGGGACATCTCATCCCCCGATCGACGTCCGTCGGCCCGGTGTCGGCCTGCGGATATGGAGAAGGCTGGCCGAGGCCGGCGCTCCGAAAGTTCGGCGGAAGTCGTGCGCGAAATGCGGCTGGTCGGCGAAGCCGGCCGCGTGGGCGGCCGCGGTGAAGTTCGCGCCGGCGACGATCTCGGCAATCGCCGCGCGCATCCGCAACCAGGCGCGGTAGCGCCGCACGGGGACGCCCGTCTCGCGCGTGAACAGGTGCTGGAAGCGGGAGATCGACAAGCCGGCCTCTGCAGCGAGGATCGTGGCCGGCGCGGCGCAGGAGAGGTGCGCCATGCGCGCGACGGCTCGCACGATCCTCGGATCGAGCGAGCGGTCGTCGCCGCGCCGCGCAAAGGCGATCAGGTCGCCGAGGGCAGGCGCGGCCATGTCCGCGCCCGTGCGGCTCTCGAAGAGTTCCCTGAGCAGGCCCGCGCCTTCGGGCTGGCCGACGAGGGCACCGTCGATCTCGCTCGCGCCCCGCAGCAGTCGTGAGAGAAGCTTGGGACCCTTGCCGGTCGGTTCGACATACAGCACCGCCAGGGGGTCGCCTCCGACGTCGAGTTCGTGCGCGGTGCCGGCCGGGATCATCGCGGCCCGGCATGTCCGCCAAGGGCCCTCACCCAGGCGGAGGCCGAAGGGCCCGTGCAGCCCGGCCAGGAAGACCGGCGCGCCGTGCTGATGGCTCGCATTGTAGCGGAGCGGCCCCGCGAAGAAGGTGTGCGCCCCCTCGACATGCCAGAGCGGCCCGTGGGCCGGATCGGCAGCACGTTCGTACAATCCCGCTCCCCTCCCCGGCTGCTAAGCCCGAGCGCTGCCGCTCCGCGAGCATAGGCGGACGGACGGCGCCGGGAAGAGGGATGATCCGATGAACGGACCGACACGCAGGCAGCTTGCCGCAGCAGCGCTCGGCGCAGCCGCGATGGCACGCACACCGGATGCTGCCGCCGCAGATGCTGCGGGCTGCTCGGCGGAGGGGATCTACCGGTTCCGGCTGGGCCGATTCGCCGTCACGATGCTTCTGGACGCATCGCCGTTGATCGAGGGGCCCTGGCCGATCGTGGGGGAAGGCCGGCAGCGCGCGGAGATGGCGGCGCTGATGCGCGAGAACCGCCTGCCCCCTGACCGCTTCCGGCCGGGATTCACGCCTGTTCTCGTCGAGACCGGCCGGCAGCGCGTCCTGTTCGATACCGGCAACGGCGCTGTCGGCTTCGTGCCGCGTCCGGCGGGGGGACGGCTTCGGGAGCGCCTGATGCGGGCGGGGTGCGCGCCGGACACCATCGATCTCGTGGTGCTCACCCACTGCCACACCGACCATATCGGAGGGCTCATGGAAGCCGGCATGTGCGTCTTCCCGAACGCACGCATCATCGTCGGGGCGTCCGAGCATGCGTTCTGGTCGATGGACGCACCGCTCGCGGCGCCGCCGGAGAGCAATGAGCTCACGTCCGCGCTCATGTTTCGCAGCCACCTGCTGCCCCTCCGCGGCCGCACGGAACTGATCACGGCCGGAGCTGAGGTCATCCCCGGAATCACCGCGCTCGCGGCTGGCGGACACACGCCAGGCCATCTCGCCTTCCACGTCGAGAGCGAGGGACGGCGCCTTCTCATCTGGGGCGACTGCGCCCACCACGAAGTCGCATCGCTCGCCCGGCCCGATTGGCACGCCCTATTCGACATGGACAAGGACGCGGGAGCGGCGACCCGGCGGCGGATCTACGACATGGCCGCGAGCGAGGATCTGGTGATCGCCGGCTATCACACCAGCTTCCCGTCGCTCGGTTACGTCGTCCGTGCCGGAGCCGCCTACCGCTGGATACCCGTCACCTACCAGCTCGAGCTCTGAGCCCGCGCGAGCCGGCGCGGTTCCCGTCTCCCGTTCGGGAACGGGACAGGATTGGGGGTGCGACCTCTCCGGATACGGTGAACCCCTCACCCGGTCGGCTGACGCCGACTCGACCTCTCCCAGACGAGAGGGGGAGGCGGCGCTACTCCGCCGCCATCGGGGCGACGCGCTCCGGCAGGTTCGACAGAGCCTCCGGCTTCGGGCCGCCGGTCGCCCAATCGAGCAACTCCACCGTGTGCACGATCGGCAGCGCGGTGCCTTTCCCGATCTGCGTCACGCAACCGATATTGCCGGTGGCGACGAGGTCGGGCTGCATCCGCTCGATGTTGGCGACCTTGCGGGCGCGCAGCCGCTCTGCAATCTCCGGCTGCAGGATGTTGTAAGTGCCGGCCGATCCGCAGCAGATGTGGCCCTCGGGCACGTCCTTCACCGTGAAGCCCGCGCGCTTCAGAAGGTTCTTCGGCTCCGTCCGGATGCCCTGGCCGTGCTGCATCGAGCAGGCGGAGTGATAGGCGACCACGAGGTCGGTCTCGATCACCGGCTCCATCAGGCCGAGGCTCGCAACGTACTCCGTCACGTCCTTGGCAAGACCCGAGACGCGGGCCGCCTTCTCCGCGTAGGCCGGATCGTTGCGGAACATGAAGCCGTAATCCTTGATCGTCGTGCCGCAACCGGAGGCTGTGACGACGATGGCGTCGAGCCCCGGACCGTCGATCTCGGCGATCCAGGCGTCGATGGTGCGCTTGGCGAAGGCGTGAGATGAATCCTCGCGGCCCATGTGGTGGGTCAGCGCCCCGCAGCAGCCCTCGCCCTTCGGTTGCACTACCTCGACGCCGTGGCGGTTCAGAAGGCGGATCGCCGCCTCATTGAAATCCGGCCGCAGCACGCTCTGGGCACAGCCCCTGAGCAGCGCGACGCGGCCGCGCGGCGCGTTGGTGTTGGCTGGCGGCGGGAACACGCCCGGGCGGTCCGTCGGGTTGCGGCCGGGCAGCGCGCCCGGTGCCAGATCGAGCATCGCGGCGAGGCGGTTGCCGATCCCCGGCAGGCGCGCGACCACCGAGCGGAAGGGTTGCCCGATCTTGGCGCCGAGAAGAGCGAGCCGGAAGCGGTTTGGATAGGGAAGCACCGCCGCGAGCAGCGCGCGCAACCAGCGGTCCTCGGCGGGCCGCGCGTAGGTCGTTTCGATATGCGCCCGCGCATGATCGACGAGGTGCATGTAATGCACGCCGGACGGGCAGGTCGTCATGCAGGACAAGCAGGACAAGCAGCGGTCGATGTGCTTCACCACCTCGGCGGTGGCAGGCTTGCCGCCTTCCAGCATGTCCTTGATCAGGTAGATGCGCCCGCGCGGGCTGTCGAGCTCGTCGCCGAGCAGCAGGTAGGTCGGGCAGGTCGCGGTGCAGAAGCCGCAATGGACGCAGGTGCGCAGGATCTTCTCCGAGGCCGCCATGGCGGGATCGGCGAGCTGCGCGAGGCTGAAATTCGTCTGCACGGTCGTTTCCTCGACACGGTCCGGCGAGTCTCGTGCGCCGCCTGGACCGGACCCATCACTCTCGAATGAGAATCATTACACCATTGCGGGCGGGCGCGATGGTGCTCGATGTCGCGCTGCTCAGATCCCGGCGTACATCCGGCCCGGATTGAAGATGCCCGCGGGATCGTGAGCCGTCTTCAGGCCCTGGCTGACCCGCATCAGCGGCTCCGCCATCGGCTCGAAGACCGGCACGACGGCGCGGACGGGCTCGGGCGCGCGCAGCAGGGTGGCGTGGCCGCCGATGGGCCTCAGCACCGCCCGGATCGCGCTCGCGCCCGCATCCTCCCCGACATCGGTCGCGACCCAGATCAGGCCGCCGCCCCAATCGTAGAACCAGCGCGCGGACACATTCCGCCCGACCGCCGCGGCGACAGCGGGCCCGTGCGTCGGCGCCGTCGACAGGCGCCAGACCGCCTCGCCGGACCCGGCGAAGAAGCTTGCATCGCGCACGGCCGTCCAGAGCGTGCCGGCGGCCTCGCCCTCGACCAGGGTCACCGGCCCGAAGCGCTTGAGGAGGCGGCGGATCTCGCCCGCACGATAGTCGAGCGAGGCGGAGAAGCCCTCGATCCGCATCAGCGTCAGCGCGCGCGCATCCGCGATGCCGGCCGGAAGATGCGCTGCCCCCGTCAGTTCGAATGGAGAGCCGAGAGCGGCGCACAAGGCTTCGACGGCACGGGCGTCATCGAGCCCCTCGAGGACGAGGGTGAGCACGCGCTCCTGCACGGGCAGGACCTTGAAGATGACTTCGGTGAGAAATCCGAGCGTGCCCCAGGAGCCGGCCATCAGCTTCACGAGGTCGAGCCCCGTGACGTTCTTCATCACTCGGCCGCCCGACTTGATGACCTCGCCGCGCCCGTTGACGAACCGCACGCCGATCAGGCTGTCGCGGGCTGCGCCTGCATTGATGCGGCGGGGTCCCGAATTGTTGATCGCCGCCACCGCCCCGATCGTCGGCTCACCGGACGAGCCGAGAAGCGCGCGGTGGTCCACGGGCTCGAAGGGCAGCATCTGGCCGCGCCCGGCGAGTAGATCGCGCACCTCGGCAAGGGGTGTTCCGGCGCGGGCGCCGACGACCATCTCGGCCGGCTCGTAGAGCGTGATGCCGGAGAGCCCGCGGGCGGAGAGCGTGGCCTCGTCGTGCGGCGGCCGGCCGATCGCGGCCTTGGTGTCGCCGCCGATGAGCCGCAGGCGCTCGGCCCTGCCGGCCGCATCCCGGACGATCTCAGCCGCCTCGTCCTCGCCTCGCGGCTCGTATGAACGCATCGCTTCCTGCCCGACCCGGGTCCTCGTTTCAGGCCCGTTTAGGCGCGATCATGCGGGTTTGCACCCGGGATTCAAGCCGTTGAGGATTCAGCGGGCGCCGGGTGTCGCTTCCGGAAGCGGTCCTCGACGACGCTGCGCAGGCCCGCGATGTCGAAGCACCAGACAAGGGCGCTGTAGAGCGCCGCACCCAGGGGAACGCCGAGCGCGAGGGCGGTCACGGGAGGCAGGGTTCGCAAGGGGGCGAGCGCCAGCCCCATGACGAGGCATGCCACACCGGCGGACGCGATCTCACGCCAGGGCAGACGCAGGCGGTCCGGTCCCGTGAGGGCACGAAGCGCGAGGGCGACGAAGGCGGCCGCGAGACCCGCCGTCTGCGCCACAGCGATCCCGGTCGGCCCGAGATAGGCCGGCAGCACCAGCAGTCCGGCACCGTTCACCGCAAGGCCCAGCACGGCGGCCGCGATGACGGGCATCGTCCGGCGCCGGATCTGGAACACCGGATTGAGGGCGAAATTCATCATCGCGAGACAGAACAGGCCGGGGATCAGCAGCATCGCGTAAGTCGCGAACGGCCCCCGATAGGCCTCCGGCACGACGAGCGCCTGCAGCGCCGGCAGCACCGCCCAGAAGCCTACGGCACAGGGCAGCAGCAGCGCCACGACGGTCGCGACGTTCCGGGCCACCTGTCGCTCGGCCTCGGCGACGCCGTGATGCTCCTCGGCGCGTACGGCGAGCTGGAACAGCAGGAGGTCGAGGGCGGTGCCGAGGGTGCTGAGGCTGCGCAGGGTCACGTCCGCCGCGAGCGCGAAGTAGCCGGCCTCGGCGAAGCCCGCCTGCGCGGCGATCGTCGCGCGGTTGAAGAAGGGCATCGCCTGATAGGCCGCGTTCGCCGCGATCAGGGGGAGTCCGTAAACCATGAACAGGCGCCACGTCTCATGCAGGCGCACCCGGTGCACGGGCGCGTCCGCGTCGCGCAGCGGGCCTCGGAGCAGCAGGACCGTGGCACATTGGCTGATCGCGAAGGCGACGAGGACGTAGGCCGGCTGCGGCAGGTACCAGGCTGTCGCCGCCATCAGGGTGAAAGCGACCGCGTTCTTCACGGCCACGAGGCTGAAATAGAGGCCGCCGTCGAAGCGGGCGCGCGCCAGGGCCGCGTGATAATCGAAGACGCCGATGCCGAGGGCCGCGAGCGCGGTGCCAGCCAGGAGCGCGCCGCGGCTCTCGGGACCCGCCTCGACGCCGAACCCGGCGCAAAGGAGCGCGGCGGCGAGCAGGACGAGGCCGAGGGCGGCATAGGCGCGGTCGAGACCGTGGCGGATCCACGGCTCGTTCGCACGCACGCGAGCCGAGTAGAAGCGGGTTGCGGAGAGCCGCAGCCACTCGAACAGAACGGTGTTGAGGACGATGGCTCCGGCCGTCGCCAGCGCGAAGCGCCCGAAATCCGCCGGTCCGAGGAGCTTCGCGATCACGAGCCCGAGGATGAAGTTCAGCCCGGCGTTCAAAACGAAGGCGGCGATCACGGCCATCATGGCCCCCTGGACGAACATCCCGCGGCGGAGCGACGGGACGCATCGGCATTCCTTATCCGGCGACGCGTAAGATTCCCCTAATCCGGCACCAAGATGACGGAGGGGCGCGGGAAAGGGCCCCTCCGCGCACCCTCAGGATGCACCGCTCGCGCCAATGTTCCGGACGGGGCGATAGGCCCGGAACTGTCCCGCTAGGGTTGTCGTTGCTTGCGCAGTTTCAACTCCATGGAGGAATTCATGCGCAATCAGCTCCTCGCAGCCGCGACGCTCCTGACGCTTCTCGGCGCCCAGGCCGCGACGGCCGAGACCACGGTCATCCGCCGCGACGCTCCAGACACGGTGGTCGTCGACCGCCCGTCGACCGAGCGCAAGACTGTCGAGACCCGAGAGACCGGCGACGGCTGCGCCTCGAAGACCGTCTCGAAGACGAACGAGTACGGCGACCGCAAGACGGTCCACAAGGAATCGTGCGACTGACGATCGAAGACGGGGTCGCGACCTCCGATTCTCGCCGTGATCCCGGGGCTGCTCGGCAGCGTCCGGGATCCGGACCGACCGAGGAATCACGCCGGCGGAGGGTCAGCCCGCCTCAGCCAGCGCCTTCTCGTAGCGCCAGGCCTCCATGCCGTCCTCGTAATATCCCGGCTTGATCGCGAAGCGGTGATAGCCGCGCCGCTCGTAGAGCCGGATGCCCGCGGCGTTGTCGGCACGCACTTCGAGGCGCAGATGCGTGCAATCATGGGCGCGGGCATCCTCCTCCGCGGCATCGAGGAGCCGGCCGCCGAGGCCGAGCCCGATGCGGCTCGGCGCCACCGCGATCGAGGACAGGCGCGCCCGCCGGCTTCCCTTCCGCCGCTCCAGGGTCGCAGCACCCACGAGAACCAGCTCACCCGAATCGTCCTCCGCGAGGGCGACCAGCAGCGTCATGCTTGGCGAGCCGATGGCGTGACGGATCGCCCGCCGCTCCGCCCGATCGCTCGCGAAGGCGGCATCCTCGAGTGCGACGAGCGCGTCGAGGTCGTCGCGCGTCGCCGCGCGGATCTGGATCGCGGGCGGTCGGCTCGGCGCGAGCGTGGTCACGCGGCCGCCCAGGCGTAGGTCCAGGTCTCGGTCAGCGCACGGCCGCCCGTTCTGAGAAAGGCCCTCAGCTCGGAGGCGTCCCCGTCGGATCCCAGGCTGACATCGATCGCCGCACGCAAGCCCTTGATGTGCGGGTTCGGGGTGAGCGAGGTCGCCACTACCCGCCCGCGCGACGTCGTCGCAACGACCTCGACCCCGCTCGGGTCCGGCAGGTGATAGGCGAGATCGCCCCCGGTGAAGTCGACGAGGAAGCGGCGCGTGAGCGCGGGAGCAGCGTCGCCCACCCGGGCCGCGCCGCTCGCCGCCGCGCCGACCACGTAGGTGTTGGCGACGCGGGCGTTCCGGTGGAGGTCGTCGCGGCCGATGGCGCGCATCCGATAGGCCATGCGAAGGGGCGTGCCGGGGCGCATCGGCTCCTTTGGCCGCCAGCCGGCGACGATGTTGTCCGCCGTCTCGTTGTCGGTCGGCAACTCCATCAGCATCACGCTGCCCTCGCCCCACGACCCTTCCGGTTCGACGAAGTAGCCCGGACGGCGGTGATAGTTCGCCTCAAGATCCTGGTAATTCTCGAAGCTGCGGTCGCGCTGCATCAGGCCGAAACCCCTTGGATTCGCGTCCGCGAAGCTGGAGATCCGGCGCAGCTTCGGGTTGTCCAGGGGCCGCCAGAGCCACTCGCCCGTGCCGGCCGCCATCAGAAGCCCGTCGGAATCGTGGAGTTCGGGCCGATAATCGTCCGAGGCCTGACGGTCGTTCTCGCCGATGAAATACATCGAGGTCAGCGGTGCGAGGGCGACCGTCGCGAGTTCCCGGCGCGGGTGCAGGGCGGCGAGGACCGAGACGCTCGTCTCCTCGCCGGGCCGCACTATGAACCTGTAGGCCCCGGCCACAGAGGGGCTGTCGAGGAGCGCGTAGACGACGAGCGGATCCGAATCCGCCTCGGCCGCTTCCACCCAGAATTCCCGGAAGAAGGGAAATTCCTCGGGCCCATCGATGCCCTCCACATCGACCGCGAGGCCGCGCGCCGAGAGCCCGTAGAGCTGATCGCGACCCAGGAAGCGGTAGTAGCTGGCGCCGAGGAAGACGATCAGCTCGTCGAGGGCGTTCGGCTTGTTGAGATCCGTGTGGATGCGCAGGCCGGCGAAGCCGAGATCGACCGGCAGCGGCTTGTCGATCTTCGTGCGGCCGAAATCATACAGGCTCGGTTGGTAGGCGATCGGTGTCGAGACGCCGTGCCGAACGAGGTTCACCGTCACGGGCCGCTTGAACAGGAAGCCCAGGTGGAAGAGTTGCAGCCTGAAGGGGCTGCCGGGTGTGTTGAGGAGCGCCTTGTCCGGCCTGAACCGGATGTCGCGCCAGGCGTCATAATCGAGCTTCGAGAGCTGTGCCGGCAGGGTCGGCTCGCGCAGGTCGAACGGAGCCGACGCGAGTTCGCGGGCGCGCGCCTCGACGGCCTCGAAACCGAAGGCTCTCGGATTCCGGCCCTCCGCGCCGGCGGTCGCGGCGGCGGGGGCGAGAGTGGCGGCCGCGAGGCCCGCGACGACGGCGCGGCGGTTCAGCTCGGTCATGATCCTCGTCGCGTTGAATGGGATGCGGCAGCCCTGCCGAACCTAGCGCGGCCGTGCTTCCGGGAGGTCAGATGCCCCCTCCCCCGGCCCTTGAAAAGGCCGGGCGTGGGACGCCGCGGCGTTTCTGCAACAAATCCGTGAAAGAGCGGGGATTTCCGGGCCTACGGCCGCGTTTTTCCCTTGTGACGGGAGGCCGCCGCACGTATATCGCGCTTGCCCAATTTCGCACGTGCCTGTGGCCGCGTGTCGGTTGGTGGGCATCCGGTCAACTGCCGGACAGCCGCCAGGGGTCTTAAAGGATCGATGGTCGAAAGGGTGGATTCCCTCCGGCCGGCATCCAGGTGGCAACACCGGACCCCGACAACAACCGGCAGCCGGAGGCGAAACCGGCGAACCCCGCTCTCCACGGGGGACGCAGCTTAAAGCAACGACGAACGGGCTTTTTTGGTCTCGTCGGCCCTCCAAAGGCCGGCACCGAAGAGGCTTGTTTCTCTTTGCCCGGCGTGCGGTTGGGGTCTCCCCTTCCAATCCACGGCAGCTTCCGGGTGCTCTGCGCCCGCTCGGTATTGCGTGTCTCCAAAGCACGCGAGCCCGCGCGACGCATCGCCCCCTGACGCCGGCGGTCGTTATCGGCCGCCAGACATTCGACATCGCGCCCCGCGTGAGGGCGCCTGCGAACCTGTGGTGGGGACGTCCATGACCGATCGCATCCGCGACTTCCTGCGCGCACGCCGCGACCTCGGCCGCGACGAGGGACCCGTGATGGTCCTCGACCTCGACGTCGTGCGCGAGAACTACACCGCGTTCGCCCGCGCGCTACCCGACACCCGCGTCTTCTACGCGGTAAAGGCGAACCCGGCGCCGGAGGTGCTGCGGCTCCTCGCCGAGATGGGCTCCTGCTTCGATACGGCCTCGGTTGTCGAGATCGAGATGGCGCTCGCTGCCGGCGCCACCGCGGATCGCATCTCCTTCGGCAACACCATCAAGAAGGAGCGCTGCATCGGCCGCGCCCTCAAGCTCGGCGTGCGCCTCTTCGCCGTCGATTGCGAGGCCGAGGTCGGGAAGATCGTTCGCGCAGCCGAGGCGTCGGATATCGAGCTCGGCGACGTGAAGGTGTTCTGCCGCATCCTCTGCGACGGCGCGGGCGCCGAGTGGCCGCTCTCGCGCAAGTTCGGCTGCGTGCCGGAGATGGCGGTCGGCGTGCTGGAGCACGCCCACCGGCAGGGGCTCCACGCCTACGGCGTGTCGTTCCATGTGGGATCGCAGCAGGCGAACACGGAAGCTTGGGACGGAGCGCTTGCCTCCGCCTCCATGATCTTCCGCGAATGCGCACTGCGGGGCATCGGCCTCTCGATGGTCAACCTCGGCGGCGGCTTCCCCACCAAGTACCTTAAGCAGGTGCCGGGCGTGGAATCCTACGGCGACGCGATCTTCCGGGCGCTCACCAAGCACTTCGGCAACCAGATCCCCGAGACCATCATCGAGCCGGGCCGCGGAATGGTCGGCAATGCCGGCATCATCGAGGCCGAGGTCGTGCTCGTCTCGAAGAAGTCCGATGCCGAGGACGAAGTGCGCTGGGTCTACCTCGACATCGGCAAGTTCGGCGGTCTCGCCGAGACGATGGACGAGTCGATCCGCTACGCGATCCGGACCGATCACGACGAGGACCGGATGGCGCCCTGCGTCCTCGCCGGTCCGACCTGCGACTCCGCCGACGTCCTCTACGAGAAGGTGCACTACCCACTCCCGGTCTCCCTCTCGATTGGCGAGAAGGTCCTGATCGAGGGAGCGGGCGCCTACACCACGACCTACGCTGCGGTGGCCTTCAACGGCTTCCCACCGCTCGAGCAGATCGTGATCTGACAGCGAACCCGGGCGGCCCAACCCGCCCGGCTCCAGCGCATCGCCTGCGCCCATCCGAACCTCACCGTCCCGGACGGCCGGCCTCGAGAACGAGGCGGGTGCGAGGGCTGTCGCATCTCCCCAGAACCTCCGGGAGGCCACGGCCGTGATTGAGATCCGCGAAGAGCACCTGAGCGACGTCGCAGGGCGCGAGCGCCTGCTCGATGCCTGCTTCGGCTCATCCCGCTTCGCCAAGACCTCCGAGCGCCTGCGCGAGGGACGCCTGCCGGCGCGCGGACTCGCGCTGACCGCGACGCGCCGCGGGCGGCTCGTCGGCACCGTGCGGCTCTGGCACGTCGAAGCGGGCCCCGCCCGTCCGGCCCTCCTCCTCGGGCCGCTCGCGGTCGATCCGGCTATCCATGGCCAGGGCCTCGGCAAGGTGATGATGCACGCCGCCCTCGGCCGCGCCGAGGCGCTCGGGCACGGCGCGGTGCTGCTCGTCGGCGACGCGCCCTATTATGCCCGCTTCGGCTTCACGCCGGACGCGGCCGCCGGCCTGTGGCTGCCCGGCCCGTTCGAGCGGGAGCGCTTCCTCGGCCTCGAATTGCGGGCGGATGCACTGGCCGGAGCGGAGGGCTTGGTGCGCCCGACCGGCATCCCCGCCTCGACGGAGGCCGTGCCGGCCGTCGCGGCCGAGGCGCGACGACGCGCCGCCTGACAGGAACGGCGGGCTCCCTCGCCCTTGAGAGAGCCTGCGCGGATCGCCCTAACGTCCCGGCTCGATCGCCGGCAATTCGTTCGGCGGCAATGCCGGACCGGCGCTGGCCTGGGCCTGCGGCCCGGCAGTACCGCGGGCGCGGTTGGCGAGCGCCACGGTCAGCTTCTCGGCCGCGTCGGGCTGCATCACCGCGAGCACCTCGGCCATCTTGCGCGGGTTCATCGCGAGCACGATCGGCACCAGCACGTCGTGGTTGAGCCGGTCGAAGACGCGGGCGGCGTCCTTCGGCTTCATCGTCTCGTACATCGTGACGATGTTGCGCAGGCCCGCCTTCTCGGCCTCGGCGCGCTTCACGCCTCCCGTGTCGGCCTTGTCCTCCGCCTGCTTGAGATCGGTGAGCCCGCTCTCGAGCTTGCGTTCGGCCTCGCCCAGCATCTGCTCGCGCAGGTCGAGATCCTGGCTGCGCTGCTTCAGCGCATCGCGCCGGGCGCCGAGCTTTTCCAGGATCGCGCGCTCGGCCGGCGAGACCGGCTCGGGCATCGGCGGCTGCGCTTGCGGCGGCGGCTCCGGCGGCTTCTCCTTCTCCGGCTCCTTCGCGCTGACGGACCCCGTGGTGGTCGGGTCCAGCGGCTCGTAGCCGGTCCGGGCCTCGGCCAGGACGCGGGCGAAGCTCGGCAGGTCGGCGCCGGGCCTGTCGATATCGGTGCCGATCGCGACGAGCTTCAGCACGAGAAGCCCGCCGGCCGCGAGCGTCACGGCGTCGATCAGGCGCAGACGGAACGGGCGCTGCGGGCGGCTGCGGGCACGACCGAGGGGCGTGCGGGCCCGGGCGGCCTTCGCGAGACCCGAAGCGCTGGGCGGGGTTGCGGTCGTGCCGGTCGCAATTGTGCCCGTGGCAGGCTTCTCGCTCATGCGGCGCGGCTCCGGATGCGGCTCAGCGCCCGCTCGGACATCGCGAGCGCCGCGGCGGCAGCGGCGCCGAGACGCTCGCCGTTCGGGCTCTCGGGAATCGCGGGTGCGGCGACGACCGGCGGAGCGGGCTCGGGGGCAGGCTCGGGCCGAAAGGCGGCTCGCGGCTGGATCTGGGCCGCCGACCGGAACTCGGCGACGATCGCGCCAATCCGGGCGATCACGCCCTCGCCGGCCTGGACCTGCGCCGCGATGTCGGTTGCGTAGCGCTCGGCGGTGCCGAGGCGCTCGGCCAGGGTCCGATCGCCCTCGGCGAGCGCGCCGCGCAGACCGACGATCGCCCGCTCGGCATTGCTCGTCGCCACCATCAGGTCGCCGATCGTCTGGCGGAGCGCCGCCTCGTCGCCCTTGAGCTGCGCGATCCGGCGCGAGAGCCGGAGCGAGGTCACGATCGTCGCCATGAGGAGCACGGCGACGAGGACATCCGCGAGGAGCGTGACCAGGAGACTCATGACGCTACCCGTCGTTACGATTGTTCATCGAGGCTTCGAAGGCCTGCAGCGTGGTGCGCGAGCGGCGCAGGGGCCGCGTCACCTGCACCGCGATGTTGTCGTCGACCCGCCCGATCCGGCCCTGCGTCAGGGCCCAGTCGCCGCAGCGGACGGTGATCAGGTCCGTGGGCTTGGCGTCGAACATCAGGGTATCGCCGACCTTCAGCGCCATAACGCGCTTCAGGGGCAGCATCATCTCATGCAGCACGGCGTCCATCGTGACGTCCGCCTGCCAGATCTCGGTGGCGAGATGGCCTTCCCAGACCTGATCGCGCCCGAGCTTCTCACCCATGAAGCTCTGCATGAGCAGTTCACGGATCGGCTCGATCGTCGCGTAGGGAAACAGGATCTGCAGGAGGCCGCCGCGCCCGTCCATGTCGAGGCGCAGGCCGATCAGGATCGCAGCGTTGGCGGGCCGCGTGATCGTGGCGAAGCGCGGGTTCGTCTCGATCCGGTCGATCAGGAACCGCACCGGCGAGAGCGGCTGGAACGACAGCTCCAGGTCGCCGAGGATGATCTCGACGAGGCGCCGTACGAGCTGCATCTCGATCGTCGTGAAGGGCCGCCCGTCGAGCCGGCTCGACGAGCCGCCGCGCTTGCCGCCGAGCAGAAGATCGAGGGTCGAGTAGGCGAGATTCGACTCGACCGTGACGAGGCCGGAATTCTCCCACGCATCCGCCCGGAAGACGCCGAGCAGGGTCGGCAGCGGGATCGCATTGAGGTAATCGCCGAACCGAACAGAGGTGATGTTGTCGAGCGTGACCTCGACGTTGTCCTGGAAGAAGTTGCGCAAGCTGGTCGACAGCAACCGGATCATCCGGTCGAAGACGATCTCCAGCATGGGCAGGCGTTCGTACTGAACGACGCCCGAATCGACGATGGCACGCACGCCGCCCGCGCCCGACGCCGACAGCTCGCGCAGCGAGAAGCCGAGGACGCCGTCAATCTCTTCCTGGTTGAGGATGCGGTCGTTGCCGGCGAGTTCGGGGAGATTGTCGGTCTCCCCATCCTCGATCATCGTCGCCCACTCGGCGGCGACGTCGCTGGCGTTGCGGGTGGTGCCCTGCTCGGCCAGCGCCGCACCCCATTCCTCGGCGAGCGACGCGTCGCCCCCGCCCTCGCCGTTCTGCTCGAGCAGCGCGGCGGACCAGTCGTCCTCCATATTGGGATCGTCGGGTTCCATGGTGCTCTCGACAATCCGCTACTGGATGATCACGTCCTTGAAGAGCACCGCCTCGACCCGCGCAGGGTGCAGCGCGATGTTGACCCGCCGCAGCAATTCCTCGCGCAGCCGGTAGAGGCCGATCGAGCCGGAGAGGTCGCTCGCACGGATCTCCCGCATGTAGACCTGAAGCGTGTCCTCGACCCGCGGCATCAGCGGTTTCACCTCGGCCTCGACCTTGGCGTCGCGCAGCTCGAGCGCGATCCGGAGCTTGGCGAAGCGCGCCTTGTCCTGACCGAGTTCGGGGGTGAGGTTGAGCACCATCTCACGCACGTCGAGGAAGACGGCCGTCTTGCGCACTTCCACCGGCTGGGCGGCCTGCTCTGCCTCGGCGTGGGCCGCGGCCCGCTTCTTCATGACGAAGAAGCCGCCGCCTCCACCGATTGCGAGCAGGGCCGCGACGGCGATGACGACGAGCTTCTTCTTGCTTTTCGGGGCTTCGCCCTCACCGCCCTCGCCTTCGGCGGGCGCCTTCTTCGGCTTCTTGGCCATGACGCGTCTTCGGAGCT
Source organism: Methylobacterium durans (assembly GCF_003173715.1). NCBI lineage: Bacteria > Pseudomonadati > Pseudomonadota > Alphaproteobacteria > Hyphomicrobiales > Methylobacteriaceae > Methylobacterium > Methylobacterium durans. Next base: position 3,708,921 of record NZ_CP029550.1, on the reverse strand, counting down.
CCGGCGCCGGAACCGCGGGTTGTGTGCGGAGTCCGGTCCTACGATCAGGTATTCGCGCGTACGGTTAATGACCGGTTAAGCCGGCAATTCCTGCCGGGCGATGTTTGCCGGGAGGCGCATCCGGGACACAGTCGGGGGATGGGCGCCTGCGTCGCAAACCATTGCGATAAAGAGCGAAACGGAACCTTTGCCTGTTGGCACGCCGGATGCGGGTAACGTTAACGGCGCCGCCCGCGCCGGTCCGGGTTCAAGCGATGCAGAACGCCCTCTTCGTCGGTACGTCGAGCCAGGTCGCGCTCCAGCGCGAGCTCGACGTGATCGCCAACAACATGGCGAACGTCTCGACCACCGGTTTCAAGGCCCGCAACACCCGCTTTCAGGAATATCTGATGCCGGTGGCGAGCGCGGATTCCTTCAAGACGTCGGACCGGCGCCTCTCCTACGTGATCGATCAGGGCACGGTGCTCGATCTCGGCCAGGGACCGATCGAGCAGACGGGCAACCCGCTCCATGTGGCGATCCGGGGCGACGCCTTCCTGACGGTGCAGACACCGCAGGGGCCGCGCTACACCCGCAACGGCGCCTTCGAGCTCGATGCGCAGGGCAACCTCGTCACGAGCGATGGCTACGCCGTCCAGGGCGAGGCCGGCCCGATCGCGATCAACCCCCAGGAGACGGGTCTCTCGATCGGTCCGGACGGCACGGTCTCGACCAATCTCGGCATCCGCGGCCGCATCCGCCTCGTCACCTTCGCCAACGCGCAACGGCTCCAGAACGAGGGCGCGAACCTCTATTCCTCCGCCGACCAGCCTCAGCCCGCCGGCCTCGCGGGCCGGCTCGAGTCCGGGGCGCTCGAGCGCTCCAACGTCAAGCCAGTCATCGAGATGACCCGCCTGATGGACGTCAACCGCAGCTACGCGATGGTCTCCAGTGTGATCTCGCGCCTCGACGATCTGCGGGGCACGGCGATCCGCCGCCTCGCCGACGTCGCCTGAACCCGGGAGTAGGCCGACATGCGCGCCCTCTACGCCGCTGCCACCGGCATGGCGGCCCAGGAACTCAACGTCCAGGTCATCTCGAACAACATCGCGAACCTGCGCACCACCGGCTACAAACGGCAGGCCCCGCATTTCCAGGATCTGCTCTACCAGAACCTGCGCCGGTCCGGCTCCTCGACCTCGGACCAGAACACGCAGCTCCCGGCGGGCCTCGCCCTCGGCTCCGGCGTGAAGACGGTTTCGACGGCCCGGATCATGTCGCAGGGGACTCTGACCTCGACGGAGAAGGATTACGACGTCGCGGTCCGCGGCGAGGGCTACTTCCGGGTGACCATGCCGGACGGGCGCACCGCCTACACCCGCGACGGCTCGTTCGACCTCTCGGCGCAGGGGCAGCTCGTGACACGCGACGGCTACCTCGTCGATCCCGGCGTCACCGTGCCGAACACCGCGACCTCCGTTCAGATCAGCGCCACCGGCGCCGTGCAGGCGACGCTGCCGGGCCAGACCGCGCCGCAGGCGCTCGGCCAGTTCCAGCTCTCCCGCTTCGTCAACAAGGTCGGCCTCGAATCGATCGGCGACAACCTGTTCGTCGAGACGGCCGCCTCGGGACCCGCCATCAACGGCCTGCCGGGCTCGGAGGGCTTCGGCAACCTGCAGCAGGCCTATCTTGAGGAGGCGAACGTCAACGCCGTCACCGAGATCTCATCGCTGATCGCCGCGCAGCGCGCCTACGAGATGAACTCGAAGGTCGTGACCGCCGCCGATCAGATGCTCTCCACCACCTCGCAGATGTTCCGCAGCTAACCGAACAGCGTGCGCACGATGCCCGTTCTCGCCGACCCCCTCGACTCGAACCCGACCGACCTGATGCTGGCTCTCGCCGATCAGAGGCAGCCGCGCGTCGCGCCCCTCTCCGTCGGCGTGCTCGGGCGCCTCACCGCCACGCTGATCGCGCTCGCGGCCATCGGTTACTTCACGCTGCCGGCCTTCGCGGCCGACGCGCTCCGCCTGCGCGGCGACGTGACCGCCCGCGGCGACGTGCTGACCCTCGGCGATCTCGTCGAGGGAGCGGGCACGGGCATCGCCGGCAAGCCCCTGTTCCGGGCGCCAGCGCTCGGCGCCACCGGCACGATCCAGAGCCGCCGCATCCTCGACGCGGTCGCCGCGCTCGGGCTCGGCCCCGTGGAGACCGGCGGCCGCGTGCAGATCGCCGTCCAGCGGGCCGCCCGCCGCGTCGGAGCCCCGGAGATCGAGGCCGCCCTGAAGCGGGCGCTCGAGACGGGCCAGGGCCTCGATCCGCGCGTGCTCAGCATCCGCCTCGACGGCGAGACGCCGACGCTGCTCGCGCCCGTCGACCTGAACGGCGCGGCCGCCGCCCTCGACGTGGTCTACGAGCCGCGCTCACGCCGCGTCTCGGGCCTGATCAGCCTCGGCGAGCGGCAGGCCTCGCTGCGCGTCTCCGGCCTCGTCGTCGAGATGCGCGAGGTCGCGGTCCTCGCCCGCGCCGTGAAGAGCGGCGAGCCGATCACGAGCGCCGACGTCACGCTCGAGCGCCGCCCCCGCGAGGGATCGCCGCCCGACGCGCAAGGAAATCTCGCCGCCATCGCCGGCGAGGTCGCCCAGCGCACGCTCGCCGCCGGGACGGTCCTCCGCATGAGCGACACCGCGCCGCCGGAACTCGTCGGCCGCGGGGAGGCCGTCACCATCGTCTACGAGACGCCGGGCGTCAGCCTGTCGATGCGGGGGCAGGCGAACGAGGCCGGCCGCCTCGGGTCGACGGTCAGCGTGCTCAACGTCGCCTCGAAGAAGACGCTCCAGGCCGTCGTGGTCGGGGCCGCCCGCGTCTCCGTCGGGCCCGCTGCCCCGCAGCGCCAAGCGAGCGCGGGCCTGCCCGCGCCGATCCGCTGAGATCAACGTCCCGAACGAGTGATGCGTCCAATGCCCGTCCTCCACCGCCCCCTCGTCCTCGCCGCCCTGGTCGCCGTCTCGGCCGGTCTCGGCGCCTGCAACACGGCCGACCGCCTCTCCCAGGTCGGCGAGCGGCCGGCCCTGTCGGCGATCGAGGATCCGACCGCCCAGGCCGGCTACAAGCCGGTCCGCCTGCCGATGCCGGAGGTGCAGCCCGTCTCCTACGCGCCGAACTCGCTCTGGCGGACGGGATCGCGGGCCTTCTTCAAGGATCAGCGCGCGGCGCGGATCGGCGATCTCGTGACGGTGAAGGTCAACGTCACCGACAAGGCGAACCTGAACAACGAGACCAAGCGCTCGCGCCAGAACACCGAAGGCTTCGGATTGCCGAACGCCTTCGGCCTGGAAAACGGCGCGAAGACGGCCGGCATCGCCGCCGACAAGCTCATCAACGCGACCTCCACCAGCGCCAGCGATGGCGCCGGGTCGGTTCAGCGCGCCGAGCAGGTGACGACGAACATCGCCGCCATCGTCACGCAGGTGCTGCCGAACGGCAACCTCGTCGTCGAGGGCAAGCAGGAGATCCGCGTCAACTTCGAGGTCCGTGAACTCGTCGTGGCGGGCGTTGTCCGGCCCGAGGATATCGAGTCGGACAACACGATCGACTCGGCCAAGATCGCCCAGGCGCGCATCGCCTATGGCGGCCGAGGACAGATCACGGATGTGCAGCAGCCCCGCTACGGTCAGCAGATCGTCGACATCCTGCTGCCGTTTTGAGGATCGTCCCTCAATGCTCCGTGCCGGGCCGGTTGGGGCGCGGCTCGGCGCCATGCTGTTGCGTGAAGGACGAGCGGAGCGGATCGTTCTTCGACGCGGCGACCCGCGAGCGCTGCCACATGGCGAAGCCGATGCCGATGACGAGCGTCGCCACAGCGAGCACGATGATCAGTATGTTGTTGTCCATTTCCACATCCTCGCGTGAAGTTTCTGCGTCGGGAATGGACGGCCGCGCTCAAAGTTCCTGCGTTATATTAGTCGAAGCTTGTCCGTACTGCGCCGCATTGCAGCGAAAACAGAGCAGAGCCTGGTTTTCTTTCCCACCCAAGCGGAAGACCCTGCCGTGCCGCCGATATTCGCGGAACGAAAGGCAGGCTTTGTACGCTACCGCTCAGTCGTCCCGGTAAACCCGCTCGCGGCGCTCGTGGCGCTCCTGAGCCTCCAGGGACAGGGTCGCGATCGGCCGGGCGTCGAGCCGCTTGAGCGAGATGGGCTCGCCCGTCTCCTCGCAATAGCCGTAGGACCCGTCCTCCAGGCGCGCGAGCGCGGCGTCGATCTTGCCGGTGAGCTTGCGCTGCCGGTCGCGGGCGCGGAGTTCGATCGCCCGGTCCGTCTCCGAGGAGGCGCGGTCGGCGAGGTCGGGGTGGTTCTCGTTCTCGCTCTGGAGCGCGACCAGGGTGTCCTGCGCCTCGCGCAGGATGTCGTTCTTCCAGCCGAGCAATTTGCGCCGAAAGTACTCGCGCTGCCGCTCGTTCATGAAGGGCTCGTTGTCCGTCGGAACGTAGCCGTCCTCGAGCGTCACCTTCGCCATCGTCGCCCTCACACTTCCCGTATAGTCGGTCCGCAACGATATTTTCGAGCCGTATAGTCGAGGTCTCGGGTCTCGACAACGGATGTCGTCCGTCTGGCGTCATCAGGGCCGTGGATGCCGCACGGAATGCGGCAAACACGCCACGGTGGCAGGCCCTGCAACGATGGTGACGACATCAGTCTTTGGCTCGCTCCATCACCGGGATCAACCAATCCAGAGGCTTCACGAAGTCCTTCGTCGAACGTGTCAGCCGGCTCGCGATCTCCCGAGCTTCGCGAGTTCGACGGCCGCCCGCAGTTCGATCTCGGCCATGAGCGTATCGAGGCGCGGATCCCCGCTGAGGCTCGCCCGCTCGGAGAGGCGCCGGGCGACGACCTGCAATTCATGCGCCGGCACGCGGCCCATCAGGATCGCCGCCTTGAGCCGGTCGAGACCGTCGAGGAGGTCGTGGCCGCGGCGGGCGAAACGGCGGCGACGGTCGCCGGGAGATTCCTCACCGTTCTGGAGCATCAGCACGGCGTCGAGGCCGGCCAGCGTCGTGGTGGCGGCCGGTGCGTGGGCGGAACCGCCGGCCTCCGAGGCGTCGAGGCTGAAGGCGCGCCCTCCCTCGGTCCGGCGGCCCGCGGATGCGGCGGCCGGTCCCTGGGCGGCAAGGCGGGTATCGACACGCATCTCAGCTCACGGATCCGAATTCGGCGGGCGCCCCGTCGCCCGTCGCGAAACTGTCCGGCGACGATGGTTAACCGACGGTAAACGGCTCGGCAGATCCTGCCGGGTCGGCAGGACAGGCCCGGGCCACCGGCGACCACTGGCGCGGCGACCCCGAGATAAAGCCTTTCACCATCAGACACTTCTGTCATCTCATGGGGTGGCACGGTCCTAGCAGGGTCGAGGGAACCCGTTTCCGTGCGATGCCCGGCATGCCCTTCAACCTCCGTACGATCTGGCTTCTGACACTCGGCGCCCTGCTCGCATGGACGGGCCCGGCGCTCGCCCTCTCGCGGGTGAAGGATCTCGCCTCGATCGAAGGCGTGCGCCAGAACCAGCTCGTCGGCTACGGCATCGTTGTCGGTCTCAACGGGACCGGCGACACGCTCAACAACATTCCCTTCACCAAGCAATCGCTCCAGGCGATGCTGGAACGGCTCGGCGTCAACACCCGCGGCGCCACGATGCGCACCCAGAACCTCGCGGCCGTGATGGTCACCGCGAGCCTTCCGCCCTTTGCCGCGCAGGGCACCCGCATCGACGTGACGGTCTCCTCGCTCGGCGACGCCAAATCGCTCCAGGGTGGCACTCTCCTCGTCACGCCCCTGCTCGGTGCCGATGGCGAGGTCTACGCGCTGGCACAGGGATCGGTGGCGATCGCGGGCTTCGCCGCCGAGGGCGAGGCAGCCAAGATTACCCGGGGTGTCCCGACGAACGGGCGCATCGCGAACGGTGCCAATATCGAGCGCGAGATCGCGTTCCGGTTGAACGACGCGCGCTCCCTGCGTCTCTCCCTGCGCAACCCCGACTTCACCACCTCGAAGCGGATCGCCGCTGCCATCAACGATTTCATGGGGGCGGACACCGCCGAGCCGAGTGATCCGGCCACGGTCACGATCCAGATTCCAGCCCGCTACCAGGGCAACATGATCCGCCTCGTCACCGACGTGGAGCAGCTCAAGGTCGAGCCCGACCAGACCGCCAAGGTCATCGTCGACGAGCGGTCCGGCATCATCGTGATGGGCCGCGACGTCCGCGTCTCGACGGTCGCCATCGCGCAGGGGAACCTGACCGTCACGATCACCGAGCAGCCGCAGGTCAGCCAGCCGAACCCGCTGTCCAACGGCGAGACCGTGATCGTGCCCCGCAGCGCCGTGAAGGTCGATACGGGCGACGGCAACAAGCTCGCCCTCGTGAAGGAGGGCGTGACCCTGCGCGAGCTCGTCGACGGGCTGAACGCCCTCGGCGTCGGCCCCCGCGACCTCATCTCGATCCTTCAGGCCATCAAGGCAGCGGGCGCCCTCCAGGCCGACATCGACGTGATGTGATGGCCTCCACCCCTCTCCCTGACGCGAGGTGAAACGATGCTCCCGCTCGCAACCTTCGCCGCCTCGGCGGCCATCGGTGTCGGCAAGGCGATCGCCGGCTCGGTCGCGGCCGCCGCCGCGAAGCCCGACGCGTCCGAGGCCAGCAAGGCCAAGGCCCGCAAGACCGCAACCGAGTTCGAATCGATGTTCCTGGAGCAGTCCCTCGACCGGCTGACGCAGTCCGAGGGGACGGACGGGCCGCTCGGCGAGAACGGCACCGGAGGCGGCGTCTACCGCTCGATGCTGACGAAGGAATACGCGACGCAGGTCGTCAAATCCGGCGGCGTCGGCATCGCCGACCAAGTCTACCGCGAGATGATGCGCCTGCAGGAGGGCAGCCGTGGCTGACCGGGCCGGAACACAACCCCGCATTGCAGATCGCGCCGCCGCAGAGGCCCTCGTGGCCGAGATGATCGCGATCATGAGCGATCTCGAAACGGTCCTCGCCGCGGAGTGCGATCATATCAAGGTCGGGCGGCTCCGCGACGGACTCAGCCTCTCCGACCGCAAGGGCGCCCTCGCGTCCGCCTACCTCCAGGGCCTCGAGAATGTGAAGCTCAATGCCGTCGCGCTCGCCCGCTTCGCGCCGCAGGGGGTCGCGGCGCTGAAGGCGGCCCACCAGCGCTTCACGCAATCCGTCGCGGCGAACCAGACCGTGCTCGCGACGGCCAAGACCGTGTCGGAGGGCCTGATCCGGTCGCTCGCCGACGAGATCGGCCGGAACCGCGCACCGACCGTCTACGGCGCGCCCTCGGTCGCGCCCTCTCCCTACGGCAGGGGTACGAGCAGCGGCCCGCTGGTGCTCTCGCGCAGCCTCTGAGCGCCCGTCAGGGGCGCCCGTGCCCCATGCGCACGAAGGCGCGCACCGGGCCGATGTCGGATTCGGTGCGCGTGTCGATCGCGAAGCGGCCCGCGGCCGAGGGCGCGGCCCGCGTATCGGCGCCCGCCCGGACGTCGAGCCCGGCGCCGACCCGGCCCGACAGGCGGAAGCAGGTACGGCTGCCCTTCTGGCGCACGAAGCCGGCTCCCTGCTCCGGGCAGGGTTCGAGCGCGTCGGCCGCGGGCCTGCGCGCCGGCTCGCGTGCCAGCGCGGGCAGCGAGCCGACGAGAACGGCCGCGAGGAGCGCGGCTCCGAGGTGACGGGATGGGATGCGGAGCCCGGCGACGGTCCGCCGCGTCGTGCCCGAACGCGTCACGCCGCGCGACGCGCGAGATCGCGATGCAGGTCGTCGATATGCCCCTCGACCGCGTCGAGGAAGGCGTCGAACTCGGGCGCGCGGAGCCTCAGGCGGGCGAGGTCGCGCAGGAGGATGTCGAGGGCGATGACCTTGTCCCCGGGCTCGGGAAAATCCGAGACGTAGGCATCCACGGCGGCCTCGGCCTCCAGGACCGCCCAGGCCCGCGACCCGTCCGCGACGTGGCGAACGGCCTCGATCGGCTGAGCAAGCTGTTGCATGGCGTCCTCCCGCTCGGTCCTGCGGCGTCCTTTCCCACCGCGAGCGATCTGCTGACGCCCTCAAGGCGGCGACAATATGGTCGCGCGGGAGGATGCCGGCACTCGGGCGAGGGATCGGCTGGGGCTGGCTGTCACCGCACGGTGCGGGAGCGGACCGAATGATCCCGATCAGAGGTAGTTCACGAGCGAGAGCTTCGAGAGCATCGAGGTGACCTGATAGCTCGCCTGGAGACGGTTCTGCACGGCGAGGAGCTTCGCCGCCACGTCCTCCATCGGCGCGGTCTCGATGCCGTCGAGGCTGTCCTGAAGCGTCGCACGGGTCGTGCGGTTGTGATCCTCGGCGCCGGAGAGCGCGGCCGAGGCGAGGCTGTAGTCGCTCGCGATCTCGGGCAGGCCGGGGGAGGTCTTGGCGTTCGTCAGGATCGCCGAGGTGCGGTCGGCGAGCGCCGCGAAGCGGTCGTTGGTGACGGCGCCGGCCGGATCGGCCAGCATCTCGACGGCGAGCGCCGCCATTCCCGCGAGCGCCTCCTGGAAGGCCGGCTCGTTGGCGCGCCCGCCCACCGCGAGGTCGCGGTTCGCTCCGATCCGGACGGCGGCGGTGTCGCGGGCGGCCGTGCCCGAATCCTCGCCCTGGTACCAGATCACGGTCTTGTTCTGCGGCGCCTGGGCGAAGACCGGGGTGCCGGACGCGGACGTGGTGATCCGCCGCGGCTCGAACCCCGCCACCGGAGAGCCCGCGAAGAAATCCTTCGAGGCGCGCGTGGTCGAGCTCGCCGAGAGAGGGCCGGAGGCGGCCGTCTGCAGTGCGGTCTTCAGGGTGTTGCCGAGATTCTGCGCGGTCGCCGCCGTGTCCGCGCCGATCACGAACTCGCCGGGCGAACCCGTCGCGGGCGGGGCCTTGGCGGTCAGCGTCACCTTCGTCGTCGTGCCGTCGTGCAGCTTCAGGCTGATCGTGACCGTGTCGCCGGGATTGGGCTGCGTGTTCACCGCGATGTCGTAGGCGGCCGGCTGGCCGCCGCTGAAGGTCGCAGTGATGGCGGGCGTCGCCGCGCTCTGGAAGCTCGCGACCTCGCCGCCGAGCGCGTTGAGGGCGGCGCTCGCGGCGGCCGCGCTCGGGTAGAGGGGAAAGCTGTCGGTCGAGCCGGGCGGAACGGGGTTGCGCACCGTGAGGTCGAGGGTCTTCTGGCTGCCATCCGGCTGGTTGACGACGACGCGGAAGCTCTCGCCCACCTGCGGGGCGCGATTGAGGGCGGCCGTGGTCGGGGCGGAGGCGGAATTCTGCGTCACCGCGATGCCGGTGCCGGTGGCGACCGGCGCCTGGGCGAAGCGGAATCCGAAATTGGCGCGGCTCTCCCCGGTCGGGTCGTTCGGGTCCTCGCCGAGCCGGAGCGTGGTGCCGCCGGCGGGAGCCGGGGTCAGCTTCAGCCGGCCGGTATTGTCCGGCGCGCCGAGATCGGCCGCCTTCTGCTCCTGCACGAGGGTCGTCAGGCCCGCGAGTCCCTTCGCCGCGTCGCCCTTGAGGATGGTGTCGCTCGACAGGACGGGCGGGATGTCGGTGATGCGGCCGCCGAACAGGTACTGGCCGGCCGATTGCTGGTTCAGCGTGTCGAGGGCGGCATCGAGGGTGGTGCGGGCGAGCTGCGCGTTGGTGGTCGCGCTGGCGCTGCCCAGGATGTTGTTGCTCAGGCCCGTGCCGAGGGTGGTCGAGAGCTGGATGACTTGGCTCACGCTCGCGCTGGCGAGCGCGACCCGTGTCTTCGCGCTGTCGATCGCCGCGTCGTAGCCGTCGAGGGCGCTCAGGGTCGCGTGGGCGCTCAGGCTGGTGACGCGCCCGGAGCCGAGCCCGCCATAGGTCTCCGAGGCGCGCCCCGTCGAGAGCTGGGTCGAGAGCGTGTCGATCTGGTCCTTCAGGTTGACGATGTTCTGCGTGTTCCGGTTCGTGATGTAACTGCCGGCCGCGAAGGAGGAGATCGTCGTCATGGCTGCCCTCAGATCCGCAGGAGGGTGTCGAGCATGTCGCGGGCGGCGGTCAGCACGCGGGCATTGGCGGTGTAGGCGGTCTGCAGCTCGATCAGGCGTGACATCTCCTCGTCGATGTTGACGCCCGCGCTCGCCGAGAACCTCCCTTGAGCCGTGGCGAGCGCCACGCTCTGGCCCTCGTTCAGGCTCTGGGCGTTGACCGAGGCCGCGCCCTGCGCCGCGACGATGTCCTGCGCGAAGCCGATGACGCTGGCGCTGTGCGGAGCGTCGATGCCGCCGATCCCGCTCGCCGACGAGAAGGTCTGCTTGGCGCCCGTCAGGGCGTCGTACAGGAAGAGCGGACGCACCGTGTCCGGCGAGGTGCTGGTGGCGCTCGCCGCGACGAGGCTCGCCGTGTTGTTGGCGACCGCCGGGTTCACGGCGAGGCGCTGCGCCAAGCCGGTCAGCTGCGAGCCGCCGTCCAGGAACCCGGTGACGAGGGCGTTCGTCCCGTCGGTGAAGAGCGGGATGTAGGGAAAGCCCGACGACACGTCGCTCGCGGAGAACGGCACGGTGATGCCCGCACGCCCCCCGCGACGTCCCAAGTGCCGGGGCTCGCGAAGCGGACCGTCGAGCCGCCGACCGTGCTCGCGGTGATGTCGAGGGCTGGCGTGGTGCGCGCCCCGATCGCCGTGAGGGCGGCCTGCAGCGCCGAGCCGTAGCTCGCGGGACCGCCGGAAATGTCGAAGGTCTGCGCGAGCGCCGAGGAATCGACCGTCTGCGACGGGTCGACCGGCCGGGTGGCCGAATTCGAAGCGACCAGGATCACGTTGCGCACCGCGCCGCCGGCGAGCTGGACCGGCACCGTGATCGTGTTGCCGGCCTTGATCCCGGACACATCGAGATCGACCTGCGGGCCGGTGGCCCCGTTGGTCACGGTCCCCGCGACCTGCTTGTCGGTGAGCGCGCGCGCGAGGCCGGCGGCGAGGTCGTCGAGCTGGCGCTGCGCCTGCGGCAGGATCGTGTCGCGCAATTCGAACTCGGCCGCGATCGTGCCGGAGCGCAGGGTGCCGGGCTCGCCGAGATCGATCACGGCACCGCCCGGCGTCGTCGCCGTGATGGTGCCGACGCCGCGCTTGGCCGGGTCCGAGGAATAGGCGGAATTGGCGTTGAGCGTGCCGCGCCCGTCGAAGCTGAGGGTCGCGGCAAGGCCCCGGTCGACCAGGGTGACGCCGGAGGTCGTCAGCACGCTCACCGTGCCGTCGCGCTGCGCCACCGTCTTCACGTCGAAGTAGCTCGAGAGCTGCGTGATCTGCTGGTCGCGCTGGTCGAGGATCGCCGCGCGGACCGCGTCGTCCGAGGTGCTGGTGGCCTTGATGTTGAGATCGGCGATCGAGGCGAGGATGTTGCTCGCGTCCCGCGTCTCGGTGCCGAGACGGCTCTCGACGCCGCTGCGGAGCTCCTGGACGCTGTCGGCGATGCTGCCGATCTGGCCCGCGAGCGTCGCCGCGCTCTGCACCGCGGTCGTGCGGGCAGCCGTCGAGTTGGTGTTGGCGGCGAGCGTCTGCAGCGCCTGCGTGAAGGTGTTGAGGACCCCGTCCAGCGCCGTCGCGGAGCCCGGGGTCCCGTAGAGCTTGTCGATCTGCGCGATCACGTCGGCCCGGACAGCGGTGTAGGCCGCACCGGCGGATTCGAGGCGAAGCTGCTTCAGCGCGGCCTCGTCGAAGGTGCGCGTCACCGTGCCGACGGCGACGCCGTTGTTGCCGGCCCCCTGCGAGACCGGCGTCAGGGTGCGGCGGACGTAGCCCGCCGTGCCCGCATTCGCCACGTTCTGCGAGACGATCCCGATGGCGGCCTGCATGGCCTGCAGGCCGGCCGTCGCCGTGCCGAGGGCGTTCACCGACATGTCACCCCTCCCGGCCGGGCTCGCTCATGGATCGCGGCACGCCGCCGTCAGCGGATCACGTTGAGCAGATCGGACATCATCTGCTGCGCGGTCGACATGACGCGCGTGTTCGCAGAGTAGGCCTGCTGCGTTACGATCATCTTAGAGAATTCACCGGCAATGTCGGTGTTCGACTGCTCGACGTTGCCGCCGACCACCGTCGAGCCCTGCAGCCCGGTCAGGGGCACGCCGGAATCGATCGTCTGCTGGTAATTGCCCTCGGAATCCGGCTTCAGCCCGTCCGGATTGACGAAGCGCACCAGGCCGACGGTGGCGATGGGCAGGGCCGACCCGTTCGAGTAATTGCCGACGATCTTGCCGTCGGCCGTCACCGAGACGTTGTTGAGATCACCCTTGGTGTAGCCGTTCTGCGAGAGCGTGTTGGTGCTCGATTTGCCGGTCGCGTCGGAATATTCGGTGAGCCCGTTCTTGCCGATGTTGACGATGACGTTGCCGAGGCTGGTGTTGTCGACCGTCAGGTTCGCGATCGTCACCTTGGCGGGCATCGTCGGGACCGCCTGGCCCGCGAGATCGAAGCCGAAGCCGGTGCCGGCATTCGTCCAGGCGGTGCTCGCGCCGGTACCGCTGCTCGTGTTCGCGTAGTAGAGGTTCCAGACCGCAGGCTGCGTGGTCGACGCGTCCTGGATCTTCGCCCAGCGGGTCGTCAGCGAGAGCGGGGCGCCGCTCTCGGTGTAGACCGTCAGCGAGGGGCCGGCGATGCTGTTCGAGATGAAGTCCGCGGCGTTCGCCGCCGGGATCTGGAGCCCGTCCGTACGCGTGCCATCGACCGCCATCACGACCGGCGACGGCGTGATGGTGGCGGGCGGCGCGTAGAGAGCGGAGCCCGTCGTCGGGGAATTCGCCGTGATGGGCGTCTTCGGCAGGTTCGCCGTGTAGGTGATCTCGGTCGAGGCCCGGGCCGGCAGGGTCGCATTCGAGACCTTGACCGGGCCGGTGGTCGTCACCTGTCCGGTGACGGGATCGAGGTTCTCGCCCTGGAGGTAACCGCCCGCGCCGTTGACGAGGTAGCCGTCCTTGTCGACCGTGAAGTCGCCGCGCCGCGTGTAGAGGTTGGCGCCCGAGAAGCTCGGCTGGCCGTTGGCGTCGCCGGTCTTCTTCTGCACCACGAAGAAGCCGTCGCCGTTGATCGCCATGTTGGTGGAGACGTTGGTGGCCGCGATGTTGCCCTGCAGCGTGTTCGTCAGCTGCGCCTGGGCCAGCACCGTGCCGGCGACCTCGTGCTTCGGCGTCTGCTCGGCGATGAGATCGACGAAGCTCGTGTCGATGCGCTTGTAGCCCGTCGTCTGCGAGTTCGCGATGTTCCCCGAGATGTTGCCGATGGCGTAGGACTGCGCCTTCAGTCCGGTGACCGCCGTCTGCAGCGCGGTGAAGATATCCATGGCTTGATGATCCGGCCTGAACGCGATGGGCACCGCGATGCGACGGGTGCCCGCCTTCTCGGGCTGGCAATGCCCGTGCCAGCGCCAAGCCATTGAAATATCAGGGACCTGCGGCGAGGCCCGGCAGGAATGACGCGGCCGCGCCGTGCCCGGCCGGCAGCTTTTGCCGGGCGGCGCCGGGCCCGTCGCCCCGTTTACGGGCCGTTATCGCCGGACTGTCTAGAATGGTCCCGAACGTTGGCGGACCAATGCAGTCATGCGCGCGAAACGGACGAGCCTCGTCCACCTGATTTATTTCTCACGTCTGAACCTGTCCTCGGATCCGCAGCTCCGCGCGAGCCAGCTCGGCGACATCACGCGGCAGGCGCAGAAGAAGAACGAGTTCGCCGTGATCACGAGCTTCCTGCTCATCGAGCAGAATTTCGCTGCGCAGGTGATCGAGGGCGAGCGGACCTCGATTCAGGAGGCGTTCAACCGGATCGTCGAGGACCAGCGCCACCGCGACGTCCAGATCTGCGAGTGGCGCGAGATCGCCAAGCGCGAGTTCGTGCATTCCTTCAAGACCGGCCTGCGCAACACCGCGACCGAGACCCTGTTCAACAAGGCCAACCTCCTGCCGATGCTCCAGCGCGGCACGCCGAAGGCGAGCGCGATCCACGGCCTCGCGATCGGCCTCCAGGCCGACGCGATGTCGAAGCAGGGCATCGACCACCTGTTCATCTGAGACCGACATCCGCCGCGACCCACCGCCCGACGCCGACGCCCTGACCCGAGCCGGTACCGCCCATGACCGACACGCCCCCGATCCTCGTCGTGGACGACCAGGAGAAGCTCCTGAAGCTCGTCGTCATGCTGATGAACCGCCTCGGCTTCCCCGAGGTCGAGGGCGTGACGAGCGGGCCGGACGCGCTGGCGCTGATGCGCGAGCGCCGCTTCGCCCTCGTGATCGCCGACCTCGACATGGAGCCGATGGACGGGATCGCGCTGCTCCGGGAGATCCGGGGCGACGACGCCCTGATGAACACCCCCTTCATCCTCACCGAATCGTCGTTCGACTTCGAGGACATCAACGTCGCCCATCAGGCGGGGGCGGACGCCTTCATCCTCAAGCCGTTCGACATGTCGGTGCTGAAGAGCAAGCTGAAGCAGGTGCTCAACCGCAAGCCGCGCCGGCGCGAGGCGCCGCTGGCCACGGAATCGACGCTGAGCGTCGACTTCCCGATGCTCGGCAAGTTCTGAGGCCTCAGCCCGCGCTCTTCTGGTAATCCTTCACGTCGGTGAAGCGGATCTTCTCCCAGCGCTCCTCCTCGTAGCGGAGCGAGAACGCGGTCGTCGCCATGAAGACGGGGGCGCCGTCGAGGTCGCTCGCCATCGAGGAGCCGTGCGCACCGATGAACCGGTCGAGCTCGGCCTCGGTGTCCGCGGAGATCCAGCGGCAGACCGTGAAGCGGGTGGCGTCGTAATCCACCGGCAGCCCGTACTCCGCCTGGAGGCGCTCCTTCAGCACGTCGAGCTGGAGCGCGCCGACCACGCCGACGATGGCCTGCGAGCCGTCATGCGGCAGGAAGACCTGCACGACGCCCTCCTCGCCCATCTGCTGGAGGGCCTCGCGCAGCTTCTTCGCCTTCATCGCGTCGGTGAGCTTCACGCGGCGCAGGATCTCGGGGGCGAAGCTCGGCACGCCGCGGAAGACGAGTTCCTCCCCCTCGGTGAGCGTGTCGCCGATGCGCAGGGTGCCGTGGTTCGGGATGCCGACGACGTCGCCGGCGAAGGCCTCGTCGGCGATGGCGCGGTCCTGCGCGAAGAAGAATTGCGGCGCGGAGAGCGAGATCGGCTTGCCGGTGCGGACGAGCCGGGCCTTCATCCCGCGGTTCAGCCGGCCCGAGCAGACCCGCATGAAGGCGATGCGATCCCGGTGGTTCGGGTCCATGTTCGCCTGGATCTTGAAGACGAAGCCGGTCATGCGCGGCTCGGTCGGCTCGACCTGCCGCTTGTCGGCGTCCTGCCCGCGCGGGGGCGGGGCGAAGCGGGCGAGCCCGTCGATGAGGTCGCGCACGCCGAAATTGCGCAAGGCCGAGCCGAAGAACACGGGCGTCAGGTGCCCTTCCCGGAAAGCCTCCAGGTCGAACGCCTTGAGGCCGCCCTCGGCGAGTTCCGCCTCCTCGCGCCAGCCGGCCGCCTCGCCGTCCTCGGTGAGGAGCTGGTCGAAGAGCGGGTCGTCGAGCCCAGAGACGGCGACCAGACCGGCATCGTCCGCGGCGTCGAGCCGGCGAACCCGGTTCGAGCCGAGCTCGTAGGTGCCCGCGAAGCTGCGCCCGCGGCCGATCGGCCAGGTGACCGGCGCCACGTCGAGGGCGAGGGTCTTCTCGATCTCGTCCAGGAGATCGAACGGGTCCCGGGCCTCGCGGTCGAGCTTGTTGACGAAGGTGACGATCGGGATGTCGCGCAGGCGGCAGACCTCGAAGAGCTTGCGCGTGCGCGCCTCGATGCCCTTGGCCGCGTCGATCACCATCACGGCCGAGTCGACTGCCGTCAGCGTCCGGTAGGTGTCCTCCGAGAAGTCCTCGTGGCCCGGCGTGTCGAGCAGGTTGAAGACGCAATCGCCGTACTCGAAGGTCATCACCGAGGTGACGACCGAGATGCCGCGCTCCTTCTCGATGCCCATCCAGTCGGAGCGGGTCGAGACGCGGTTGCGCTTGGCCTTCACCTCGCCGGCAAGCTGGATGGCGCCGCCGAACAGCAGCAGCTTCTCGGTGAGCGTGGTCTTACCCGCGTCCGGGTGCGAGATGATCGCGAAGGTGCGGCGCCGGGAAACCGGATCGGCGGGTGCCTTGGGCTCGGCCTTGGCTTCGCCCGGGTTCTGCGTCTGCATCAGCATGGCGGACAACGGCTCTCGCGCCCCGCGCGGGGCGTTCGTCTTCTCGGACCGACGGGTGTCCAGGAATCGCGCCCGGCCGCAGCCGGGCGCCGTGAGGCGCTATGTATGGTCATTGCGGCGGATTGGCAAAGGCGGCGCCCGTCAGCCGCGGCCGATATAGGGCATCTTGGTCGCCACCACCGTCATGAACTGGACGTTGGCCGCGAGCGGCAGCCCGGCCATGTAGACGACGGCGTGGGCGACGTGGGCCGCGTCCATCACGGGCTCCGGCCGCATGGATCCGTCAGCCTGCCGGGCGCCCTCCGCGAAGGCGCGCGTCATGTCGGTCTCGGCGTTGCCGACGTCGATCTGGCCGCAGGCGATGTCGTGGGCGCGCCCGTCCAGCGACGTGGCGCGGGTGAGTCCGGTGATCGCGTGCTTCGTCGCCGCGTAGGGCGCCGAGTTGGGCCGCGGCACCTGCGCGGCGATCGAGCCGTTGTTGATGATCCGCCCGCCGCGCGGGTCCTGCGCCTTCATCGTCCGGAACGCGGCCCGGGTGCAGAGGAAGGCGCCGGTGAGGTTCGTGTCGACGCTCGCCCGCCAATCCTCCAGGCTCACCGCGTCGATCGCGACGGCCGGCGTGAACACGCCCGCATTGTTGAACAGCACGTCCACCCGCCCGAAGGCCCGCACCGTCTCGGCGAACAGGCGGTCGACGGAATCCGGATCGGTCACGTCCGTCGCGAGCGGCAGCGCGTCGGCGCCGATCTCGGCCGCGAGGCTCTCCAGCGGGTCCCGTCGCCGGCCGGCGAGAGCCAACGCGTATCCGGCTCGCCCGAGCCCCAGCGCCACCGCCCGGCCGATGCCGGATCCCGCACCCGTCACGATCGCCACCGGCTTGTTCATCTCGGCATCCTCCTCACGCACCCGATCCCGCATCCCTGTTGCCTCCGGCCGCGCCGCCGTCTAGACAGCGCGGGCCGATGGTGGGGCGTCGCCAAGTGGTAAGGCAGCGGTTTTTGGTACCGCCATTCCCAGGTTCGAATCCTGGCGCCCCAGCCAATTTCCCGCCCCAGCCAAAGTCACACCGAGCATCGACGGAACCGAGGTTCGAGTCATCCGACGTGGGGGGTCGGCCGCGCACCGCGCGTGCCGGGCGAATTCCGAGCGGGGATGCGGAAGCTAGGCCGGGCGCCGCTCCGGGGGTGCCGGCAGATCCTCTCGGTCGCCCAGGAGGCGGCGGCCGGAGACGAGGACCTGAACGATGTGCGCCCCGGCGCCGAAGGCGCGAGCCCGGGTCTCGAGCTGTCGCAGCTCCGCGACGAGTTCCGCCTTGGGCCGGCTCGCATCGCTCAGCGCACTCACGACGAGTTCCGTGACGGCCCGCTTCAGCGGCGCCACCTCGTGCACATCGAACTTGAACAATTCCTGCATCGGCGCTGCCCGAACGCCCTGCGGCAGAGGATGCGCGCGGGCTCTGATCAAGGTTCGGAGTCACCAAGGATTGCGCTTGAACTGTGACGGGCCCGATCTTGTCCCCTCTCCGCGCGATCACGGAGCGAATTGGTACGAAACAACGTCCCGCCGAGTGCGCCTCGTCTGCAACGATACATTGAGATCGGCGGAGCGCCGGGCGCTCAGGGACGCGCCAAGCCGAGCGCCGCCGCCACGACCGCGTCGGCGCGCGCGTGGTGGAGCATGTGGCCGACACCGTCGAGCGCATCGTGGCGCGCGCCGGGGATGAGGCGCGCCGCGGTGCGACCGTGCAGGTGCGGGCTCACGACGAGATCGGCATTCCCCGTCAGAACGTGCACCGGGCAGCGGCAGGTCGCGTAGGCGAACGCGCTCCGGGTCAGGCCCGGCCAGAGCGCCGCGGCATCCTCCCCGTTCGCGATCATCGCCTCCGGCCGACGCGCGTAGGCGAACGGGAAACGGGCGGCGAACACCTCCGGCATGCGCTGGGGCAGAAACATCGCCCGCCAGAGGAGCGGCAGCAGCGCCGAATCGAGGGCCGCGCCGGGGCCGTGGGCGAGCATGTCGCCGGAGATCGACACTGCGCGCGGTCCGAACAGAACCTGCTCGAGCCGCGCCTCCGGAAAGCAGATGGGGGCAAGCGCCAGCACGCCCGCCAGGGCCTCAGGCCGCCCGAGGCCGAGGGCGAGCGCCACGGCCCCGCCGAAGGAATGCCCGGCGACGAGCGGTCTGCGCAGGCCGAGCGCGTCCATCGCTTCGCCGAGGATCTCGGCCTGGCGCCAGGGCGTCGCGTCGGCGAGGCGCGCCCGCGAGCTCCCGCCGTGGCCGGGTCGGTCGAAGGCGATCACGCGGAAATGGCGGGCGAGCACGGACATCGGCCCGAGCCACATGTCGTCCAGCACCATCAGCGCGCCGTGGATCAGGACGAGGTCCGGCCCCTCGCCCGCCTCGACATAGGCGACGCGGTGCCCGGACGGCGTCGTGACGACGGCGCGCGCGACGGGGTCGGAGGGACCGAGGGCGGGGACGTGCGGTCGCGACGCGTTCTCGCGAGCCTGCACCAGCGGCTGATCCATCAAAACCTCGTTCGGAATGGCACCCGCGTCACGGGCGTCGCTCGGGCAACCGCCCCGTCGCCCGCCGGTTGCGCGCTGCGACGCCGCGTCTCCACCGGATGTCCACTTTGCAGAACGCGCAGCATGGTCCTATCAGAGCCGGCCCGCGGATCGATCCGGCTGCGCAGGGCCCAGCCGCCGCCTCATTCCAGCCCGGAGCCGCCACCGCGATGCGGGATGCAAACGCCATCGACTTCTGGCGGGGCCTCGCCCTCGTGACGATCTTCATCAATCACATCCCGGGCAACACCTTCGAGCGCTACACCTATTCGCAGTACGGCATCTCCGACGCGGCCGAGCTGTTCGTGTTCCTGGCCGGCTGGTCGATCGGCATCGCCACCCGGAGCCGAGACGGCCGTCCCGAGCCGGCGTCGCGCTCGGTGCTGCGGTTGATGTCGCGCACGATCGAGGTCTACCGGGCACAGATCACCGTCATGGCGATCGCGCTCGCCATGATCGCGGGGACCGCCCTCCTCCTCGACAACCCGCTCATCCTCGAATGGCACAATGCCGGCACCTTCTTCGCCGATCCGATCCAAACGATCGTCGGTGTGGTGCTGCTCACGCATCAGCTCGGCTTCTTCAACATCCTGCCGCTCTACGTCGTGCTGCTCGGCATCGCGCCATTCTTCATCCTGCTGGCGCGGGTGAGCCGCGTCGCGGCGCTCGTCCTCTCCGCCGGCCTCTACCTCACGAGCCTCGTGGAGGAATGGAACCTGCCCTCCTGGCCCGGCCAGGGCGACTGGTTCTTCGATCCGCTCTGCTGGCAGCTCCTGCTCGTGCTCGGCTTCGTGCTGGAGGACTGGAACCGGCAATCGGACACCCTGCGCCGCCTCTCGCGCCGGCTGATGCCCCTCGGGATCGCTCTCGTGCTGCTCGGCATCGTCCTCTCGGTGCTCGAGCTGCGGCCGGACCCGCTCCTCGTGCCCGAGCCGCGCCTCATTTTCGACTTCGACAAGACCTATCTCTCGCCCGCGCGGCTAATCCATTTCCTCGGCGTGCTGCTCGCATTCCAGGCGGTCTATCCTGTCCTGGCGCCGCGGATCGGGATGGTCGTTCAGTATTTCACGAGCCTCGGCCGGAACTCGCTTGCGGTGTTCTCCATGGGCTCGGTATTCAGTCTGGCCGGACAGCTCTTGCGGTTCTGGACAGGTGGTGGCCTCCTGATCGACCTGTCCATCGTCGCTTTCGGTTTGTTCGCACTGGGTTTCACCGCATGGTTCGTCGAGTGGCGTTCCCGCAGACCGCGGATCCAGACGTGAGAACGACGATGCGCGGCCTCCGGCCGGTCCTGCTCCCGCTCGTGGCGCTTTTGCAGATCGGGTCCGCCCTTGCGCAGGCGCCGGAAGCGCCGCCGGAGCCGCCGCGCCCGGCACCCACCGTCGTCTCGCCGCCGACCGCCGCCGCGGCGCCGGCCGGCGAGCCCCTCGACCCGAGCCTCTCGCCCGAGTGCCGGGTTCCGGGCTCGAAGCTCTACACGCTGGCCAAGCTCCAGTCGGTGAAGGCAGCGCTCAAGGAGAAGCGGCCCGTGCGGGTGCTCGCGGTCGGCTCGAACTCGGCCGGTCCCGGCGCCTCGGCGAGCTATCCCGTGAAGCTCGAGACGGCGCTGGAGCGCTCTCTGCCCGACGTCGACGTCGTCGTGGAAGCCCGCGGCCTCCAGGGCGAGATCGCCTCCGGCGCCGCCGAGCGGCTGCGCAGCATGGTGGCGGACGTGGAGCCCGATCTCGTGGTCTGGCAGGTGGGTACGCACGACGCGTTGG
Organism: Methylobacterium durans; assembly: GCF_003173715.1. NCBI lineage: Bacteria > Pseudomonadati > Pseudomonadota > Alphaproteobacteria > Hyphomicrobiales > Methylobacteriaceae > Methylobacterium > Methylobacterium durans. The sequence continues at coordinate 3,688,384 of NZ_CP029550.1, read as the reverse complement.
CCCGTGTGGAGCTCGACTCCTTCGCCGACGCCCTCGACGACACGGTGAAGTGGATCAAATCCCACGACATCGACGTCGTTCTGGTCGATCCCGTCTACACCGCCAGCCTCGCGCAGGACGAGTACTACCTCAGCATCGTCCGCAAGGTGCAGGAGGTGGCGGCCCGCGAGGGCGTGCCGCTGGTGCAGCGCTACGCCGCCATGCGCTTCCTCTCCGGCCGCACCGACAAGGGCGAGGACCACATGCTCGGCCGCCAGTTCCGGTTGAACGATCTCGGCCTGCGCTGCATGGCCGAGCACGTCACCCGCGCGATCACGCTCTCGCTCCTCCAGCCCGACACGACCGGCACCGCCGGGCCCGTCCTCGGCAAGAGCCTGCTGCCCGGCGTCAAGGATGGAATCCCCGGTCCACAGGTGAATCCCACCCCCGACGCCCATTGAGGCCTCCCCGAGGGGTTCTCTTAACCCGCCCGCAAGAGGGGATCCTTTAAGCGGTCCTGTCGGGCTCGCCGCCCTCGCGCTGCTCGGGGTGTCGGCATGGCTGCGGGTCTCAGAACAAGCCGGGAGGTCGGCGCGGCCGGCGGCGGGGCGGATGCCCGGTTCGGGCCCGTCGTCCCGCCGCGCTCCCCCTCCCGCACGGGCGCGGTGAGCACCGCCCCCGCGCGACTCCCGCGTCTCGCCCTCGATCGCCTCCGCTCCGTCCGGGCGGGGCCGGCCCGCGCAGCGCTCGACGTCTTCGCGATCCGCATCCTCGCGGCTGGCCTCGCCTACGGCGCGCAGGTGCTGATGGCACGCCTGATGGGCGGCGCCGAGTACGGCGTCTTCGCGACCGTCTGGGTCTGGGTGGCGATCCTCGGCCACGCGGCGACCCTCGGCCTCTCGCAGGGCGCCTGCCGCTTCCTGCCGGCGGCGCAGGCGCGCGGGGAGCTTGCCGAGACGCGCGGCTTCCTCGTCGCCGCGTCCGCGGTGACCGCCTTCGTCGGCCTCTCACTCGCCGTGCTCGGCCTCGGGCTCGTCGCCCTCGCGGACTCGCCGATCGGCGGTGCGTACGCCCTGCCCATCCTCATCGCGGCGCTCGTCCTGCCGCTCTTCGCCCTGCAGGATCTATGCGAAGGGATCGCCCGCAGCCAGAACTGGGCGGTGCTGGCGATCGGGCCGACCTACCTGCTGCGGCAGGGCCTCGTGATGGGCGCGATGATCGTCGCGATCCTGGCCGGGGCGCCGGCGGAGGCGTGGGTCGCGCTCGCGTGCACGCTGGTGGCGACCGGCCTGTCCGCCTTCGTGCAGGCGGTCCTGCTCCTGCGCCGGCTGCGGGGCGTCGTCCCGCCCGGCCCGCGTCGGTTCCGATGGCGCGCCTGGCTCGGCGCCTGCCTGCCGATCGCGGCGACAGACCTCGCCGGAGCCGCCTTCGGCTTCATCGACGTGGTCATCCTCGCTGTCCTGATGCCGCCGGAAGCGGTCGGCCTCTACTTCGCGGCGACGCGCATCCAGCAATTCGTGCTGTTCGTGCATTTCGCGGCCTCGGCGGCCACCGCCCAGCGCTTCAGCGCCGCGCACGCCCTCGGGGACCGGGCGGCGCTCGCGGGCCTCGTCGGCACGCAGGCGCGCGCCACCTTCGCGGCGACGTCCGTCGTCGGCCTGGGGCTCGTCACGGTGGGACCGCTCCTCCTCGGCCTGTTCGGGCCCGACTTCGCGGCGAGCCTGACGCCGCTCGCGATCCTCGTCGCCGGGAGCGTCGCGGCGAGCCTGTTCGGCCCGGGCGAAGATCTCTTGACCATGCTCGGCGGCGAGCGGCTCTGCGCCGCGATCACGCTCGGCATGCTCGCCGTCGCCGCGGGCGCGAGCTTCCTTCTCATCCCCCCGTTGGGCGTGGCGGGCGCGGCTCTCGCGATGGCGGCCGCCACGGTGCTGCGCGGCTTCGCCCTGGCGCTCGCCGCGCGCGCCGTGCACGGGCTCGCGACGCCGGTCTGGGCGGGGCTTCGAGGAACGACGCGATCATGATCCCTCTGCCCCGAACCGGCGCGCTCCGCACCGAGATCATCAGCCTTGCCGAACTCGACCGCTCGGCAGCCGCATGGGACGCGCTCGTGCGGCGCGCGCAGCGGTCGCACCCGCATTTCAGCCGCCACGTCCTCGCAGCGCACCGGGCGGCGGGCCTCGCCCCAGAATCCGCGCGCGTCGTCACGGTCTGGCGGGGGAACCGGCTCGAAGCCGCCCTGCCCTTCGCGCTGCGCCGCGACCTCTCCGGCCTCGGCGCACGCACCGCGCGCCCCTTCCTCTCGGCCTTCGTCACCGCCACGGCGCCGCTCGTCGCCGCGGACGGCGATCCAGCCGAGATCCTGGCCGCTCTCAGCGACGGGCTTGCCGCCGCCACGGGCAGCCAGGCGTGGCGCTGGCCGCTGCTGCCGACGGGTTCACCCGGCGGCGCAGCCCTCCTGGCAGCCCTGCGGGACGCGGGCTGGGCCATCGGCACGGTCTCGTGCTTCGATCGACCGGTCTTGGAGCGGCGCCCGACCTACCAAGCCTTCCTCGACGGGCATCCGCACCGGTCGCGCCTGAAGGACCTGCGGCGACGTGAGCGCCGCATGGCGGATCTCGGCGTGGTCGCGTTCGAGACGGCGACCGGCGGCGAGGCCCTGACCCGGTCGGTCGAGGCGTTCCTGCGGCTCGAACGATCCGGCTGGAAGGGTTCGGCCGGCACGGCGATGGCCTGCAGCCCGGCGACGGCAGCGCTGGCCCGCGCTCTCTTCGCGGAGGGCGCAGGACCCGTGCAGCCCCGCGCCGACACCCTGAGCCTCGACGGGCAGCCGGTCGCGATCAGCCTCGCCCTGGTGGCGGGAAGGACCGCCACGCTCCTCAAGACCGCCTTCGACGAGGATCGGCGGGCGCTCGCGCCCGGCCTCCTCCTCGAGGAGCGGATCGTGCGCGCGATGCACGACACGGGTTTCGCGGACAGGCTCGATTCGGCGACCCTGTCGGGCTCGGCCCTCGAGAGCTTGTACCGGGACCGGGAGAGCGTGGCGGACGTGATCGCCCTCCCCCCGGCTGCGGCGGCCTCCCGCTGGAGCGCCGCCTGCGCCTCGCGCGCTTCGAGGAGGCGGCGCGGATCGAGGCGAAGCGCCTCCTGCGCCGCAGCTGAGGGTTCCGGTCGCCCCTCAGGCGACCCTGCGGGGCACGAGGCGCTCGCTGCCGAGCGCCTCCTCGGCCCCGGACACGCCGGCCTCGGTGTATTCCGCGTCCTCGTTGACGCTCCAGATGTCGTGTCGACGGTGGCCGGCGAGGATGTTCTCGACGGTCAGCATCGCCGTCATCATCGCGTGGTCCTGGTTGTTGTACTTGTGCATGCCGTTGCGGCCGACGAGGTGCAGGGTCGGGAAATCCCGCTCCAGCTCCAGGCGCACCATCGCGACGTTCTGGCGGTAATCCTCGTCGTAGACCGGGTAAGCCTTCGGCTGGCGCACCACGCAGGCGTCCACGACGTCCTCGGGCGCGATCAGGCCGATCTTGCCGATCTCGCGCTTGGCGAGCGCCACGAGGTCGGCGTCCGAGGACGTCCAGAGCCCGTCGCCCTCGAAGCAGAAATACTCGAGCCCGAGGCAGGTGTGGTCGGCGTCCGGCACCATCTCGGGCGACCAGGAGCGGAAGTTCTGCACGCGCCCGACGAGAACCGACGGGTCGTGAATGTAGATCCAGTTGTCCGGGAAATCGGCGCGGCTGCGCGCGATCAGCGCCACCGTGAGGAAGTCGCGATATTGCAGGGCGCGGGCCTGGAAGGTGCTCATCGGGCGCGGCTTGATCGCCTCGACCAGTTCCCGCACGGGCGCCGACGAGATCGCGTGGCGTGCCGTGTAGGTCTCCCGCGAGCCGTCCCCGCGCTGGACCGAGACCGTCCACACGCCGGTCGCCGCGTCGTAGCTGAGGCCGTCGACGCCGCGGTCGAGCAGCACCCGCCCGCCCTGGGCGGCGATCTTGGCCGCGGCCGCCTCCCACATCATGCCGGGGCCGCGGCGCGGATAGCGGAACGACTCGATCAGCGTCTTGATCACCGGCTCGCCCGGCTTTGCACGCGGCTTCAAGCCGAGCGAGCGGATCAGCGCGTCGCGGATCGCCGCGCCGAGGTCGAGGCCCTTGATTCGCTGCGCCGCCCAGTCGGCCGAGATCGCGTCGCAGGACATGCCCCACACCTTCTCGGTGTAGGTCTTGAAGAAGATCGAGAACAGGCGCTCGCCGAACTGGTTGCGGACCCACTCGTGGAAGCTCCGCGGCTCCCGGATCGGGCGCGCCCGCGCGTAGAGGTAGGACGCGACACAGGCCGCGCTCTGGAGGAGGCCGAGATTTCTCAGCGCCTCGAACGCCTTGAGCGGGTAGGCGTAGTATTTGCCCTTGTAGTAGATCCGCGACAGGCGCGGGCGCTCGATGAAATCGTCGGGCAGGATCTCGTCCCAGAGATCGACCACGGCCTTCGCCTTGGAGAAGAAACGGTGGCCGCCGATGTCGAACAGGTAGCCATTGTGCGAGACGGTGCGGCTGATGCCGCCGACCTGATGCGGGTCGCGTTCGAGGACGAGCACGTCGCGCCCGTGCTTCGACAGCAGATATCCGGCCGTGAGCCCGGCGGGACCGGCGCCGATGACCAGCGTCTCGGTGTGGTAGCTCATTCGCTGCTCCGGCATCGGGGCCCCTCGGCCCTAGCGCCGACACGGCGCAGTTCGCTGGAGAGCTTGCAGGCCGGATGGTTAAGGAAGCGCTCAAGCGCGCGGCGCCCGCGCGCGTTCCGCAGGATTGACCGCAGCTTAACCCGGCCGCGCTAGGCTTCCCCCGATCCCACGAACGCCGTCGAGAGGGCCGTCATGGCAGCGATCGAGACCTGTGCCCGGCGCGCGCCATGCTGAGCGCCGCCGCTCCGGACCTTGCCGGCGCGCGGCCCGCGCGGCTGAGCCCGAACCTGCTGCTCTGGCTCCTCGTCGCCGTCTCGGCGCTGACGCTCGTGACGCCGGCCGAGATCCTCGCGACGGTCGACCACCTCTCCGTGCGCGACACCGATGACGCCATGCGCCTCGCCGAGGTGCGCGACCTCGTGATGGGCCAGGGCTGGTTCGACAACACGCAGTACCGGTTCGTGCCGCCGGAGGGCGTGCCGAGCCACTGGTCGCGCCTCGTCGATGCGCCGATGGCGGCGCTTCTCTTGCTGCTGACCCCGCTTACCGGACAGGCGCTGGCGCTCGGGCTGACGGCGGCGTTCTGGCCGCCCGTCCTGCTCACGCTCTACGCCGTCGTTCTCCACCGGGGCGTGCGCACGGATTTCGGCCCGCAGACAGCGATGCTCGCCATCGTGGCGGCGCTGCAGACCTTCGGCCTGACGCTGCAATTTGCCCCGGGCCGGGTCGATCACCACAATGTCCAGCTCTTCGCGATGCTCGGCCTCGCCCTCTGCGTGATCCGGGGCGGGGGACGCGCGGGAACCGTTGCGGGCCTCGTCACCGCTCTCTCCCTCGCGGTCGGCCTGGAGGCGCTTCCCTTCATCGCGGTCGGCGCCCTGTTCCTGATGATCGACTGGGTGCGGCGCGGCCGCGAGCGCCTTCCGGCCTTCCTCGGCTTCGGCGCCAGTCTCGCCGTAGCGGCGCCCTTTCTCTACGCGCTCCAGACCGCGCCGCATCTCTGGCCGGTCGCGGCCTGCGACGCGCTCTCGCCGCCCTGGCTCTGGCTCGCGGCCGGGGGCGGCCTCACCGCGCTCACCTGCGCCGCCACGGACAGACGTCTCGCGACACCGCGGGCGCGTCTCGCCTTCGCCGGGATGCTCGGCATTCTCGTCGTCGCGGGCTTCGCCGCGTTCTACCCGGCCTGCCTCGGGGGTCCCTTCACCGGCATGCCGCGTCTCGTGAAGGAGAAGTGGCTCGACACCGTCAACGAGATGATCTCGCTCCGCAGCTTCGTCGCGCAGCAGCGCTGGGAGATCTTCGCTTTCTATCCGTCGCTGCTGGTCGCCAGCGTCGTTGCCACCGTCCGGGCGCACCGCGGCGCGCCGGAGCATCGCCGCTACTTCGCCGTCGCGGCCCTGTTCCTGTGGCCCGGCCTCGCCATCGGCATCGTCCAGTTCCGGGGCACCTACATCCCGATGGGCATCCTGCCCCTCGTCGCCGCGCCGGTCTTCGCGCGGGCAATCGCGCTGGCGGGTCCATCCGCGATCCCCCCGCGCGCCGGCTCGGCGCCGCGGCCCTCGCCCTCTCGCTGATCAGCACCGTCTGGACGCTGCCTTTCCACGCCGCCGCGCTCCTGCGGCCCCTCGAAATGGAAGACCGCGCCGGGACGGCCCTGCGCTGCCTGACGCCCGAGGCGGTGACGCCGCTCGCCGACCTGCCGCCGGGAACAATGCTCGCGCTGATCCGGATGGGCCCGGCGATCCTCCTGCACACGCCCCACGCGATCGTCGCCGCGCCCTACCACCGGGCGATCTCCGGCCTCGTCGCCGGCATCGAGGGCCTCGGCGGCAGCGAGGCGGACCTGCGCCGCCACGTGGCCGCGCGCGGCATCACCTATCTCGTCGCCTGCCCCGGACAGCCGGCCCTCGACATCGGACCGGAGAAGGCCTTCGCGACCCGGCTTGCCGAGGGCGAGGCGCCGCCCGCATGGCTCGAACCCTTGGACGTCCCCGGGACCTTCCTGAAGGTCTGGCGCGTGCGCTGATCCCGCGGCGGCGAAACCCGACGCGCGGCACCGCCGACGCGGGTGCGCCCGGGGCGCGTCTCAGCGCACGATCCGGTCGAGGCGGTTGTTGACGAAGAAGTACAGCTCCTTCGCGCCGGGCTCGTTGTAGAGCACCTGGACCTCGCGGCCCGAGCGCCCCTCCCCGACGAGCACGTCCGTCGGCGGCTTGCCCTTGAGGCGGACGAGGTCACACTCGCCGATGCCGGGCTCGATCGCGGCCGCTGCCCCTTGCGCGACTCCGCTGCACTGGCCGTCGGGCCCGAGCACCGGCCCGCTGAAGGTGGGCGCCGCCGGTGCCGGCGCCGGCGCACTCGGCGGAGGCGGGGGCGCGGCGCGCTCGGTGCTCTGGCAGGCGGTGAGCGCGGCTGCAATCAGGAGGATCGGCAGGGCTCGCGTTCTCTGCGCGGAGAATCTGGGCGTCACGGCAAGTCTTCGTGTCACGGCAAATCTTCGCGTCACGGCATGTCCTTGTGCGTCTCGCTGGCGGCCGGGGCCCCCTGCGGCTGCGGCGCACTCGCCCGTGCGCGCAGGGCCTCGGCGTAGAGATTGGCCACGTCCTGCCGGAAGGCGGCGCGGGCGTCCGGCCGGGAGTAGAACATGTGGCCGCCGGGATAAACGGCGAGGCTGAGCCGCTTGGCCCGGCCGTAGCTCGGCATCTGGTCGATGATCAGCTTCGAGGTGAAGTACGGCGTGACGAGGTCGGTGAAGCCGTGGGCGACGAGGACGCGCAGGTTGCCGTCGAGCGCCAGGACACCGCGGAGCGCCCCGACCGCCTCCGGCGCGCTGCGGCCGCCGCCCCAGGTCCAGCCGCGGTTGACCGCGCCGTTGAGGAGCTCGTAGCGCATGTTCGGCACCCGCCAGTTCAGCTGCTTGGCATAGAGGTCGATCATCGCGCTCGTCAGCGGCGCCTGGATCGCGGTCAGCAGCGGGTCCTCGAAGCCCGAATGCGGTGCGTTCGGTTCCGGGTCCCAGCCCGTGACGCCGGTGTCGTAGGCGCTGGCGACGCGCCCGGTCGCCCGGTCGATCTCCCGCTGCACGCTGTGCGCGGTCAGGCGGCCCGCCTGCGCCCGCACGAAGCCGGCGTCGAGCCCGGTGAGCGCGGCGACCTTGTCCGTGAGCCGCGACACAGCCTCGGAATCCGTCGGACCCTTCAGCAGGTCGGCGAGATAGGCGCCCGTCGCGTAGCTCTCGGCCTCCGCGAGGTTGGCGCGGTCCGGCACCGTGCCGCGCCGCTCCAGAGCCGCCGCGGCGAAGGAGGGCAGCCGCGTGACGTGGCCCCAGGGATTGGTGCGGGGCGGCTGCAGCCAGCCGAAATCGAGGACCGGCGAGAGCAGGACCATCCCGGACAGGCCGATCCCGACATCCTCCTGGAGCTTCGCGGCGATCAGCGGCCCGCGGAAGCCGCCGTAGCTCTCGCCGACGAAGAATTTCGGCGCGCCCATGCGATCGTTCGCCCGCAGGTAGCGGGCGATGGCGGCGGCGAGCACGGAAGCGTCGGAATCGATGCTCCAGTACTTCTTGGCGTCGCCGTCCGCGGCGCGGCTATAGCCGGTGCCGACCGGATCGATGAAGACGAGGTCGGTGAAGTCGAGCCAGGTCCCGTCGTTCGGCACGAGGCCGACCGGCTGCGAGGGGCTGATGCTCGCCCCGTCCGCAGGCAGACGCCAGGGTCCGATCGCGCCGATGTTGAGGTAGGCGGAGGCCGCGCCGGGGCCGCCGTTCAGGGCGAAGGTGACCGGACGCTCCGCCTCGCCCTGACGCGCGGGGCACGTGAAGGCGATGTAGGCGATCTCGGCCTGGAGCTTGCCCGCCTCGTCGACGAGGGGCAGGCTGCCGGCGACCGCCGTGAAGGTGAGGCTGCGCCCGTCCGGGAGGGTCACGCTGTGCTCGGTGGTCGAATCGGCCGGGAGCTTGCGGCCCTCGGGGCCGCGCTGCTCGGCCTGCCGCTGCGGAGGAGCACCCTGCGGGCCGCCCTGGGCTGCGAGCGGGCTCGGCCCGGAAAGGACGAGGGCCAGTGCGGCGGCCCAGGCTGCGAAGCGCGTCACGGCGTTCCTCCCATGCCGCGGCGGAGCGCGGTCTGTCACACTCGGACTCAGGCCTTCTTCTGCCAGCGCCCGCTCTCGTCCTGCTGCCAGTAGGCGACCGCGTGGCCGCCTTCCTTCGCCTGCTTCCACTGCTCGCGGGCGCGGAGCAGCGCGTCCTGATCGGTTCCGTCGAACAGGATGCAGATCCGCTCGTAGCTGCCGGCATCCGCGGGCAGGTCGGCTCCCTCGACGAGGAAGCGGATCGAGGCGGCGTTGGGGTTGGTGTCGCGCAGCGTCAGCACAACGGGCTGGCTCGCCGCGTCGGTGTCGCGGTCGGTAGCGTGGGGCAGGAAGCTGTCGTCGCTGAAGGTCCAGAGCTGGTCGTCGAGCGCCTGGAGCCGCTCCTCGCTCGCGGCCTGGACGGCGGCGCGCCAACGACGCTCCAGCGAGCGCTCCAGGAGGTTCGGCAGCACCTTCTCCAGGGGCTGGCGCTGCATGTGGTAGAACAGGATCTCGGTCACGGTCTCGATAGATAGGGTCCCCTCGCCGCGCCCGGAAGCACCGCGCCGCGTCTGCGCTCCGGACCGAGCGTCGCAGCGGCCCTTCAGGGCAGGATCAGATGGGGCACGAACAGGGCCCCGTCCGTCGTGATGAGCCCCGCGCTCTCGCGGATGCAGAGGCCGGCGGGCTCGTCGCCGACGATCCAGGACCCGATCACGGGGTATCGCCCATCGAAGTCCGGCAATTCGGCGAGGCCCTGGTGGACCGACCCTTCCGCGCCGTAAGGGCCGCCGCAGGCCGCGATGAGCGCGCCGTCGCGCCGGATCTCGATATTGGCGCCCTCGCGGGAGAGGATCGGCTTGCGCGCGAAGCTGCCCCCGAGCGCGGCCCGGGCTGGGTCGCTCTCGAAATAGGCGGGCAGCAGGTTCGGATGGTGCGGCGCCATCGCGTGAAGGTGCGGCAGCAGCCCCTTGCTCGACAGGACGGCCTTCCAGGGCGGCTCCAGAAAACGGGTCCCGGCATCCCCGACGTGTGACCCGAACGGGTCCCGGAACGCCCATTCCCACGGATACAGCTTGAACAGAGCGGGAATCGCCTGATTGTCCGGATCGACGAAGCGGCCATCCCCATCGAGGCCGATCTCGGAGAGATCGAGGAAGCGCGTGGCGAGGTCCGCCTGCCGGGCGCAATCCTCGAGATAGGCGACCGTGGCCCGATCCTCGGGGCGTCCACGTCACAGGCGAGCGCGAGATGGCCGCCTGGAACCACGGCGCGCAGGCGCCCGATCAGCCGTTCGTGGAGGATGTTGAACTGATCCGCCCCCGCTGGCAGGCGGCCGGCGGCGAGCATCTGCTCCAGCCACAGCCATTGGAAGACGGCGCTCTCGTAGAGGGCCGTCGGCGTGTCGGCATTGTATTCGAGGAGCTTCGCGGGGCCCGCGCCGCCGTAGCTCAGATCGAGGCGGCCGTAGAGGCTCGGGTCCCGTCGGCGCCAGCTCGCGCGGACGGCATCCCAGGCTGTTTCGGGGAGACCGAGCGAGACGAGGACGCGCTCGTCGTCGACCGCCCGGTCCACGAAGGCGAGGCAGAGCGCGTGGAGGTCCGCGCTCGCCGCCTCGATGTCCTGCTCGATCTCCGCGAGGCTGAATGCGTAGGCATGGCTCTCGTCCCAATAGGGCGCGCCGCCGATGCTGTGGAAGTGGAAGCCCGCTGCCGCGGCGGTCTCGCGCCAGTCGGGCCGCTCGCCGAGGCGGAGGCGGCGCATCAGCCGCCGCTGGAATGGGCGCGGCCGGTCGCGCCGAAGCCGCCAAACGAGACCGGGCGAACCGCGGCCGAGGAGACGCGCGCGCTGGCGCTGCGGCCGCCGCTGCCCGTCGCGATGCGGCCGCCCGAGCCGGTGCAGTAGCCGCCTCCGCCGCCATGCCCGGCGGCCTCCGGCGCGTGGTCGAAGACGGGCTGCGGCGGCAGATCCTGCTCGGCCCGCCGCCCGATCACGTAACCGGCCATGACGGGCAGGTAGCGGCCGCCCGGCGCCAGCCCGGCCGCGGTGTCGGCGAGGCAGTGGCCCCTGCCGTGGTGGCTCTCGCAGGCCGGCTCGCTGCTGTAGCGCGGGGCGGCGGAGGGGTAGGCCGCGCGGGCGGTGGCGTAGTCGCGCCGGCAATCCGCATCCGTGCGGATCCGCCCGGCGGCGCAGGCCTCGGCGCTCGGGTAGACCAGCACGTCCTCCTCGCGCTGCGAGGGATCGAGGGCGCCGAGCCCGATCGCCGCGGCACCGGCCCCGCACAGGAGCAAGAGGGAGATCGTCTGCGACCGCTTGGGTCCCGGCCAGCCCTCGGGCCGATCGGTGAGGATGCCGCCCTGCCGCGCCATCGCCCGGAACCTCCTCAGTAGGTCATCGCGGCGGCGTCGATGAGACCGCCGGCGATCGATGCCGCCGCGAGGAGGATGGCGCCCGCGACCTCTCCCCGCGCGATGCGCGCCGAGAGGTCCGGCACCAGGAGCCGGACGAGCCAGTAGATCAGGATCTGCACGACGAGGGCGACGAGGCCCCAGATGATGCAGTCGAGCAGCGTCTGCGCGTTGTAGATCGCCATCGAGAGCGGCAGGGCGTAGCCGATCAGGCTCGCGCCGAGGGCGATCGCGGCCGCGTTGTTGTCGGCCCGGATGAGCGCGATCTCCCTGTGGGGCGTCGCGGTGAGGTAGACCGCGAGATAGAGCCCGACGAGGCCGAGCGCCGCGGCGAAATAGGCCAGGAAGGCGGGAAGTCCGGAGATCGAGACCATCCCGCCGCGATCCTCAGACCAGCCGGCTCTGCTCGATCGCCGCGGCGATGAAGCCCTTGAACAGCGGGTGGGGCTCGAAGGGCCGCGACTTCAACTCGGGATGGAACTGCACGCCGATGAACCAGGGGTGCCCCTCGTGCTCGATCGTCTCGGGCAGGAGGCCGTCCGGGGAGGTGCCGGAGAAGCGCAGGCCCTTGGCCTCCAGACATTCGCGATAGGCCATGTTGACCTCGTAGCGGTGCCGGTGGCGCTCGGAGATCTCGGTCGCCCCGTAGATCTGCGCGATCTTCGAATCGGGCCGCAGATCGGCCTTGTAGGCGCCGAGCCGCATCGTGCCGCCGAGATTGCCCTCGGCCGCGCGCCGCTCCAGCTCGTTGCCCCGCAGCCACTCGGTCAGGAGCCCGACCACGGGCTCCGGGGTCTCGCCGAACTCGGTCGAATTGGCGTCCGCGATGCCGGCGAGCGAGCGCGCGGCCTCGATCACGGCCATCTGCATCCCGAAGCAGATGCCGAAATACGGAATCCTGCGCTCGCGGGCGTAGCGGGCCGCGCGGATCTTGCCCTCGGCGCCGCGCTGGCCGAAGCCGCCGGGCACGAGGATGCCGTTGAGTCCTTCGAGGAAGGGCGCCGGGTCCTCGCGCTCGAAGACCTCGGACTCGATCCATTCGAGGTTCACCTTCACCCGGTTGGCGATGCCGCCGTGGGTCAGCGCCTCGGTGAGCGATTTGTAGGCGTCCTTGAGCCCCGTGTACTTGCCGACGATGGCGATCGAGACCTCGCCCTCGGGGTTCCGCACCCGCTCGGAGATGGTGCGCCACTTCTCCAGCTTCGGCTCGGTGTCCGTGTCGATGCCGAAATGGGCCAGCACCTCGCGGTCGAGGCCGGCCTCCCGGTAGGAGAGCGGCACGTCGTAGATCGAGTCCACGTCGCGCGCCTCGATCACGGCCGTCTCGCGCACGTTGCAGAATAGCCCGAGCTTGCGCCGCTCGTCGGCGGGAATCGGCCGGTCGCAGCGGCAGAGCAGCATGTCGGGCTGGATGCCGATCGAGCGCAGCTCCTTCACGGAGTGCTGCGTCGGCTTCGTCTTCAGCTCGCCGGCCGACGGGATGTAGGGCAGGAGCGTCAGGTGCACGAAGGCGGTGGCGCCCCGGGGCAGTTCCTGGCTGAGCTGGCGGATCGCCTCGAAGAAGGGCAGTCCCTCGATGTCGCCGACCGTGCCGCCGATCTCGACGAGGACGAAGTCGAACTCCTCGTTGCCGTCGAGGACGAACGCCTTGATGGCGTTGGTGACGTGGGGGATCACCTGGATCGTGGCGCCGAGATAATCGCCCCGGCGCTCCTTGGTGATGATGTCGAGGTAGATCCGGCCCGTGGTGATGTTGTCGGCCCGCGTCGCCGGGACGCCGGTGAATCGCTCGTAATGCCCGAGGTCGAGGTCGGTCTCGGCGCCGTCGTCGGTGACGAAGACCTCGCCGTGCTGCGTCGGGCTCATCGTGCCCGGATCGACGTTCAGATAGGGGTCGAGCTTGCGGAGCCGGACCCTGTAGCCCCGGGCCTGCAGGAGGGCCGCGAGCGCCGCCGAGGCGAGACCTTTTCCGAGCGAGGAAACCACGCCGCCGGTGATGAAGACGTACCGCGTCATGGGCCTCGGTCCTTAACGAATGCTCGGTGATTTGCCAAACCGCAAAATGCTCGCGCCGCGCGATCCTTGTGGAACGCGCAACGCGAGGTTACGGCCTTGAAGGGGCGAGGAAATTCGGAGGCGACGCCGGGGCGATCCGAGGATCGGGCACCGGCGCCGGACCGTGCGGCCCGCCGCCGATCAGCGCGATTGCGGCGCGTCCGGCGGACCCGAGGGGGCCGGCGCAGGTGCGGCGGGGGCCGCGGGCGCGGGCGCCGCCGGAGCCTGCGTGCCGCCTTCGCTCCCGCCCTGGCGGCGGAGCGTGTCGAGCAGGTTGTCGGCGTTCGGGGCCGATGGCGCCGGCTGGCTCGTTCCCGCACCCTCCAGGATCGATTTCGGGGCCGCGCTCCGGTGCGAGAGAACGGCGAGCGTCATGCTGGTGGCGAAAAACAGGGCGGCGAGGATCGCGGTCGCCCGCGTCAGGGCATTCGCCTGCCCGCGCCCGGTCATGAAGCCGGAGACGCCTCCGCTGCCCCCGCCGCCGAGGCCGAGGCCGCCCTCGGAGCGCTGCAGCAGCACCACCGCGATGAGCGCGAGCACGATGAGAAGATGTACGACGATCAGGACGGTCTGCATCGAAATTCCAGAAGCGGCGTGCGCGGCCCGGCGACCCGACGGGCATCGGAAACGCAGGCGGAGCCGGCATCCCGAGACACCGGCCGCATAACCCGCGGGCCATTACACCAGATATGACCTGTCGCCAACCGCGCAACCGCGCGGTTCGGGTTCAGGCGTAGGCTGCGGCGATCCCGAGGAAATCCTCGGCGACGAGGCTCGCGCCGCCGACGAGGGCCCCGTCGACGTTCTCGACGGACATCAATTCGCGGGCGTTGCTGGGCTTCACGGAGCCGCCGTACAGGATGCGGATGCGACCTGCCTCCGGGCCGACGAGCTGCTCCAGCATCTCACGCAGCGACGCGTGCACCTCGGCGATGTCGGCCGGCGTCGGCGTGAGGCCGGTGCCGATCGCCCAAACCGGCTCGTAGGCGATCACCGTGTCGACCCCGGTTGCCCCCTTCGGCACGCCGATGGCGAGCTGCGCCCGCACGATGTCGAGGGTGCGGCCCTCCTCGCGCTCGTCCTTGGTCTCGCCCACGCAGATGATGCCGCAGAGGCCCGCCCGCCGGGCGCCGAGCGCCTTGGCGTGGACGCCGTCATCCGTCTCGTGGTGATAGGCGCGCCGCTCGGAATGGCCCACGATCACATAGGTCGCGCCGAGGTCGGCGAGCATCTCGGCCGAGATCGACCCCGTGAAGGCGCCGCTGGGCTTGGCGTGAAGGTTCTGGCCGCCGATGGCGATGTTGGAGCCCTCGGCCGCGGCGACGCAGGACGCGATCAGCGTCGAGGGCGGGCAGATCAGGAGGTCGATCCGCTCCGCGAGGTCGGGCGTCAGCCCGTGACGGACGGATTCAACCACAGCAATCGAACTGCGGGTTCCGTTCATCTTCCAGTTGCCTGCAACCAGAGGGCGCCGTCCCTGCCGTGTCATCGCTGTCCTTCGCGCTACGCAACACCCGCCGGGGCCTAGCAGAGCAAGCTTGGGCGTGCAAACCGCCGGCACCCTTTGCTGATGCTCGCGGATGGTCTATCGCGGGCGACCGCAATTTCTACAACACCGGCACGCCCGCCGCGAGCACCGCCCGCGCGGGAACGACGACAGACAGGCCCGCGTCCGATGCTCCAGAACATGCGCAGTGCCAGCCAGCACTGGCTCGGCAAGATCGTCCTGACGATCGTGTTCACGCTGCTGATCGCGGGCGTCGCGATCTTCGGCGTCGAGGAGTTCTTCCGCGGCGGATCGAGCAGCACCGTCGCCACCGTGGGCAAGACCCAGATCTCGGCCGAGGCCGTGCGGGCGGCCTACCAGAACCAGCTCCAGCGCTATCAGCAGCAGCTGCGCCGCAACCTGACGCCCGACCAGGCGCGGGCGCTCGGCCTCGACCGGCAGGTGATGTCGCAGCTCGTGACGGAAGCCTCCCTCGACCAGAAGACCCGCGATCTCGGCCTCGCCGTGCCGGATGCGGCGGTGCTGCGCGCGATCCACGAGGAGAAGTCGTTCCAGAACGCCGAGGGCAAGTTCGACCCCTCGCTGTTCTACCAGACGCTGCAGCGCGCCGGCCTCAACGAGGGCCTGTTCGTGCGCGAGCAGCGCTCGGTCATCGCCCGCCTGCAGCTCGCCGAGGCCGTCGCGGCCGACATCCACGTGCCGCAGGCGATGCGGGAGGCCGTGCACCGCTATTCCACCGAGCGTCGTGCCGCCGCCTACCTGCGCCTCGCGCCCTCGGTCGCGGGCGAGATCCCGGCGCCGACCGAGGCGGAGCTCGAAGGCTACTACGGGGCCAACAAGGCGAACTTCCGGGCGCCCGAGCGGCGCAGCGCCAACCTCCTCGTCCTCAGCCCGGACACGCTGGCCAAGCCCGAGGCGGTGACCGAGGAGGAGGTGCGCAAGGTCTATGACACCCAGAAGGACCGGTTCGGCTCGCCCGAGCGCCGCACCATCCAGCAGATCGTCTTTCCCGACGAGGCGGCGGCCGAGGCCGCGCGCAAGCCGATCGAGAGCGGCGAGAAGCCCTTCGAGGCGGTGGCGATCGAGCGCGGCGCGGACCCGAAGAACCTCTCGCTCGGCACCCTGACGAAAGCCGAGCTGTTCGATCCGGCGGTGGCCGAGGCCGCCTTCGCCCTCCAGCAGGGTGCGGTCAGCCAGCCGGTGAAGGGCCGCTTCGGCACCGTGCTGCTGCGCGTCACCGGCATCGAGCCGGAGAACCGCAAGCCGCTGGCGGAGGTCGAGCCCGAGATCCGCAAGGCCATCGCCGAGCAGCGCGCCCGCAGCGGCATCGACGCGACCCACGACGCCATCGAGGATCAGCGCGCGAACGCGAAGCCGCTCGCCGACATCGCCAAGGAGCGGGGTCTGCCCCTCGTCGCGGCCGAGGCGATCGATGCGCAGGGCAAGGACCCGGCCGGCCAGCCGGTCGCTGGAATCCCCGATCCGGACACCACCTTGCCGGCCGTGTTCCGCGCCGAGATCGGCGGCGACAACGAACCGCTGCGCACGAAGTCCGGCGGCTACGTCTGGTTCGACGTGACCAAGATCGACCCCGCCCACGACAAGCCGCTGGACGAGGTGCGCGAGCAGGCCGTCGCCGGCTGGCGGGCCGCCGAGGTGACGCACCGCCTCGGCGTGAAGGCGCGGGAACTTCAGGAACGCCTCGAAAAGGGCGAGACGCTCGAGGCGGTCGCAGGCTCGGTCGGCGTCAACGTCGAGATGGTCGAGGATCTCGCCCGCAACCAGTCGAAGGACAACCTCGACGCGGACGTCATCAACCGCATCTTCGCGACCTACGTCGACAAGGCCGCCTCCGCCCCGTCCGGCGAGGCGCGCATCCTGTTCAAGGTCACCTCGGCGACGATGCCCGCCTACGTGCCCGGCAGCCCGAGCGACAAGACGATCGAGTCGAACTTCCGCACGGCCCTCGCCGACGACGTGCTCGGCGAGTACATCGCCGAGGTCCAGAAGAAGGCCGGCGTCAGCATCAACCAAGCGGCGTTCCGGCGCGCGATCGGCGGCGAGTACTGAGGCGGCGATGGCCTCCGACGATCCCTACGAGGCCTTCGCGGCCGGCTACGAGGCCGGCCGCCCGGCCCTCCTCAACCTGACGCTGGTCGCCGACCTCGAGACGCCGGTCGCGGCCTTCCTGAAGCTCCGGGCCCGTCACGCGGGCGCGGCCTTCCTGCTGGAATCCGTCGAGGGCGGCGCCGTGCGCGGGCGCTACTCGATGATCGGGCTCGATCCGGACCTGATCTGGCGCTGCCGGGACGGCCGGCCCGAGATCGCCCGCGGCCCGGATCTGTCGGCATTCAGCCCCGACGACCGGGCGCCGCTCGACAGCCTGCGCGCGCTCATCGGCGAGAGCGCGATCGGCGAGGAGGCCGGCATCGACCTGCCGCCCATGGCGGCGGGCCTGTTCGGCTATCTCGGCTACGATATGGTGCGCGCCATGGAGGCTTTGCCCGAGCCGAACCCGGACCCGCTCGGCGTGCCGGACGCGGTGCTGGTGCGCCCACGCGTGATGGTGGTGTTCGACGCGGTGCGCGACCTCATCACCGTCGTCAGCCCGGTGCGGCCTACGGGTGGGATCTCCGCCCGGGCGGCCTACGAGGCGGCGCAGGCACGGCTTGAGCAGGTCGCCGGCGCCCTCGAAGGTCCGCTTCCGATCGAGGCGCGCGCCGATCTCAGCAACGTGCCGCCGCCCGAGCCCGTCTCAAACACCCCGCCCGCGGATTACGCGGGGATGGTCGCTCGGGCGAAGGAGTACATCGTCGCGGGCGACATCTTCCAGGTCGTGCTCTCGCAGCGCTTCGAGGCGCCGTTCACGCTGCCGGCCTTCGCCCTCTACCGCTCGCTGCGGCGGACCAACCCGGCGCCGTTCCTCTGC
The DNA here is from genome assembly GCF_003173715.1 of Methylobacterium durans. Taxonomy (NCBI): domain Bacteria; kingdom Pseudomonadati; phylum Pseudomonadota; class Alphaproteobacteria; order Hyphomicrobiales; family Methylobacteriaceae; genus Methylobacterium; species Methylobacterium durans. Next base: position 3,670,757 of record NZ_CP029550.1, on the reverse strand, counting down.
TACCTCGATTTCGAGGGTTTCCAGGTCGTCTGCTCGAGCCCCGAGATCCTGGTGCGGGTGCGGGACGGCAAGGTGACGATCCGGCCGATCGCGGGCACCCGCCGCCGCGGCGCCACGCCCGCCGAGGACAAGGCGCTCGCCGAGGAACTCCTGGCCGACCCGAAGGAGCGCTCCGAGCACCTGATGCTGCTCGACCTCGGCCGCAACGACGTCGGACGCGTCTCGCGGATCGGCAGCGTTACCGTGACCGGCTCGTTCTTCCTCGAATATTACAGCCAGGTTATGCACATCGTCTCGAATGTCGAGGGCGAGATCGACCCCGCCCGCGACAACCTCGACGCGCTGGCGGCGGGATTCCCCGCCGGAACGGTGTCGGGCGCGCCGAAGGTGCGGGCGATGGAGATCATCGACGAGCTGGAGCGGGAGAAGCGCGGACCCTACGGCGGCTGCATCGGCTATTTCGGGGCCCGCGGCGAGATGGATACCTGCATCGTGCTCCGCACGGCGATCGTGAAGGACGGTCGGATGCACGTCCAGGCGGGAGCCGGCATCGTCTACGATTCCGATCCGGCCGCCGAGCAGCAGGAATGCGTCAACAAGGCGAAGGCCCTGTTCCGTGCCGCCGAGGACGCGGTCCGCTTCGCGGCCCAAGCGAAGCGCGGGCAGTAGGGGCCGGCCCACCATGGCCGTCGCGCGTTCGGATCAGGCCGCCTTCACGTCGGCGAGGAAGCTGCGGACTGACTGACCCAGGGTTGCCGAGTGGATCGCGAGTTCGCGAGCGGCGCCCAGGACCTGCGTTGCCGCCGAGCCGGTCTCCCCCGCCCCCTTCCGCACGTCGCCGATACGGCCCGTGACCTGCTCCGTGCCGCGCGCCGCCTCCTGCACGTTGCGGGCGATCTCCCGCGTGGCGGCCCCCTGCTCCTCCATCGCCGCGGCGACCTGCGTCGCGATGTCCGCCATGCCGTCGATGGTGGTCCCGATGCCGCGTACCGCGTCAACGGCGCCGCGGGTCGCGCCCTGAATCGCGTCGATCTGCCCGGCGATCTCGCTGGTCGCCCGGCTCGTCTGGGCCGCGAGTTCCTTCACCTCGGTCGCGACCACCGCGAAGCCGCGCCCAGCCTCGCCCGCTCGCGCCGCCTCGATCGTCGCGTTCAGGGCGAGCAGGTTGGTCTGACCCGCGATGTCGGAGATCATCGCGATAACCGCCCCGATCTTCTCGGCGGTCTCCGCCAGGGCGTGGATCGTCGCATCGGTCTCGCGCGCAGCAGCGACCGCCGTGCCGGCGATCTCCGCCGAGCGGGCGACCTGATGCGTGATCTCCTGGATCGATGTCGCGAGCTCCTCGGTGGCGGACGCAACGGTCTGGACGTTGCCGGAAGTCTGGTTGGCCGCGGCGTCTACGGCGACCGCCTGCCGGTTCGTCTGCTCGGCGATGCCCGTCATGGCATCGGCGGTGGCCTCCATCTCGGTCGCGGCCGCGGTGAGGCTGTCGGTCAGATTGCCCGCCTCCCGCTCGAAAGCCCGGGTCAGCCCGTCGAGGCGCTCGGCACGGCGCATCTTCGCGGCATCCTCATCGGCCTGGATCGCGGCGAGGCGCCGGGCCTCGACCGCGTTCTTCCTGAAGACGGCGAGCGCGCGGGCCAGGGCGCCGATCTCGTCCCGACGTTCGGCCCCCGCGACGGCGACGTCGAGATCGCCGGCCGCGAGCGCAGCCATCGCTCCGGTCACGCGGCCGAGGGGACGTACGATCGCACCGATCGCGATGGCGGCGGCGAGGCCGAGGACCACGACGAGGCCGCCCCCCGCCGCGGCCACGAGTTGCAGGGACGAACGGGTCGCGGTCCGCTCCGCCCTCTCCCGGGATTCGGCGAGTTCCCGCTCGATGGCCTCCATCCGCGTGGCGACGCGCTCGGTGATGGTTCGCCGGATCGGAGCGGCCTCGTTCTGCGCGACGGCCATGGCAGCCTTGTCATCCCCTTGAGGCCGAGCGCCGTCGAGCGATCGAGGATGATGAAATATCCGTCGATGAGCGCGCGAATTTCCTGGTTCGTCGCCCGGCGCTCAGGCGTGTTCGCGAGCGCAGTCAGCTTGTCCATCGCGGCGAGGGCCGAGATCTTGGCCTTGTCCTGGCGCGACTTGTAGCTCGCGATCCTCCCGGAGTCGCTCTCGATGATGATGTTGCGGTTCTGGAGCGCTGTCTCCGTGACGTCCGCCGCGACGCGGAGGATGTTCTCCTGCCGCGCCACTTGGACGTCGATGAGGCCATCGATCTGCTGGGCCAGGCCGGCGAGCGCGTGCCACGCGAACACGACGAGGCCGAGCGTGACGACCAGCGAGATGGCGAGTGGGATCGCGATCTTGCCCAACAGCTTCACATTGTCCAAGCCCCGCATGTCCGCCTCTCCTGATGCCCCAACGTCCTGCTACCGATTTGGAACGATGTTGGTTTAGAGAGGCTTAAATTTCCGTATTAGCCGACACGCTGATCAGTATTGATTGCATTGCAGCATGATTTATTGTCTGTTTTTGATCATCTTCTGTCTGTCAGAACCTAAATTGCGCGCAATATGCTCAAATGATCGCCGCCGGGCATAACGCTGCAACCGCGAGGCCGCGCAGCGACCACACTTGACCGGCGCGGCCTCAGGCCCCAATCCCGGAGCCATGAAGCCGGCCGCGCAATCCGACGTCCTCGTGATCGACAATTACGATTCGTTCACCTGGAACCTCGTGCACCTGATCGGGCCGCTCTGCGGCTCGATCTCGGTGGTGCGCAACGACGCGCTCGGCGTCGCGGAGGTCCGGGCGCGCAAGGCCGACGCGGTGATCCTGTCGCCGGGCCCCTGCACGCCGAACGAGGCGGGCATCTGCCTTGACGTGATCCGCGAACTCTCCGCCGAGACGCCGATCTTCGGCGTCTGCCTCGGCCTGCAGGCGATCGGGCAGGCCTTCGGCGGCGATGTCGTGCGCGCGCCCGCGCCGATGCACGGCAAGGTCTCTACGATCGAGCACGGGGCAGGCGGCGTCTTCCGCGGCATCAACGGGCCGCTCCAGGCCACGCGCTACCACTCCCTCGTCGTCGATCGGGCCGGCTGCCCCGACGATCTCGCCGTGACGGCCGAGGCCGATGGGCTGATCATGGGGCTGGAGCACCGGACACGGCCGGTCCACGGCGTGCAGTTCCACCCCGAGAGCATCCTCTCGCAGCACGGGACGCAGATCCTGCGCAACTTCCTGGAGATAGCCGCGGCCTGGAACGCGGAGCGTGACAAGCACGCGAACGACGTGCATTGACGCTGCAGACCGGGACGCGCCGACGCGCGGCGCGCCGGCATCGACAGACCGCGTCCGGCGCATGGAATCCTTCAAGCATCCCCTGGCCAAGGCCGCTTCCGGGCAGTCCTTGAGCCGCGACGAGGCGCGCGCCGCCTTCGACGATCTCCTCTCCGGCGAGGTGACGCCGGTGCAGGCGGCGGCCTTCCTCGTCGCCCTGAAAGTCCGCGGCGAGACGGTCGAGGAGATCACGGGCGCCGTCGAGGCGATGCGGGCCCGGATGGTCCCGGTGTCCTCCGTCGCGGGCGCCGTCGACATCGTCGGCACCGGCGGCGACCATTCGGGCAGCTACAACGTCTCGACGCTGGCGGCGATCGTCACGGCCGCCTGCGGCGTGCCGGTCGCCAAGCACGGCAACCGGGCCGCCACCTCGCGCTCGGGCGCCGCGGACGTGCTGGCCTCCCTCGGCGTGAAGCTCGGCCTCGATCCGGAGGGCCTCGGCCGCTGCCTCGATCAGGCCGGCCTCTGCTTCATGTTCGCGCAGACGCACCACGGCGCCATGCGCCACGTCGCGCCCGTGCGCTCGCAATTGCCGGTCCGCACCATCTTCAACCTGCTCGGCCCCCTCTCGAACCCGGCGGGCGTCACCCGCCAGCTTCTCGGGGTCTCGACGCCGGACTGGGCGGAGCCGCTGACCCAGGTGCTCTCGGCCCTCGGCAGCCGCCGGGTCTGGACCGTGCACGGCTCGGACGGGCTCGACGAGATCACCGTGACGGGTCCGACCGCGGTAGTGGCCCTGGAGGACGGGCACATCACGCGCTTCCGCATCGATCCCCGCGAGGTCGGGCTGCCGCTCGCGACCCTGGAGGATCTGCGCGGGGGCGATCCCGACCACAATGCCCGCGCGCTCGGCACCGTCCTCGACGGCGCCCGCAACGCCTACCGGGACATCGCCGTTCTCAATGCTGGGGCCGGCCTCGTGGTCGCGGGGGCCGCCTCGACGCTCGCCGAGGGCGTCGCGCGCGCCGACGCGGCCATCGCCAGCGGGGCGGCACGGGCCACGCTCGCCCGCCTCGTCGAGGTTTCGAACGCCTGAGGGATGCCGATGTCCGAGACCGCAACCACGGGCGCGACGGGACAGACCGTCCTGGCCCGGATCGAGGCCTACAAGCGGCGGGAGATCGCCGAGGCGAAGCTGCGCGTCTCCGAATCGGAACTGGAGGCGCGCGCCGCCGCTCAGACCCCGCCGCGGGGCTTCGCGGACGCGATCGGCGCCCACATCGCGGCCGGACGTTCCGCCCTCATCGCGGAGGTGAAGAAGGCCTCGCCCTCGAAGGGGCTGATCCGGGCCGATTTCGACCCGGCGACGCTCGCGGCCGCCTACGAAGCCGGCGGCGCGACCTGCCTCTCGGTGCTCACCGACGAGCCCTCGTTCCAGGGCCGCCCCGACTATCTCGTGGAGGCGCGGGCCGCCTGTACCCTGCCGGTGCTGCGCAAGGACTTCATGTTCGAGCCCTATCAGGTGCTCGAGGCGCGGGCCTGGGGCGCCGATTGCGTGCTCGCGATCATGGCCTGCCTCGACGACGAGGAGGCTTCGACGATCGTCGAGACGGCGCACGACCTCGGCATGGACGTGCTGGTGGAGGTGCACGATGCCGAGGAGCTGGAGCGGGCGATCCCCCTCGGCACGCGCCTCATCGGCATCAACAACCGCAACCTGAAGACTTTCGAGGTCTCGTTCGACACCGCGATCCGCCTCGCGCCCGGAATCCCGAAGGATCGCATCCCCGTGGCCGAGAGCGGCATCGCCGGCCACGCGGACGTCGTCCGCCTCGCGGAGAACGGCCTCCACACGGTGCTCGTAGGCGAGAGCCTGATGCGGCAGGCGGACCTGACCCGGGCGACCCGCGACCTCCTGTTCGGCGAGACGGCGTGATCCGGACCAGCCCATGACCGGCCTCACCCATCTCGACGCCACCGGCGCGGCCAACATGGTCGACGTCACCGACAAGGCCGCGACCACCCGCACGGCGCTCGCCGAAGGGGCCGTGGTGATGCTGCCCGAGACGCTCAGGCTCATCCGCGAGGGCGATGCCAAGAAGGGCGATGTCATCGGCACCGCGCGGCTTGCCGGCATCATGGCGGCCAAGCGCACGCACGAGTTGATCCCGCTCTGCCACCCGCTCCTGCTCTCGAAGGTCCACGTGACCTGCGAGGCCGACGACGCGCTCCCCGGCCTTCGCCTCACCGCGGAGGTGCGCGTGCAGGGCCCGACCGGCGTCGAGATGGAGGCGCTGACCGCGGTCTCGGTCGCCTGCCTGACGGTCTACGACATGGTGAAGGCGGTCGACCGCGGCATGCGTATCGAGGGCATCCGGCTGCTGGCCAAGGACGGCGGCCGATCGGGCAGCTACCGCGCGGACGCGGAGGCCGGCGCGTGAGCGGGCTCCTGCCCGTCGCGGAGGCGCTGGAACGCATCCTCGCGAGCGTGGCCCGGCCCGTCGAGGCCGAGCGCGCCGGGATCGCGGCCGCCGCCGGGCGAACCCTCGCGGAGCCGGTGGCGGCGCAGCGCACCCAGCCGCCCTTCCCGGCCTCCGCGATGGACGGCTACGCCGTGCGCGCCGCCGACCTCGACAGCGTCCCGGCCCGGCTGCGTCTCGTCGGCACGAGCGCGGCGGGCCACGGTCATGCCGGCCGGATCGGTCCGGGGGAGGCCGTGCGCATCTTCACGGGCGCGCCCGTGCCGGAGGGCGCGGACGCGATCCTGATCCAGGAGGATGCGGAGGCCGAGGGCGACAGCGTGATCGCGCGGGAGCGCGTGGCGGCCGGCCGCTTCGTGCGCCCCGCCGGGCTCGATTTCCGCGCGGGCGAAGCGCTGCTCCAGGCCGGCGACAGCCTCGACGCGCGCCGCCTCGCGCTGGCGGCGGCGGCGGGTCACGGGGAGGTTTCGGTGCGCCGTCGACCCCGCGTCGCCATCCTCGCCACCGGCGACGAGCTGGTGGCGCCGGGGGCGCCGGCGGCCTGGGACCAGATCGTCGCCTCGAACGCGCTCGCGCTCGCCGCGCTCGCCCGCGCCGCGGGCGCCGAGCCGATCGACCTCGGCATCGCGGGCGATAGCCTGCCGGCGCTGGAGGACGCGATCCGCCGCGCGCGGGAGGCCCGCGCCGACCTCTTCGTGACGCTCGGCGGCGCCTCCGTCGGCGATCACGATCTTGTCCAATCGGCGCTCGCCCGCGAGGGGCTGGAGCTCGGCTTCTGGCGCGTCGCGCTGCGACCCGGCAAGCCGCTGATGCACGGCCGGCTCGGCGAGATGCTGGTGATCGGGCTGCCCGGCAACCCGGTCTCGGCCATCGTCTGCGGGATGCTCTTCGTGGTGCCGGCGATCCGCGCGCTCCTCGGCGATCCGCGGGCCGGCGCCGACCGCAGCGAGCCGGCGATCCTCGGGCGCGCGCTTCCGCGAAACGACGGCCGGGCCGACTACATGCGGGCGCGCCTCGACACCGCGCCCGACCGGCTCCCCGTCGCACATCCCGAGACGCGACAGGATTCGTCGATGCTCTCGGTTCTCGGTCAGGCCGAGGCGCTCCTCGTCCGCCCGCCGCACGCGCCCGCGGCCGAGGCCGGCGAATCCTGCCGCATCATCCGGCTCGACCGGGGCATTCTCTGATCTCATCAGTATCGCCAAGCTGCGCTTGCGGAACACTTGCGGAACGTTTAACCTGTTCGCGCTTTGTTTCCGCGACCGCACGCCGCGTCGCCTCCGAGAGATGAGTCTGCCCCATGCTGACGCGTAAACAGCTGGATCTGCTCCGTTTCATCCAGCAGCGGATGCGCGAGAGCGGCGTCCCCCCGTCCTTCGACGAGATGAAGGATGCCCTCGACCTCAAATCGAAATCCGGCATCCATCGGCTCATCACCGCACTCGAGGAGCGCGGGTTCCTCCGCCGTCTGCCGAACCGGGCCCGGGCGATCGAGGTGATCCGCATGCCGGAGAGCCTGGGTCAGGCCGCCACCGGCACGGGCAGCGAGGTGCGCCGCTTCACGCCGAGCGTCGTCGAGGGCGGGCGCGCGCGGGCACCGGCCGCCAAGATGCCGATGACGCAGGCGACCGACGAGAACGGGCGCGCCCTGACCATCCCCGTGATGGGGCGGATCGCGGCCGGCACGCCGATCTCGGCGATCCAGAACCAGAGCGCGTCCATCACGCTCTCGCCGGACTTCCTGGCGGGCGGCGAGCATTACGCGCTCGAAGTGCGCGGCGATTCGATGGTCGAGGCCGGCATCCTCGACGGCGACCTCGTCGTGATCCGCAAGCAGGACACGGCCAATACCGGCGACATCATCGTGGCGCTGATCGACGACGAGGAGGCGACGCTGAAGCGCCTGCGCCGCCGCGGCTCCTCCATCGCACTCGAAGCCGCGAACCCGGCCTACGAGACCCGCGTGCTCGGGCCCGACCGGGTCCGCATCCAGGGCCGCCTCGTCAGCCTCGTGCGTCGCTACTGAAGGGATTCGGCTCCGGACTCCGGCGCCGCGTCCGCTTCCTCGGAGGCGGCCTCATCGGGACGTTGCCGCAGGACGGCGGGGCTCGGCTGAGCCGGACGTGACGCGAGGGGCCGCCACGGCAGCGAGCGTGCGGTCTCACGGGCGCCGGAGACCACTGGGCCCGATGCGTCCAGGCGGATCGCCACGGCGCCCGAGCGCGCGAGCGCGGCGCGATCGATGACGAGGCCGGCCGCGCAGCCCGCCGGGGCGCTGTGCGGGGTGATGAGGATGTCCGCCCGCGCGCAATCCTCGGGCAGCGCCCGCTTGTCACGCGCGAGCGCGACCTGCCGCCCGTCGAACGCCCTCAAGGTGCAGCCGAGCCGGTCGCAGGTTGCCCCTTCCCCGGCCTCGGAGGCTCTGCGCGCGTCGCCGTCCGCCTTCAGCCACTGTTCGAGGACGAAGGACGAGGGCCGGCCGAGGGCAATGAGGCGGCCGCTGCCCCCCCGAACCGCCGCTCCCCGGCCCTCCCGGTCGATGAAGATGTCGTGGCGCTCGGGCGCTGCCGCCGTGAGGAGCCCGAGCGCGACCGGGACGATCGCGATCCGGCGCAGGCGCGAGACGGGCAGGACCGCGACGAGGAGGCCGAGGGTCAGCAGAGCCAGGCCGCCGACCCCGAAGGCCGGCACCACGATCGTGGCCTGCCCGAAGCCACCGATCCAGCCGGAGATCGCGAGCATCCCGCGGACCGCCTGCCCCATCAGCCACCAGACCGGCTGATCGAGGGCAAACGGGTAGGCGAGGATGCCGAGCACGGCGGCTGGCATCACGGCCAGCGAGACGAGGGGCAAGGTCAGCGCGTTGCCGACGAGGCCGAAGGGCTGGATCGTCTGGAAATGGAAGGTGGCGAAGGGCGCCGTCGCGATCTGCGCCACCAGCGTGGTGAGCAGAGTACCGAAGACGGCCGTCGATGCGAGGCCGATCGCACGCCCCGCAAGGCCGTCGCCTGCACGCCGCAACAACCGGCCATCGATGAAGCGCGCGCAGGCGGTCAGCCCCGCCACTGCCCCGAACGACATCTGGAAGCTCGGGCCGAGCAGGGCCTCCGGCTCGCGCGCGAGCGCCACGAAGGCCGCCAGCGCGAGGTTGCGCATGTTCAACGCCGGCCGATCGACCAGGATGGCGCCGAGCATGATCAGGGTCATGATGAGAGCCCGCTCGGCGGCGACGTCCCAGCCGGAGAACGCGCAATAGGCGGTGACGCCCGTCATCGCGAAACCGGCGGCGATCTTCTTGATCGGCCACAGCAGGGCGAGATGCGGGACGAGCGCCAGCGCGGAGCGCACCAGCCAGAACACGACCCCGGCGGCCAGCACCATGTGGAGGCCGGAGATCGAGACGACATGGTAGATCCCGGCGGCCCGCAGCACGTCGTTCGTCTCGGGCGCGATGAGCCCGCGCTTGCCCGTCACCAGCGCCGCCGCGACGGCGCCCGCCTGCCCGCCATTCGCGTCGGTGATGCGCCGCGTCAGCGCGTTGCGCGCCCCGTCGATGGCGGCCGAGAGGCGCAGGGCCGGCGGCACCGGCTCGGGCGCCGGCCGCACCTCGATCGCCCCGAGAAGGGAACCCACGGCGCCGATGCCGCGGAAGAAGGCGTCGCGCCCGAAATCGTAGCCGCCCGGGCGGGCCGGTTCCGGGGGCGGCAGCAGGCGGGCCTTGGCCGCGATGAAATCGCCGGGCTTGAGCGCCTGCTGCGTCCGGTAGGTCACGCGCACGCGCAGGGGCCGCGCCTCGGGCGGCAGGCTCCCGAAGCTCGCCAGACGGACGATCAGCCGCGCCCCCTCCTCCCGCTCGTCGAGGGCCTCGATCAGCCCGGTCAGCGGCGCAATGCTCGTCCGCGCCAGGATCGGGCCCGAGACCCGCGCCACGCGCCACGCCGCCGCCCCGAAGCCCAGGAGCGCGGCGGCGAGGGCGAGCACCAGGGCGAGTCCGGCGGGCCGCGCTCCGAGGAGGGGCGTCAGCGCGAGGCACAGAGCCGCGGCGATCGGGGCAGCCCAGAGCGCCGGCTCACCGCCCGTGAGAGAGAAATAGGCGAGGATGCCCCCGCCGAAGGCGACCGCGAGCCAGGGGAACAAGCGCCGCTGCCCGGCCTCCTGCGCCAGTTCCGCCGCGAGCCAGCCGCGCGTTGCCGACACCCAGAGGCCGAGAGGGGGCAGGCGGCCGGCCGCGCGGATCGCGAGGGTCCCCTTCCCTGCCGCCCCCTGCGCCATCGCTTGCCGCACCGTCCGCGCGCGGGATTGGAAAGTCCGCCCCGTGCGACGATTTCTTAACGCGTCCGTCCGCGCATGCTACAGGCCCGCGGCCGGGCCGGTCGATCCTTCCCGCCCGAACGTCGCCCGCCCGTCCACTCGAACATCAGCCGGCCCGATGTCCTCTGCCGTCGTCACGCGTTTCGCACCCTCGCCCACGGGCTACCTGCATATCGGCGGCGCCCGCACCGCCCTGTTCAACTGGCTCTACGCGCGCCGGCACGGCGGCCGGATGCTGCTGCGCATCGAGGACACGGACCGCGAGCGATCGACGCAAGGGGCGATCGACGCGATCCTCGACGGGATGCGCTGGCTTGGCCTCGATTGGGACGGCGACGTCATCTACCAGTACGCCCGCGCCGCGCGGCATCGGGAGGTCGCCGAGAGCCTGCTCGCGTCCGGCCGCGCCTATCGCTGCTACGCCACGCCCGAGGAACTCACGCAGATGCGCGAGAACGCCCGGGCCGAGGGGCGTCCGCTGCGCTACGACGGGCGCTGGCGCGACCGCGATCCCTCGGAGGCCCCGGAGGGCGTGAAGCCGGTGATCCGCCTGCGCGCGCCGACCGAGGGCGAGACCGTAGTGGAGGACGCGGTGCAGGGCCGCGTCGTCTGGCAGAACCGGGATCTCGACGATCTCGTCCTGCTGCGCTCGGACGGCAACCCGACCTACATGCTCGCCGTCGTCGTCGACGACCATGACATGGGCGTGACCCAGGTGATCCGCGGCGACGACCACCTCACCAACGCCGCGCGCCAGGGGCAGATCTACCAGGCGCTCGGCTGGGACATGCCGAGCATGGCGCATATCCCGCTGATCCACGGGGCGGATGGGGCGAAGCTCTCCAAGCGCCACGGGGCGCTCGGCGTCGATGCCTACCGCGACCTCGGGTACCTGCCGGCGGCGCTCCGCAACTACCTCGTCCGGCTCGGATGGAGCCACGGCGACCAGGAGGTGTTCTCGACGGAGGAGATGATCGCGGCCTTCGACCTCAAGGCGATCGGCCGCTCGCCCGCGCGCTTCGACTTCGCCAAGCTCGAGAACTTGAACGGCCTCTACATCCGCGGCTCTGAAGACGCAGCCCTCGTCGATGCCATCGAGACCATCGTGCCGAGCATCGGGGCTGCGCGCGGCCTCTCGACGCCGCTCGCGCCGGAGCTGCGCCGACGCCTCGCCGCGGCGATGCCGGGGCTGAAGGAGCGGGCCAAGACGCTCGTCGATCTCCTCGACAGCGCTTACTACCTCTACGCGCAGCGCCCGCTCGTCCTCGATGACAAAGCGAAGGCTCTGCTCGGCGACGACGGCCGCGCGCGTCTCGCCGCCGTGCTGCCGGCGCTGGAAGCGCTCGCCGAGTGGAGTGCGGCCTCGACCGAGGGCGCCGTCCGGGCCTTCGCGGAGATCCAGGGCCTGAAGCTCGGACAGGTCGCGCAACCCCTGCGGGCCGCCCTCACGGGCCGCACGACCTCGCCGCCGCTCTTCGACGTCATGGCCGTGCTCGGCCGCGACGAGAGCCTCGGGCGCCTGCGCGACCAGCTCCCGGGAGCCTGAGCGCCGCGCCTGCGGCATAGGGGCTCCGGCCCGGATTTCGCTTGCCGTTCCCCGGCGGATGTCACCCGCCCCGTTGATGGCGCTCGGCTGATCCGCTAACCCGATGGTCCTGTGAGCAACTGCAGCAATGCTGCCGTTCCGCACCGGACCCGGGCCTCCGGCTCAGCCGCCGCCCGGGACGGCGCCACGTTGCCAGGAAAGGTCCACGCCTCCATGAGCGCATCCAGCACGATCACCGTGGACGACAAGCAGATCGAGTTGCCGGTCAAGACCGGGACGATCGGGCCCAGCGTCATCGATATCGGCAAGCTTCACGCGAAGACCGGCGTCTTCACCTTCGATCCGGGCTTCACCTCGACCGCCTCCTGCGAGTCGAAGATCACCTACATCGACGGCGACGCGGGCGTGCTGCTCTACCGGGGTTACCCGATCGAGCAACTGGCCGAGCACGGCGACTTCCTCGAAACCTGCTACCTGATGCTGTTCGGCGAATTGCCGACGCCTTCGCAGAAGGCCGATTTCGATTACCGCGTCACGCGCCACACCATGGTGCACGACCAGATGAACCGCTTCTTCCAGGGCTTCCGCCGCGACGCCCACCCGATGGCGGTGATGGTGGCCTGTGTCGGCGCGCTCTCGGCCTTCTACCACGACTCGACCGACATCTCGGACGAGCAGCAGCGCATGGTCGCCTCCATGCGCATGATCGCCAAGATGCCGACGCTCGCGGCGATGGCCTACAAGTACTCGATCGGCCAGCCGTTCGTGTATCCGAAGAACGAACTCGATTACACCTCGAATTTCCTGCGGATGTGCTTCGCGGTGCCGTGCGAGGAATACCAGATCAACCCGATCTTCGCCCGAGCGCTGGACCGGATCTTCATTCTCCACGCCGATCACGAGCAGAATGCCTCGACCTCGACGGTGCGCCTCGCCGGCTCCTCGGGCGCGAACCCCTTCGCCTGCATCGCGGCCGGCATCGCCTGCCTGTGGGGGCCTGCGCATGGCGGCGCCAACGAGGCGGCCCTCAAGATGCTGATGGAGATCGGCACGCCGGACCGCGTGAAGCAGTACGTCGACAAGGCGAAGGACAAGAACGACCCGTTCCGCCTGATGGGCTTCGGGCACCGGGTCTACAAGAACTACGATCCCCGCGCGCGGATCATGCAGAAGACCACCCACGAGGTTCTCGGCGAACTCGGCCTGAAGGACGATCCGCTGCTCGAAGTGGCGATGGAGCTGGAGCAGATCGCCCTCAAGGACGATTACTTCATCGAGAAGAAGCTCTATCCGAACATCGATTTCTACTCGGGCATCACCCTGAAGGCGATGGGCTTCCCGACCGACATGTTCACGGTCCTGTTCGCGCTGGCCCGCACCGTCGGCTGGATCGCGCAATGGGCCGAGATGATCGAGGACCCGTCCCAGAAGATCGGCCGGCCGCGCCAGCTCTATATCGGGCCGGACCAGCGCGAATACGTGCCGATCAACAGCCGCGGCTGAGCCAGGGACGCGAATGCGGCGAACGGGGGCGCTTCGGCGCCCCTTTCTCTTGCCAGGGCTCCGGCGCGCCGCTCCAACCGGAGGATCGCGTCAGGCGGCCCGACCGGCCCGGACGGCGAGGACGAGGCGGGCGGCCTCGTGGCTCGGAGCGAGGCCGTCGGGCAGGCCCATCAGACCGTCGAGGCGCTCCAGCGCCCCGATCTGGCGCTCGCGCTCGGGACCGCCGCGCACCAGCGGCACGAGAGCGTCGGCCAGCGCCGCGGGGGTGCAATCCGCCTGCACGAATTCGGGCATCGCATTCTCGCCGAGGATCAGGTTCGGCAGCACGATCGTCGGCACCTGAATCAGGCGGCGGGCGATCACCTCCTCGATGCGCGAGACCTTGTAGGCCACCACCATCGGGACGCCCGCGAGCGCGAGTTCGAGGGTGACCGTGCCGGAGGCCGCGAGCGCCGCGCGGGCCTGCCGGAAGACCGCGTGCTTGCCCGCCTCCCCGTGCACGAGCCGCACCGGCACGTCCCACCCGGTGGCGAGGCGCTCGATCAGGGCGCGATGGCGGCTCACCGCAGGCAGCAGCGCCTCGATCGGGCCGGCCCGCTCGGCGATCAGCGCCAGCGTCCGGCCGAAGACCGGCATCAGCCGCTCGATCTCGGAGCGGCGCGAGCCCGGCAGCACGGCGAGCCGCCAGGGCTCGCGCGCCCGCTGGTCCCGCTCCTCCGGCCCGGGGCGCAGCTCGCTCAGGCGCTCGATCAAGGGGTGGCCGACATAGGTGCAGGCCGGGCCGCCGAGGCGGCGATGCGCCTCGGGCTCGAAGGGCAGGAGGGCGAGCACGTGATCGATGAAGGGGCGCATCTTGGCGGCCCGCCACGGACGCCACGCCCAGACGCTCGGCGAGACGTAGTCGACGATCGGCAGATCCGGCAGGCGCTGGCGGACGCGCCGCGCCACCGCGTGGGTGAAGCCGGGGCTGTCGATGATGACGAGCACGTCGGGCGCACCCGCCACCACGTCGTCCACGGTCTCGCGGATGCGGCGGAGCAGCGTGCGGGCGCGGGCGAGGACGGGCAGGTATCCCATCACCGCGACGTCGTCGATCGGGAAGAGCGAGGCGAAGCCCTCCGCCTCCATCGCCTCGCCGCCGACGCCGCCGAACCGGATCGGCTCCGGCGCGCGGGCGCGCAGCGCCCGCATCAGCTTGGCACCGAGCTGATCGCCCGAATCCTCACCCGCGACCAACCAGACCTTCACCGGGCGCCGTCCAGGCCGACGAGGAACATCCCGAGACGGTCGGCGGCCGCGACCGTCTCGGCTCGGTCGATGACGAGGGTGCGGCCCGCCTGGATGGCGAGGCCGGCGCAGCCCGCGGAGGCAGCGTTGCGGACCGTGCGCGGCCCGACGGCCGGCAGGTCGATCCGCAAATCCTGGCCCACCTTGGCGAGCTTGACGAGGACGGTGGCGGGCGAGGGCCGGCCGAAGCCGAACGGCTTGCGGAGGACGGCGCGGGCCCGCGCGAGCATCCGGTCCGTCCCCTCCGGCCCCTCCACCGCGACGACGCGGTCCGCCGCGACCACGGCCGCCTGGCCGACGTCGAAGGGCGAGAGCGCGTCGAGGAGCGCGCGGCCAGTGAGGATCGAGGCGCGCGCGCCCTCGTCCGGCCCGAACTGGCCGAGCCGCCCCGCGGGGCTGAGGAGGTCCGGCGCGACCTCGTGCACGCCGAGCACCCGGTGGCCGTTCTCCTCCAGCAGCGCCAGCACCGCGCGAAGCAGGCGGTCGTCGCCGCCGCCCGCGATGGCGCGGAGCGCGTCGCGGTTGCGCACGACCGCCGCCGCGTTGAAGATCGCGGCGGGGCTCGGCCGCGTGACGCCGCCGGCCGGCACGATCGCGGCCGGCCCCCATTCTTTCAGGATCCGCAGGGTGCCGGCGATGTCGAGGAGATCGACCGTGGCGTCGGCCCGGGCCCGCAGGCGCCGGTCGGTGAAGCCGCGCACGCCGAGCACCTTGAAGGGACGCGCCGCCCGCTCCAGCGAATCGGCCACGAGCTCCGGCAGCCGGCCCGCGCCCGCGACGAGGACGAGGGAGCCCGCCTGCGCCGCCGCTTCGGCAGCCTGCGGGCGCTCGGCGGCCATCGCCGCGCTCAGGCCACGCTCGCGGGCGTCTCGCGGGGCGTGCAGATCGAGCGCCTGCCGCCCGCGCGGATGAAGGCGAGGATCTCGTTCACGGCCGCGTGCTTCTCGAACTCGGTGGCGACGTCCTCGACGCGCTCCATCAGCGTGCCTTCCGGCGCGAACAGGGCCCGGTAGGCCCGGCGCAGGGCGTGGATGTCCTCGCGGGCGAAGCCCCGCCGCTGCAGGCCGATGATGTTGAGGCCCGACAGGTAGGCGCGGTTGCCGAGCACCATGCCGTAGGGGATGCAGTCGTTCTCCAGTCCCGAGAGGCCGCCGACGAAGGCGTGCGCGCCGACGCGGGCGAACTGGATCACCGCCGCGCCGCCGCCGAGGATCGCGTAGTCGCCGACGGTGCAGTGGCCGGCGAGCATCACGTTGTTCGAGAAGACGACGCCGTCGCCGACCCGGCAATCGTGGCCGACGTGGGCATGGGCGAGGAAGGTGCATCGGTCGCCGACCACCGTCTCCAGGCCACCCCCGGCCGTGCCGGGGTTCATGGTGACGCCCTCTCGGATCAGGCATTCCGCGCCGATCCGGAGGGTCGAGGCCTCGCCCCGGTACTTGAGGTCCTGCGGCGGATGGCCGATCGAGGCGAAGGGATAGATCCGGGTGCGGGGGCCGATCGCGGTGTCGCCCGCCACCACGACGTGGCTGACGAGCTCGCAGCCCTCGCCCAGCACGGCCTGAGGCCCGACATGGCAGAACGGGCCGATCCTGACGCCGTCGCCGATCCGGGCTCCGTCCTCGACGATGGCGCTCGGGTGGATCATGTCCACGCTCACTCCGTCACCAGCATGGCGCCGATCTCGGCCTCGGCCACGAGGGTGTCGCCGACGCGCGCCTCGCCGCGAAACCACCACATGGTGCGCCGCTGATTCAGCTTCCGCATGTGATAGCGCACCGTGTCGCCGGGCACGACCGGCTTGCGGAACTTGCACTTGTCGATCGTCATGAAGAAGACCTGCTTGGTGCGCACCTCGTCCGTCATGATGTGACGGCAGCAGATGGCTCCCGCGGTCTGCGCCATGCCCTCGATCAGCAGCACGCCCGGGAAGACGGGCAGGTTCGGGAAGTGCCCGGTGAATTGCGGCTCGTTGATCGTGACGTTCTTGATGCCGATGCAGCTCTCGTCGCGGTCGATCTCGATGATCCGGTCGATCATCAGGAACGGGTAGCGGTGGGGGAGAAGCTCCAGAACCTTCTGAATATCGGCCGAGCCGAGTTCACGCGCCGTCTCGCTCATCGGGTCCTGCACCTCATCTCGTTTCCGGCGCCGCGCTGCGGGCCGCGCGCTCGTCCATCGAAGCTGAGAGCCTCTTCGTCAGAAAGTGCGGCGGACGCAAGACCCGAGGTGAGCGGGCCGCCTCGACGCGCGCGCCGGCCCGGGCTCAGGCTTCGGTCAGTACGGCGCGCACCTTGCGGCCGAGGCTCGCCGCCGTGAACGGCTTGACGATGAGGTCGACGCCCTCGTCGAGCCGCCCGTGATGAATGATGGCGTTGCGGGTGTATCCGGTGGTGAAAAGCACCTTGAGGCCGGGCCGCCGGCACAGGGCCTCGTCCGCGACCTTGCGGCCGTCGAGGGGGCCGGTCAGCACGACGTCGGTGAAGAGGAGCGCGATCTCGGGCTCCGTCTCGATCAGGCGCAGCGCCTGCGGCCCCTCCGCGGCCTGAAGCACGCGGTAGCCGGCCTCTTCCAGGGCCGCGACCGTGAAGGCCCGCACCATCGGGTCGTCCTCGACCGCGAGCACGGTCAGGCCGGGCTGGGGCGCACGCTCCAGCACCCCCGGAATGAGCGTCGGGGTCTCCATCGGCGAGCGCAGATCGCCGAGGGGTTCGGCGGAGCCGCGGGCCAGCCGGGGGAAATAGAGCTTGATCGCCGTGCCCTGCCCGACCTCGGAATAGATCGCGACGTGGCCACCGGTCTGGCGCATGAAGCCGTAGACCTGAGCGAGGCCGAGGCCCGAGCCCTTGCCGGGCGGCTTCGTCGTGAAGAATGGCTCGAAGACGCGGCTCGTCACCTCGGGCGGCATCCCGGTCCCGGTGTCGCAGACGGCGACCATGACGTACTGGCCCGGGCGCAATTCGTCGTGGTGGGCGGAATAGGCCTCGTCGAGAAAGGCGTTGCCCGTCTCGATGGTGAGCTTGCCGCCCTCCGGCATGGCGTCGCGGGCGTTGACCGCGAGGTTGAGGATCGCGCTCTCCATCTGGTTCGCGTCGGCCTGGGTGAGCCAGAGGCCGCCCGCGAGCACCGTCTCGACCGCGACCTGCTCGCCGAGCGTCCGGCGGAACAGGTCGGACATGCCGGCGACCAGGCGGTTCGCGTCGACCGTCTCCGGGTTGAGGGGCGATTGGCGCGAGAAGGCGAGGAGGCGATGGGTCAGGGTGGCCGCCCGGCGCGCGCCCTCCATCGCGTTGTCGATCCCGCGCAGGAGGCGCGCATCCGCGTCGGCCCCGCGCCGCTGGGCCATCTCCAGGTTGCCGATCACCACGGTCAGCAGGTTGTTGAAATCGTGCGCGACGCCGCCCGTCAGGCGGCCCACCGCCTCCATCTTCTGCGCTTGGCGAAGCTGCTCCTCGGCCCGGCGACGCTCGGTCGCCTCGGCCGTGAGAGCATCGGCCGCTTCCCGCCAGCGCCGTGTCGCGAGGTCCTGCCGGCGCATCTGGCGCAACGCGAGGAGCGAGACGCCGAACAGGCCCGCGGCCGCGAGCGCGGCCACGAGCGTGTATCCGATCATGTGCGCCTTCCAGGCCTCCAGCACGCCCGCCTCGCTGACGCCGAAGCCGATATAGACCGGATAGGGCGCCACGCGCCGGTAGGAGAAGATGCGGGTCACGCGGTCCACGGCCGAGACGGCCCGGTACGGCCCGTCGTCGCCGCGGCCGATCGCCTGCATCATCGGCGCGCTCGGCGGCAGGGTCATCAGCCCCGTCGTCGGCTCCCGCGCGAGGATCTCGCCATCGGAGCGCACGAGGACGACGTTGTGGGCGAGGTCGGGGTCGACCTCCCGGTAGAAGGTCTCGAAGTAGCTGCGATCGACCGAGAGGGCGATGGCGCCCTGGAAGCTGCCGTCCGGGCTGTAGACCCGGCGCGAGACGTTGAAGACGGGCTGGCCGGATTGCCGGCCGATGACCGAGCGCGAGACGTGGATCTCGCTCTGGTCGGTCGCGCGGAGCGCCTGGAACCAGTCGCGGTCCACGTAGCTGACGCTCGCGTCGGCCGGGTGGGATCGGCTGCTCGCGCGCAGGCGCCCCTCCGCGTCGACGATCGTCAGCGTCGCGACCTGCTCGTAGCTCTTCTGGAGATCCGCGAGGAAGCGGTGCAGGTCGAGCCGATCCTCCTCCGACGACCAGTCGATGAAGCGCAGCCGCCCGTTGATGCGGTCGATGATGAGCTTCTGCGTCTCGAAGACCTTGATCGCGTGCTCGTGCAGGACCCGGAGCGTCCGCTCGACGCGACCGTCCGCCTCGCGCAGCACCTCGCCGCGATTGTGCCAGCCCGCCAGCGCGAGCAGGAAGGCGGGGAGCAGGATCGAGACGACGAGGAGCGCTCGGCCGGCCCGGATCGCGGTGCCGCCGGAGGACGCTTCCGCGGAGGGCGCCGTCCTGCGCGTCTCCGACGCCTGCCTCTGGCCCATGATGTCGTGTGGCCCCCGCCGAATCGGTGCTCAACCGAGCTGTCTGACCTTAGCCATGCACGCAGTCGCGGATAGATGGCGCACAAGCCACTCGCGCCCACGCGGGCGCTGCCCGAGCCATGCCCCGGGCCGCCTTCCCGGCGCGTCACCGCGATCACTCAAAACCGAGGCGTTCGCGATTTCGTGCGCAATCGCCTCCGCGCCCGCCTCAATCGGCGGATTCGTCCCGCTCATCCCGCCCCGAGCGCTCGGCGAGCCGGGCGAGCGTCGTGAGCTCGCGAAACCACGCGCGGACGGGCTTGGCCGGCGTGCCGCCCCACCGGCTGCCCGGGGGCACATCCTTGTTGACGTTCGAGGAGCCGGCGATCTGCGAGCCGCGGCCGATCCGCAGGTGGCCGACGACGCCGACCTGGCCGCCGAGCACCACGTAATCCTCCAGCGTCGTCGAGCCCGAGATACCGACGCCGGAGACGATGACGCAGTGCCGCCCGATCACGACGTTGTGGGCGATCTGGAC
Source organism: Methylobacterium durans (assembly GCF_003173715.1). Classification (NCBI taxonomy): domain Bacteria; kingdom Pseudomonadati; phylum Pseudomonadota; class Alphaproteobacteria; order Hyphomicrobiales; family Methylobacteriaceae; genus Methylobacterium; species Methylobacterium durans. The sequence continues at coordinate 3,651,327 of NZ_CP029550.1, read as the reverse complement.
GAGGTTGTCGATCTTCGTCCCCTCCCCGATCACCGTGTCGCGGCTCGCGCCCCGGTCGATCGTGGTGTTGGCGCCGATCTCGACATCGTCCTGCACGATGACGCGGCCGACCTGCGGCACCTTGATGTGGCTCGCGCCCATGGCGAAGCCGAACCCGTCCTGGCCGATGCGGGCGCCGGGATGGACGATGACGCGGTTGCCGACGAGAGCGTGGGTGAGGGTCGCGCCGGCGCCGATGCTGCAGCCGCGCCCGACCCGGACGTTCGGGCCGATCGCGGCGCCGGGCCCGATCACGCTGCCCGAGCCGACCTCGGCGCCGGGCCCGATCACCGCGCCGGGATCCACCCGCACGTCCTCCTCGAGGCGCGCGTCGGGGTGGACATGGGCGCCCGGTGAGACGCCGCGGCTGCCGAAGAGCGAGCCCGGACGCATCGCGTCGGGATGGAGCCGGGCGAGCAGGCTCGCGTAGATGCGGTAGGGATCGCGGGTGACGAGAGCGACCGTGCCTGCGGGCACCCGCGCGGAGAATCTCGGCGAGACGAGGCAGATGCCCGCCCGCGTCGCGGCGAGCGCGTCGCCGTAGCGGGCATTGTCCATGTAGGCGAGGTCGGTGGGGCCGGCGCTTTCCAGCGGCGCCGCGCCGGTCACGGCGAGGTCCGGATCGGCGCCCTCCGGCAGGGAGAGGCCGGCCGCCTCGGCGATGGCGCCGAGGCTCAGCGAATCGTTCGCGGTGAAGAAGACGGGATCGGACATGACGAACAACGCGCCACCCGGGATTCCCGGGCGGCGCGCGACCCTTTGTCTTAGAAGCGCGAGCCGCCCGAGAAGCGGAACGCCTGGATCTGATCCTTACCGACGCGGCCGAACTGGGTCAGGATGCCCTCGTCCTTGGTGAGCGCGTAGGCGTAGTCGAAGCGGATCGGTCCGAGCGGCGAGTTCCACAGGATCGAGGCACCGACCGACGAGCGGATCTTGGTGTTGTCGCGGACGTTCACGCATTCCGGCTCGACGCCGATGGTGAGCGCGTTGAAGTTGCAGACGCCGCCCGGCGCGAGACCGTTGATGAAGGCGTCGCCGTTGACGTTGAAGGTGCGGCGGCCGTGATAGCCGAACAGCGTTCCGGCATCGGCGAAGACGGCGCCCTTGATGCCGAGATCGCGCGGGATACCCCAGATCGGGAACTGCACCTCGACGGTGCCGCCCACGTAGGTGGAGCCGCCGATCGCGTTCGAGCGGCTGTCGGCGATGCCGACGTCGCGCGGGCCGATGCCGTTCGGGGCGAAGCCGCGGACCAGCGACGGGCCGAGGAAGAACTGGTCGGTGATGCGGAGCGGGTTTCCGTCGAGCGCCGAGATGTGGCCGCCCTGGAACCGGATGAAGCCGACGACGTCCTCCCAGATCTCCTTGTAGTACCGGGCCTCGCCGGTCACGCGGAAGAACTTGGAATCGCCGCCGAGGCCGGCCACGTCGGGCTTCAGCTCGGCGTAGATGCCGTTGCGGGGCGAGCCGACGTTGTCGAGGGTCGAGTAGGCGAGCGTCAGGCCGGCGAGCGAGGTCAGCGTGCTGCCGGTCGAGCCCTTGAGCGCGATCGAGGCCTCGCCGTTCAGGGCGCAGTTGCCCTGGTTGATGGTGGCGAAGTTGTACTGCGCGAGGCCGCCGACATTCTGGCCGTTCAGCACGGTCCCGGCCGGGTAGACGTTGGTGAAGCCCGGGATCGGGTTCGAGCAGTCGTTGTAGGGCCGCTTGATCGAGTTCGGGATCGTCAGCTCGGTGTTGTAGAGCGAGTAGCGCATCGTGACGCCGAACTCTTCCGTGATCGGCAGGCCGATGCGGAGCTGGCCGCCGTAGACGGTCGTCTCGTAGCGCGAGTAGCGGGTCAGGTCGCTGTACTTGTAGAAGGCGTCGAAGCCTGCGGCGAGACGGTAGCCGAGGAAGTACGGCTCGGTGAACGAGAAGTCGAAACCGCGGGAATATTGGCCGCCGGTGCCGGCGACGCGGACGTACTGGCCGCGGCCGAGGAAGTTCGACTCGGAGACCGAGACCTCGCCGATGATGCCGTCCTGCGTGGAGTAGCCGCCCGCCACGGAGAACGAGCCGGTGGGCTGATCCTCGACGTCGATGTTGATGACGACGCGGTCGGGCGCGGAGCCGGGCTCGTTCGATAAGCGGACCTTCTTGAAGAAGCCGAGGCCGTTCAGGCGGCGCTCCGCCCGGTCGGTGAGGACGCGGTTATAGGCGTCGCCCTCGCCGATATCGAGCTCGCGGCGGATGACGTAGTCGCGGGTGCGGGTGTTGCCGCGGATGTTGATGCGCTCGACGTAGACGCGCGGGCCGTCCTCGACGACGAAGCCGAGGGAGACCTGCTGGGTGGCGCGGTCGCGCTGGCCGGTCGGGCGGACCTGGGCGAAGGGATAGCCCTGGCGCGCGATCTGCGTGGTGACGCCGGTCAGCGTCTTCTCCACGTCCTCGGCGTTGTAGACGTCGCCGACCGAGGCGCGGATCTCGCCCTCGAGGCCGGCCGTGTCGAGGCCCGGCAGGCGGGAATCGATCGCCACGGCGCCGACGCGGTACTGCGCGCCCTCCTCCACCGTCACGGTGATGACCCAGCCGGACTTCTCGCCCTCGGGCGCCTCGACGTAGCGCGCATCGGCGTTGACGATGCGGAAATCGGCGTAGCCGTTCTTGAGGTAGTAGCGGCGCACCACGTCGAGATCGGCCGTGATGCGGTCCGGATCGTAGACGTCGGAGGTCTTGACGAAGCTCAGGAGGTTCATCTCCGAGGAGCTCATCAGATCCTTGAGCTTACCCTCGGAATAGGCGCTGTTGCCGACGAAGTTGATCGCGACGATGCCGGTCTTGTCGCCCTCGTCGACCGTGTAGATCACGTCGACGCGGCCGTTGGGCAGGTCGACCGTGCGGTAGCTCACCTTGGCGCCGCCGCGGCCGGCCCGGCGGTAGACCTCGCGGATGCGCTGGATGTCGGCGTTGATCGTGTTGACGCTGAACGGGCCGCGGGCCTTCGCCTCGACGACGCCCTCGAGCGTGGCCTTCTCGACCTTCTTGTTGCCCTCGAAGACGACGCGGTTGATCAGGTTGTTCTCGCGCACCGTCACGACCGTGCGGCCGCCGCTCTGCGAGACCCGGACATCCGAGAACATGCCGCTCGCCAGGAGGTTGCGGCGGGCTTCCTCGGCGGAGCCGGATGCGGTTCCGGTGACGTAGGAGCGGATCGTGTCGGAATCGACGCGGCTGTTACCCTGGACGACGATCTGCTGCGCCTGCGCGGCCCCGGCCAGCGCGACGCCGGTTGCGGCGGCGGCGACTAGGACGATGGCCCGTTCCACCGACTTCCGCCGGCGCTTCCCCGTCATCGACATCATGTAATCGCCCGTCTGTGTTTTTATCGGCACGGGTTCGCACCCGCAGACAGGCAGCCGTTACCCGACCGTCCTGCCATCTGGTCCCAGCCCAGCTTCTAGCGGGATTCCCTACCGAAGCAAACGCTCCGAGGAACCCGCTCCTTGGGATTTTGGGAGGTCGTGGCCTTCGCGCCACTTAACGATGCGGGAAGTTTTTCGAGGATCGCAAATCAGGGTGAATGCCGCGTAAATCCGCGAATTTCCGAGACATTTCAAAACGGTGCGCGATCGGGTCAACGATCCGTTAACCTTTCGGGCGGTCGCCCGCGCCGGCGTCGCGCGGCCGAATATGGCCGAAATCGGCCCTCGGGGCGGCATGCCTGCGACGGCCGCCGGCTGGGAATGCATTCAGCACCCCGAACGCGCGAAGGGCCCGCCACGGCGGGCGGGCCCCAGGCGGGCTACAGGTTCGGGCCGCTCTCAGGTCCCGCGGCCCCAGGAGGCGCCGAGATTGAGGATGTCGTTCCAGGCGGCGAACAGCATCAGCATCAGCACCAGGGCGAGACCGATCCGGAAGCCGATCTCCTGGGCGCGCTCGCTGAGCGGCCGGCCGCGCACGGCCTCGAAGGCGTAGAACATGAGGTGGCCGCCATCGAGGAGCGGTACCGGGAACAGGTTGAGGAGGCCGATCGAGACCGACAGCAGGGCGACGAGCCCGACGAGGCCGCCGACGCCGCCCGCCTTGGCCACCTCGCCGGAGACCCGGGCGATGCCGATCGGGCCCGAGAGCTGGTCGGCGGATTCGCGTCCCGTCACCAGCTTGCCAAGATAGTCGAAGGTGCGATCGACCACGAAGTAGGTCTCCTGCACGCCGAGCACGAGCGACTGGACCGGGCCGTACTGGACGAGCTTGGCCTCGCTGCCCTTCGGACCCTGGATGCCGAGGCGGCCGAGGCGATGGCGGCCGAAGGGCGTGCGCTCCTCGTAGACCTCCGGCGTCGCGACGACCTGCGTCTCGCTGCCGGCGCGCTCCACCGTGAAGGTGAGCGTCGAGTCCGCGCTCGCCGAGACCGTGCGCTGCATGGCGATGAAATTGCCGACCGGCTTGCCGTCGATCGCCTTGATGACGTCGCCCGGCTCGAAGCCGGCCCGCGCCGCGGCGCTGTTGGGCATCACCGCCTCGACGCGCGGCGGCAGCTCGTAGCGGCCGCTGAGCCAGATGGCGCCGCCGAACAGCGCGATGGCCAGGATGAAGTTCGCGATCGGGCCCGCCGCGACGATCGCCGCGCGCTTGGCCACGGGCTGGGTCGGGAAGCTGATCGCCCGCTCGCGCGGGCTCATGCGCGCCACCGCCTCCGGGTCCGGGATGCTGGCGCCGTTGGCGTCGCCGTAGAATTTCACGTAGCCGCCGAGCGGGATGGCGCAGAGCTTCCAGCGGGTGCCGTGCCGGTCGTTGAAGCCGAAGATCTCCGGCCCGAACCCGATCGAGAAGGCGTTGACGCCGACGCCGCACCAGCGCCCGACCAGGAAGTGACCCATCTCGTGCACGAAGACCACGATGGTCAGCACGATCAGGAAGGGGATCACCGCGCCGAAGAAGCCCGCGGCGGTGCCGCCCATGGCGTTCAGAAAGTCCATGCGTCGTTCCTCGGGGCCCGGTTCAGGGGCCGTGTCCTTGCGCCTTGCAACCGTCTAGCAGATCGGGAGGCCGCCAAGCCAACGCAAACCCGCGTGAGGCGGCAGCAACGTCGCACGCGTCCTGCTCGCGGGCGACCCACCCGCTCCGGCGGCGCCCGTTTTCCCCGCTATTCGCGGCGCTTCGATGGCCGGCGCCGGCAGAGGTCGCGGCCGGTCAGTGGCCGGCGCCGGCCGGGCCCGCGGCGCGCGGGCGCCGGATCAGCGGGGTCGCGCAGGCCATGGCGAGGAACAGCATCGTCAGGACGAGGAACACGTCCGAGAAGCTCATCAGCAGGCCCTGCACCCGCACCGTGTTCGACAGGGCCTTCAGCGCCTGCGCGTTGGCGTCGCCGCCAAGCGCCTCGAACTGGCGGCGCATCGTGTCGAGGCGCTCCAGCACGGCCGCGTTCGTCCAGGTGAAGCGCTCGTGCAGCCGCGCGAGGTGAAGGTCCCAGCGGTCGTTCAGGAGCGTGTTGATGAGGGCGAGACCAACCGCGCCGCCGAGATTGCGCGTGAGGTTGTAGAGGCCCGACGCGTTCTTCATCCGCGCCGGCGGCAGCGTGCCGAGGGCGATGTTGTTGATCGGGATCATGCACAGCATCAGCGAGCAGCCGCGCAGCACCTGCGGCAGCAGCAGCTCCCAGAAATCCCAGTCCTTGGTGAGCCCGGTCACGATCCAGGTGCCGGCGGCGAAGCCCGCGAAGCCGATCGCCATCAGCACCCGCGGGTCGGCACGCCCCGAGAACCGCCCGGCGATCGGCGCGGTCGCGAACATGGCGAGGCCGGAGATGAACATGGTCTCGCCGATCTGGAGCGCCGAGTAGCCGCGCACGCGCCCGAGATAGACGGGGTAGAGGTAGGTCAGCCCGTAGAGGCCGATGCCCATCACGAAGCTGAAGATGCAGCCCGCCGCGAAGTTGCGGTCGCCGAAGGCCCTCAGGTCCACGATCGGCTCGCGGGCCGTGAAGGCGCGCCAGAAGAAGGCGAGCCCCGAGACGGCGCAGACGATCGCGCAGGTGAAAACCGCCTCGTCGGCGAGCCAGTCGTGGTTCGGGCCCTCCTCCAGCACGTATTCGAGGCAGCCGAGGAACCCCGCCATGAAGGCGAGGCCGAACCAGTCGAAATGCTTGAACAGGTCGAGGTTCGGGCGGTCGAAATCGACGAGGTAGTAGGTCGAGACCGTGACGAAGATGCCCGGCACGATGTTGATCAGAAACAGCCAGTGCCAGGAGAACAGGTCGGTCAGGTAGCCGCCCACCGTCGGACCGATCGTCGGGGCGAGCGTCGCCACGAGGCCGATCATCGGCGAGACGATCGGGCGCTTCGAGGGCGGGAAGATCGTGAAGGCCGAGGCGAAGACGGTCGGGATCATGCCGCCGCCGATGAAGCCCTGCAGGGCCCGCCAGACGATCATCTCGTTGATCGTGGTCGAGGTCGAGCACATCAGGCTCATCAGGGTGAAGCCGCCGGCGGCGATCGTGAACATCCAGCGCGTCGAGATCACCCGCGACAGGAACCCCGAGAGCGGGATCATGATCACTTCGGCGATCAGGTAGCTCGTCTGCACCCACGGGATCTCATCGGCCGAGGCCGAGAGCCCCGCCTGGATCTCGGCGAGGGAGGCGGAGACGATCTGGATGTCCAGGATCGCCATGAACATCCCGAACACCATGCAGAGGAACGCCACCATGCGGCGCCGGTCGAGCGGCGGCTCGGCGGGGGCGGCGGCGATCGGGGCTGCGGGCGCGGCCATGGCGGATCCTTCGTCCGGACCCTACTCGTGGCCCGCGGTGCGCACGCGCCCCTGCCCCGCCTCGCGGGTATCGACCCGCACCGTGACGGAGAGGCCCGGACGCAGCAGGCCCTCCCGGGCGATCTCCTCCGGCACGCGGACGCGCACGGGCAGGCGCTGCACGATCTTGGTGAAGTTGCCGGTGGCGTTGTCGGGCGGCAGCAGGCTGAAGACGGAGCCCGAGGCCGGGGACAGGAACTCGACCTCACCGACGATGTCCCGGTCCGGATAGGCGTCGACCGCGATGTGGACGGGCTGGCCGGGGCGCATGCGGGCGAGCTGCGTCTCCTTGAAGTTCGCGTCGATGCGCACGCTCTCGAGCGGCACCAGGGCGGCGATGCGGGAGCCCGGCGCGACGTAGGCGCCCGCCTCGACGGCCTTGTTGCCGACGACGCCGTCGAAGGGCGCGCGGATCGTCGTGAAGGCGAGGTCGCGGGCCGCCCGCTCCTCGGCGTTCCTCAATTCCACCGCGAGGCTCTCCGCCTCGCGGCCCTGCGCGCGCAGCACCTCGACATTGGCCCTCGAGGCGGCGAGGGAGGCCTCGGCGCCCTTCACGGCCGCCTCCGTGCGGTCGCGGTCGGCGCGGGCCTGCTCGATGCGGGACTTCGCCACGAAATCCGATTTCTCCAGCGCCTGCTGGCGCCCGTAATCGGCGGCCGCGCGGACCGCGTCGGCCTTCGCGGCCTCGATCTGGGCGAGCCCTTGCGCGATCTGCGCCTGCGCCGCCTCGATCTGGTGACCGATCCGGCCGATCGTCGCCTGCTGGGTCAGGAGCTTGTCGTGGGCGGCCTCGAGCGCGAGGCGGTAATCGCCGTCGTCGAGCGCTGCGATCACCTCGCCCTTGCGGACGGATTGCCCGTTCCGGACCGGGACGGCGGCGAGGTAGCCGGGCACCTTGGCCGCGAGGACCGAGATGTCGGCCTGCACGTAGGCGTCGTCCGTCGAGACGAAGAAGCGGCCGAGCGTCCACCACGCGTAGGCCTTGTAGCCGCCGCCCCCCAGCGCCGCAGCGAGCAGCAGGAGGAGGACGAGCTTCCGCAGCGGCTTGCGGCGACGCGGCTCGGCCGGAGCCACGGCGACCGGAGCGGGCGCCGCGGCCAAGGCCGGAACGCGGCCGGAGACCTCCGGCCCGCGGACCTCGCTCCTCGGCTCGTCGGGTGCGGCCGCGTTCGGCTCGTTCCTCGCGGATCCGTCTTCGCGCAGGGACATCGGCTATCCGTCGCAACTTCTGACCGAACCGTTCGGTCAATGCTCCATACAGGTTGACCCGAGCGGAGCGGCACGACATATCTATGCTGACTGAACGGTTCGGTCAATGCATGCGCGAACGTCCCGAGGGCGTTCGACGTCGCGGCGTGCCGCCTGGATTTCGCCTGCCGAAGCGAATCCGCCAGAATGCCGGATCGGTGCGTGAGTGGGACGACGATGACGAGTGATGCGGCGATTCTGGAGCCAGCCAATCGCCCCCTCGCGGAGGGCGACAAGCGGCGGCAGATCCTCGACGGGGCGCGTGCCGTGTTCCTCGGCTCGGGTTTCGACGGGGCGAGCATGGGCGAGATCGCCCGGGCGGCCGGCGTCTCGAAGGGTACGCTCTACGTCTACTTCGACAGCAAGGAGGCCCTGTTCGAGGCGCTGACGCTGGAGGAGAAGCGCTGTCTGGCCGAGGCCCTGTTCCGCCTCGACGGGGACGATCCGGACGTGCGGGCGGTGCTGACGCGCCTCGGCCTCACCTACCTCACCGAGATGATCCGGCCCGAGCACGTGCAGGTGATCCGCATGGTGATCGGCGCCTGCGAGAAGTTTCCCCGCTTCGGCCAGGCCTTCTTCGAGGCGGGGCCGGCGCAGGGCGTCGCGCGGCTCGCCGCCTATCTGAAGACGCAGGTCGCAGCCGGGCGGCTCCGGATCGCCGATCCCGACCTCGCGGCCAAGCACTTCCTGCACCTGACGCAGGCGGGGCTGCTGACCCGCCTCCTGTTCTGCGCCGGCGGCCCGGTGACGGAGGCCGAGATGCGCTACCGGGTCGAGGAGGCGGTACGGGTGTTCTTCGCGGCCTACGGGCCGGAGGCGTGAGCCGGGCTCAGCCCGCGGCGCGCATCTGCGGCAGGGCCTCTGTGCTCCAGGCGCGCACATGCGCGTCGATGGCCAGCGCCTCGTCGACGTCGGCGGGCGCCGCCCGGTAGGTTCCGGCGAAGTGCTCGCAGGCCCGCTCCACCAGATCAGCGATGCCGTAGAAGGCGATCTCGCCGCGGATGAAGGCCGCGACCGCGATCTCGTTCGCCGCGTTCATCACGGTCGGCGCGGCCGCACCGTCCGCCAGCGCCGCGCGGGCGATCGCCAAGCAGGGGAAGCGGGCCTCGTCGGCGGGCTCGAAGGTGAGGCTGCCGGCCGCCGCGAGGTCGAGGTTCCGCCCGCGCTGGATCGCGAGCCGGTCGCCGAGGCCGAGGCAATGGGCGATCGGCACCCGCATGTCGGGCATGGCGAGCCCGGCGGTCACGGCCCCGTCGCGCCAGTAGACGAGGCCGTGCACGATCGATTGCGGGTGCACGATCACGTCGAGCCGCTCCGCCTCGATCGCGAAGAGATGGTGCGCCTCGATCAGCTCCAGCCCCTTGTTCATCAGGGAGGCGGAATCGATGTTGATCTTCATGCCCATCGACCAAGTCGGGTGGGCCGCGGCCTCGGCCGGTGAGGCCGCCTGGATGCGCTCGCGCGTCCAAGTCCGGAACGGGCCGCCGGAGGCGGTGATGGTCATCTTGGCGACGTCCGAGACGCGGCCGTCGCCGAGCGCCTGGGCCAGCGCGTTGTGCTCGGAATCGACCGGCAGGAGGCGCGCCCCGTAGCGGGCGGCGTCGCGCATGAAGGCGTGGCCCGCGCAGACGAGGCTCTCCTTGTTGGCGAGCGCGATGGTGCGGCCGAGGCGCAGCGCCGCGTGGGTCGGCTTCAGGCCCGCGGCGCCGCTCACCGCCGCGACCACGATGTCGGCCTCGCGGGACGCCGCCTCCAGCACGGCGCCCTCGCCCGCGCCGCAGGCGATGCCGGAGCCGGAGAGCGCCTCGCGGAGCGCGGGGCCCGCGCTCTCGTCGGCGAGCGCGGCGAAATCGGCGCGCATCTCGCGGGCGAGCTTGGCGAGCGCGGCCGCGTCCTTCCCGCCGACGAGGGCGCCGACCCGGAAGCGGCCGTCATGCTGGGCGAGGAGATCGGCGGTGGAGCGGCCGATCGAGCCGGTGGCCCCGAGGACGGTGACGGTGAGAGACACGGGGGAAGCTCCTTCAGGCCGCCGCGAGGTGGCGCAGGACGAGGTAGGCGCCGACGAGGATCGCGACGGCGAAGAAGCCGTCGAGCCGGTCCATGACGCCGCCGTGGCCGGGGATCGAGCGGCCGGAATCCTTCACCCCGTAGACCCGCTTCAGGCCGGATTCGACGAGATCGCCGGCCTGGCTGAGAATCGAGGCGACGGCGCTCGCGAGGGCGACCTGCTCCAGCGGCGCCTCGGCGAGGCTGCTCCAGCCGTAGACGCGGGCGAGCGCCATCAAGCCGGTGCCGGCGGCGACGGCGGCGAGGAGGCCGCCGATCGCGCCCGACCACGTCTTCTTCGGCGAGATCCGGGGCATCAGCTTGGGGCCGCCCAAGGAGCGGCCGGTGAAGTAGGCGGCGATGTCCGTCGACCAGACGACGGCGAACATCCAGGCCGGTCCGACGATGCCGATCTCCGGATCGTCCCTGAGGGCCGAGGGCACCAGCACGATCACGGCCGCCGCCGCGAGGCCCGCGACGGCGCGCAGCCGCCCCAGCCGCCGCCCGCGACGACGAGCACGGCCGCCGCGCCGCTCACGACGACGGCGAGCGCGGCCAGCGGCGACGTGCCCGACTGCGCGCAGAGCGCGAGCCCGCCGAGCGTCGCCCCGATGAGGAGGATCAGGAAGCCGCCCGGCCGGGTGCGGCTCATGCCGATCCACTCGGCCGCGCCGACGATGCCGGCCACCAGCCAGACGAGGGCGAAGGGCCAGCCGCCCTCGACGAGCGCCGCGACGACGATGCCGGCCAGGATCACGCCGGAGACGACCCGGAGCACGAGTTCGCGCCCGCCCAGGCGCGCGCGGCCCGGGATCGGGCCCGGTGAGACCTCGCCGGACGCGCTCATCATCCGGCCTTCTGGCTGAGGCCGCCGAAGCGGCGGTCGCGCCGGTGGAACTCGTCGATGGCGGCCGCGAAGGCCGCGTGGTCGAAGTCCGGCCAGAATTCCGGCACGATCACGTATTCGGAATAGGCGGTCTGCCAGGTCAGGAAATTCGAGAGGCGCTGCTCGCCGGAGGTGCGGATCACGAGGTCCGGGTCCGGGATGCCGGCGGTGTCGAGGGCGTCGGCGATCCGCGAGGCGTCGATCGCCTCCGGCGCGAGGCGGCCCTCGGCGACGGCGGCGGCCAGGCGCCGCACGGCGCCCAGGATCTCCTGCCGCCCGCCGTAATTGAAGGCGACGACGAGGGTGAGCCCGGTATTGGCCCGGGTGCGCTCCTCGGCCTCGCGCAGGACGGCGGCGATGTCGGGGCTCAGGCCCTCGCGCTCGCCGATGATGCGGATGCGGACGTTGCTGGAATGGAGGTCGGCGAGGTCGCGGCGCACGAACAGCTTCAGGAGGCCCATGAGGTCGGAGACCTCGGCGGGCGGGCGCCGCCAGTTCTCGGAGGAGAAGCTGTAGATGGTCAGGTAGCGGATGCCGAGGTCGATGGCCGAGCGCACGGCGCGCCGCACGGCCTCGACGCCGCGCCGGTGCCCCTCGACGCGGGGCAGGCCGCGGCGGGCGGCCCAGCGCCCGTTCCCGTCCATGATGATGGCGACGTGCCCCGGCGCGGGGCAGGACGCGGCCGACGCGACGGCCCCCTGGCCCGGTCGTGCCGCCGTCTGGCCGTCGCCCGTCATGCCCGCCTCGGCCTGACGCGCGCGCTCCGCCTGCTCCACGCGTCTCTCCATCGCTCGCGCCGATACCGCACCGAGAGCCACTCTGGCGCATCCTTGGGGCATTTTCAGGTCATGCCCCGCGAAGGACGCGGCCCGCGAAGGTGCGGAACGCCCCCTCGCCCGTCGCAGGCCCGGCTCAGACCTGCATGATCTCCTTCTCCTTCGAGGCCAGCACCCCGTCGATCTCGGCGATGTGGTGGTCGGTGGCCTTCTGGACCTCCGCCGCCTGACGCTTCTCGTCGTCCTCGCTGATGGCGCTGTCCTTGAGGAGCTTCTTGAGATGGTCGAGCCCGTCGCGGCGCACGTGGCGCACGGCGACGCGGGCCTCCTCGGTGTATTTGTGGGCGACCTTGACCATCTCCTTGCGGCGCTGCTCGTTCATCTCGGGGATGCGCAGGCGGATGGTCTGCCCTTCCGTCTGCGGGTTGAGGCCGAGATCGGATTCGCGGATCGCCTTCTCGACGGCCGTGATCATGCTGCGGTCCCAGACCGAGATGCTGAGGAGGCGCGGCTCCGGCACGCTCACGGTCGCCACCTGCGCCATCGGCATCATCGCCCCGTAGGCGTCGACCTGGATCGGATCGAGGAGGCTCGGCGTCGCGCGGCCGGTGCGCAGCGAGCCGAGATCCTTCGAGAGCGAGGTCACGGCGCCCTGCATGCGGCGCTTGAGGTCGTTCAGATCGAAGTCCGGTGTGGCCATGTCCTGCGGTTCCCGACGCGTCCCGATTGCATGCCGGGGCGGCGCCCGTGGGCCCGCCCGTTCGGGGCTTCAATGAACGAAAATCGGCAGCGCCGCAAATGCCTATCGCGTAAGGAAAACGGAGCCGTCCGCGGGCGCGGCGGCCGTCAGGGGACGACGTGCGTCGAGGGCGACTGCCCGGTGAGGATCGCGGTGATCGAGCTCGGGGCGTGCACGGAGCCGACCACGATCGAGAGGCGGCTCTCGCGGGCGAGCGCGAAGGCGGCGGTGTCCATCACCTTGAGGTCGCGGGCGATGGCCTCGTCGTGGGTGATGCGGTCGTAGCGCGTCGCGGTGGGATCGTGCTTCGGGTCGGCCGAGTAGACCCCGTCGACCTGCGTCGCCTTGAGCACGGCGTCGCAGCGCAGCTCCGCTGCCCGGAGCACCGCCGCGGTGTCGGTGGTGAAGTACGGGTTGCCGGTGCCGCCCGCCAGCACCACGACCTGCCCCTTGTCGAGGTGGTGCAGGGCCGGCTGCCGGGCGTAGGTCTCGCAGATCGTCGGCATCGAGACCGCCGACATGGTGCGGGCGGTCACGCCCGTCGCGTTCAGTGCTGTCTCCAGCGCCAGCGAGTTCATCACGGTGGCCATCATGCCGAGGGAATCGCCGGTGGCGCGGTCGATGAAGCCGGCGGCCGAGATGCGGGCGCCGCGGATCATGTTGCCGCCGCCGACGACGAGCGCGACCTCAATGCCGGCCTCGATGGTGCGGGCGATGTCCTCGGCGAGGCCGGCGAGCGTCGGGGGGTGCAGCCAGTAGCCGTCCGGGGCGGCCAACGCCTCGCCGGAGAGCTTCACGAGCACGCGGCGAAACGGCGTCGTCTCCGGCATCAGCCCATCCCCTCGTCGCCGGCTGTCCGAGACCGCGCCGGCCTGCACGCGAACCGAGGGGGCTTCTACTTAAGCGGGCGCGCGCCGTCGAGGGGCGCGCGCCCGGTAAGGTGCCCCTCCCCCGTCTCCGGAGGGAGGAAGAGGCGATCAGGCGCGGCCGGCCTGCTGGGCGACCTCGGTGGCGAAGTCCGGGCCCTCTTCCTTCTCGATGCCCTCGCCGAGGGCGTAGCGGACGAAGCCCGTGAGCTTGACCGGCGCGCCGACCTTGCCCTCGGCCTCCTTCAGCACCTGCGCGACCGACTTCGAGCCGTCGTGCACGAAGGGCTGCTCCAGGAGGGTGACCTCCTTGTAGTAGGTCTTCAGGCCGCTCTCGACGATCTTCTGGAGGACGTGGTCCGGCTTGCCGGCGTTCTTCTCGCGCAGGATGTTGCTCTCGCGCTCCAGCGTCGCCGCGTCGACGCCCGAGGCGTCGAGGGCGACCGGGTTCGTCGCCGCGACGTGCATGGCGATCTGGCGGCCGAGGGTCGACAGCCCGTCCACGTCGCCCTCGGATTCGAGCGCGACCAGCACGCCGATCTTGCCGAGGCCCTCGGTGACCTGGTTGTGGACGTAGCTCGCGATGACGCCCTTCGTCACGTCGAGCTTGGCGACGCGGCGCAGGTTCATGTTCTCGCCGATCGTGGCGATCAGGCTCTGGAGCCGCTCGCCGACCGTGGTCGACTCGCCCGGGAACGGGGCGGCCTGCAGACCCTCCAGCGTGCCGTCCGTGTTGAGGGCGAGCTTGGCCGCCTCGCGGACGAAGGCCTGGAAGTTGTCGTTGCGGGCGACGAAGTCGGTCTCGGAATTCACCTCGACGATGGCGGCGTGGTGGCCCGAGGATTCGACGGCGACGAGGCCCTCGGCGGCGGTGCGGCCGGCTTTCTTGGCGGCCTTGGCGAGGCCCTTCTTGCGCAGCCAGTCCACGGCGGCCTCGAGGTCGCCGTCCGTCTCGTTGAGGGCGCCCTTGCAATCCATCATGCCCGCGCCGGTCTTCTCGCGGAGCTCCTTCACCATCGCGGCGGTGATGTTGGCCATGGCCGGTCCTTCCTGTGACGTGTTCAGATGAGAATGAGCCCGGCGCTCAGGGGCTGAGCACCGGGCCCGAAGGGTGTCGCATGCCGTCCGGCGCGGCCCGATCACGGGCCGCGCGGCGTGCTCAGGCGGCGGCGGCGGCCTCGACGAAGGCGCGGGCCTGCTCGACCCAGCCGTCGCGGCCGAAGCGGCCGTTGAGCTTCAGGTCGCCGTCCACGCGGGCGACGTCCTCGGGGCTCATCGCGGCGATCTGCCAGTAATGGTAGATGCCGGCATCGTTGAGCTTCTGCACGATCTGCGGACCGGCGCCGTTGAGCTTGGTCAGGTCGTCCGGCGCGCCGCGCGGGGCGGCGAGGAGCTCGAAATGCTCCGTCGACTCGGCGAGCGCCTCGACGTCGGCCGCGCTCAGCGCCTCGGCGTCGACCGCGGGGCCGCGATCGTCGTTGGCCGGGGGCAGCTCCTCGGCGACCGGAGCCTCGGAGGCGCCGAGATCGATGCCCGACGAGCCCTGCGCGCGCGAGATGCCGTCGATGGCGGCGCGGGCGACGAGATCGCAGTAGAGGGCGATGGCGCGGCCGGCGTCGTCATTGGCCGGGACCACGTAGGTGATGCCGTCCGGGTTGCAGTTCGTGTCGACGATGGCGGCGACCGGGATGCCGAGGCGCTGGGCCTCCTTGATGGCGAGCTGCTCCTTGTTCGTGTCGATCACGAACAGGAGGTCGGGCACGCCGCCCATGTCCTTGATGCCGCCGAGCGCCTTCTCGAGCTTGTCCTTCTCGCGGGACAGCATCAGGCGCTCCTTCTTGGTCAGGCCCTGGCCGCCGCCCTCGAGCGTCTCGTCAACCTTGCGCAGGCGCTGGATCGAGCCCGAGATGGTCTTCCAGTTGGTCAGCATGCCGCCGAGCCAGCGGGAGTTGACGTAGTACTGGGCGGAGCGCTTGGCGGCCTCGGCGATCGTGTCCGACGCCTGGCGCTTCGTGCCGACGAACAGCACGCGGCCGCCCTTGGCGACGGTGTCGCTCACCGCCTGCAGCGCGTGGTGCATCGCCGGGACGGTCTGGGCGAGATCGATGATGTGGATGTTGTTGCGGGTGCCGAAGATGTAGGGCTGCATCTTCGGGTTCCAGCGGTGGGACTGGTGCCCGAAATGAGCGCCGGCTTCGAGGAGCTGACGCATAGAGAAATCGACGGCCATGATCGGTGTGCTCTCCGGTTGATACCGCCGCGGAGGAAGCGACCGGCCGCAAGGGTCCGGCCACCGGAAACGCCTCATTCAGGCATGAGGCCGGCTCCGCGTGTGGAATGGGCGCGGCCTTAGCAGAGCGCCTCTCCGAAGGCAAGGCGGACGGAAAGGGGCGGTCCCACGGGTCTGCATGGAGTTCCTGCGCGGACGGAACCGGACACGAACGCGGGCAGCGACGGGAAACCCTGCCTCCGTGCCGCTTTTGCACTTCCCAAAATCAATCTCAGGTGCATTAAATCAATCTTAGCGATTATTCGCAGTTGGCGGTGCCGAGCATCGGCCCGCCTCGACCAGTCACGCCCGAAAGACGGGCGGCGGGATAACGCGCGCCGAACGAGCCGCGAGAACGAAGGGGGCCTCCATGCGCGTTCCGGCAGCGATCCTGTTCCTGTGCCTGCTCGCGGCCTGCGACTCGCCGAGCCTGAAGGTGACGCAACTCCAGTACGGCACCTCGAACACCCTCGCCACGACCGGCAATCTCCGCCTCGTCAGCGAGCGCCCGAGACCCGGGCCCGACGGCCTCGTCCGGCCCATCGTCTGCACGGAGCCGAGCCCCGACTACGCCGTGGAATTCGGGCGCAACGCCAACGCCAATGCCAGCGTGACCATCGCCGAGAAGGGCAGCGGCAGCATCGCGGGCGGCTTCGCGCAGACCGAGAAGGTCACGACGCTGGAGGGCCGGACCGCCGGCGTGCTGGCGCTCCGCGACGGGCTCTACGCCGCCTGCCAAGCCTATTCCAACGGCGTGATCGGGCACGACGCCTACGCGATGATCCTCAGCCAGTACGGCACGCTCCTCGTCGCCCTCGTCAGCAAGCCGGACGGCGCAATCGGCCCCGGCGCCGACAAGCGGGCCGCCCTCGCCGCGATGCTCGTCACCTGCATCAGCAAGTATGACGAGACCCGCCTGCCGGCCGCCCGCAACCCGATCCTCGACGACCGCTTCTGCCGGCGCGTGCTGAACCAGGGCCTGAGCTTCGCCCTGACCCGGTCCTGAGGGGCCGGCGATGTCGCACGCTCACGATCCCGTCGCGCCGCTCTCGACCGACGAGGCCCTCGCCGCCGAGCGGGACGCCCTCGAACTCCCGGACGGGGCGCAGCCAGCCGCCCTCTGCCTGTCGGGCGGGGGCGTGCGCAGCGCCGCCTTCGGCCTCGGCGTGCTACAGGCCCTCGCCGCGCGCCGGCTCCTCGGCCATTTCCACTACCTCTCGACGGTCTCCGGCGGCGGCTACATCGCCGCGTGGCTGACCCGGGTGGTCTCCGGACAGCTCGACGAGGCGGGGGGCCAGACGCGCTGGGCCAGCGTCACGGCCGCCGAGGACGCGATCAGCGGTCCCGGCAGCGACCGGCCCGGCGGGCCGGTCCACGCCCTGCGCCGCTACACGAGCTTCCTGGCGCCCGAGCCCGGCCTCCTCTCGCTCGACACCCTGACGGGTGTCCTGCTCTGGCTGCGGAACACGCTGATCAACTGGTTCGTGCTGCTGCCCGTCTTCGTCGCAGTGGCCGCGTCCCTGCTCCTCTACGCCGTCGCGACGGCGTCCCTCGTGACGCACCGGCACGACCTCGCCGAGTTCGTGCTCCTGGCGGTCGGGGGCGCGTGCCTGCTCTCGGCCGTGTACTGGTCGATCCTCGGCGTGCCGAGCCACAGTCATCCCGACCTCCCAGCCTCTTGGATCAGGCGGGACGACCGGGCCCACCCGTTCGGACCGGACGCGGGCCAGATCCGGATCCGGATCATCGTGCCGATCCTCGTCTGGTGCTTCGCGATGCCGATGGCGGCGGCGCCGCGCATCCTCAGCGACCACCACATCGCGGACCTCCACCAAGTGTTCCGGACGGGGCCGCCGCCCGCCTGCGAGCCGGCGGCGAAGCCGTGTCCGCCGGCGGCGGCCTCGGCGGAGGCGCGTCCTCCCGCGGGCGCCGCCGTCGGGACCGCCTGCCACCCGGCGACGCCGGCCGCCTGCCCCGCGCCGCCGCGGCGAACGGGTGCGACGGAGACGCAGATCCTGCTCGTGCCGGGGCTCAGCGTCGCGATCTGCCTGCTCGCCTACGGGCTCGCCTTCCTCTGGGAATCCAGCCGCCGCTACGGGGCGCGCGACGCGCGGGACGAGGCGCTGGCACGGGTTTGGCACGTCACGCTGTTCCGGAGGGGTCTTCTCGCCTGGATCGTCAGCGCGCTCGCCTCGGCGGCCCTGCTCTGGTGGGGCATCTGGTTCGCCCAGGATCTCGACATCTTCTGGCTGGTGCTGCTCGGCCCCTCTGGATCGCGCTGGCCGAGACCCTGCGCACCACGGTGTTCGTGGCCCTGCGGCGCAACGCCCTGCGGGGCGACCTCGACCGGGAATGGCTCGCCCGGCTCAACGGGACGAAGCTGATCGTCGTGCTCGGCCTCTGCCTTGCGGGCATCGTCGTGGTGATCGGCGGATCGCACCTGTCGGATTGGGGCGGCTCGGCCATCGCCGCGCTCGCGGGCGGCGGCGTCGCCTCGGGCGGCCTCGTCGCCTGGATCGGCCGCAGCGCGATGACGGCCTTCACCGCGCGCGGCGAGGCGCAGAAGCCGCGGCTCGTCCCGCTCTCGGTCCTGACCAATGCGGGGATCATCGTGTTCGGCACCGCTCTTCTGGTGCTGATCGGGCACGCCACCGCCGTCGCAATCGGTTGGGCCGCCTCGCGTTTTTCCCCCGCGCCCACGATGATCGCGATCACCGCGGCGAGTGTCGCGTTCGTGATCGCTGCGGCAGGCCTCGCCTGGCTCCTCAGCGGGCTGATCAACCTCAACCGGTTCTCGATGCACGCCGTCTACCGGAGCCGCCTGATCCGCGGCTTCCTCGGCTCGGCACGCCGGAGCGGCGCCAAGCACCCGGACCGCTTCACCGGCTTCGATCCCCTCGACAACCTCCGGGTGGCCGACGCCTTCACGCGCCGCTCGCCGCCGCGCCTGTTCCCGGTCATCAACGTCGCCCTCAACCGGACCCGGGGCTACGACCCGGCCCAGGCCGAGCGCAAGGCCGATTCCTTCACGATCACGCCGCTCCATTGCGGCTCGGCCCGGCTGCGCCGCTCCACGGACGACGGCGCCGCGACCGGCGCCTACGTCCCGACCGAGAGCTACGCGGGCGACGAGCGCCAGACCGGCATCCACGACGAGCCGAAGGGCATCACCCTCGGAACCGCGATGACGATCTCGGGCGCCGCCGCGAGCCCCAACATGGGCTACCATTCCTCGGCCCTGACCGCCTTCGTGATGACGCTCTTCAACATGCGGCTCGGGGCGTGGCTTCCCAATCCCGGCATCGGGCTCCGGAAGGGCGAGCTGATCCGTGGCGGCCCACGCAACGCCGTGCCGGCCCTCCTGTCCGAGCTGATCGGCAGCTCGCGGGACGACGGTGCCTTCGTCTACCTGTCCGATGGCGGCCAATTCGACAATCTGGGCCTCTACGAGATGCTGCGCCGGCGCTGCGCGCTGATCCTCGTCGTCGATGCGGGCCAGGACCAGACCTACGCCTACGAGGATCTCGGGCGCGCGATCCAGTACGCGACCATCGATCTCGGGGTCTCGATCGACTTCCCGAAGCCGATCAGGGTGGATCAGAAGCGCTTGCGGGCGGAGGGCGCCTTCGCCCGCATTACTTATCCGGCGCGCGACGGGCAGCCGAGGGCGGAGGGGCGGCTCCTTTACCTGAAGCCCTGGCTCTCCGATCCCCTCCCGATCGAGATCTCGGCCTGCGCCGGCCGGCGCAAGACCTTCCCCACGACCCGACCCTCAACCAGTTCTTCACGGAGAGCGACTTCGAATCCTACCGACGGCTGGGCGCCTGGATCACGGGCGCGATGCTCGACGCGGCCGCGCGCGCCCCGGACACGCTCGACGACGTGATGGACCCGGCCGAGACCGAGTTGCATCGCGTCTTCAACGGCCTCGAGGCCCTGGCCGACAGGCGCGCTTGAGCGACGCGTGATGGCGAGCGTCGCTGACGGGTCGCCCGCGTCAGGCCGGCGCGGAGCCGGGCGCGGCACCGAAGATCCGCTCGACATCCTCCGCGCTCGCCGAGCGGAACGCGCCGGGCGCCAGATCCTCGGGCAGGTCGAGGGCGCCGATCCGGTCGCGATGCAGGGCCGTCACGTGGTTGCCGATCGCGGCGAACATCCGCCGGACCTGATGATAGCGGCCCTCGGTCAGGGTCACGGCCGCGCGCGTCGCGTCGTGCACCTCCGTCGCCACGGGCAGGAGCGGCCTGTCCTCGCCCTCCAGCATCAGCGTGCCGGAGGCGAAAACCTCGGCCTCATCGCCGCGCAGGGGCCGCTCGAGGGTGACTTGATAGCGCTTCGGGACGCTCGCCTTCGGCGAGATGATCCGGTGCAGGAGCGCCCCGTCATCCGTCAGCAGAATCAGGCCCGAGGTTTCCTTATCGAGCCGCCCGACCGTGGAGAGGGCCGGATCCCGGCGACGCCAGCGGGTCGGGAGGAGGCCGTAGATCAGCGGGCCGGCCTCCTTGTGCGAGCAGGTGACGCCGACCGGCTTGTGCAGCAGGAGCAGCAGGCCCGGCGGCGGGTCGAGCCTGTCCCCGTCGACCGTCATCCGTTCTGGCAGGTCCGGCGTGACGGCGATCCGCCGGTCCGCATCGTGCAGCACCGCGCCGTCGAGCCGGATACGGCCGCCGCGGGCGAGGCCCGCGATCTCGCGCCGCGAACCGTAGCCGAGATTCGCCAGGAGCTTGTCGAGCCGCAGGTTCGTGGTCTTGGCGGCGCTCATGCGCGGGCCTCGTAGACCTTGTAGCCATTGGCGGCCGCCCGCTGCGCGACGCTGCGGAACGAGGCCCTGAGAACCGCCTCGTAGGGCAGATGGGCATTGGCCGTCAGCCAGAGCGTCCCACCGGGGCGCAGGCTCTCGGCGGCACGCCGAATGAAGGTCTGCCCGAGGGCTTGGTCCTCGGCACCGCCATCGTGGAAGGGCGGATTCATGACGACGAAGTCGAGCCGGGCGAGGCCGGAATCGGCCGTGCGGAGATCGGCCCAACGGAACTCGGCGCGCGGGTCCCCGACGTTGCGGCGGGCCATCTCGATGGCGCGCCGGTCGATGTCGATGAGCACCAGCTTCGTGACGGCCGGCGCGGCGAGCAGAGCGCGCGCGAGGATCCCGAGCCCGCAGCCGAGATCGGCACCGGCACCCGAGACGGGCGGCAGCACGCCGAGGAGGAGCGCGGTGCCCGGATCGAGCCGATCCCAGGAGAAGATGCCGGGCTGCGTGCAGAGGGCGATATTCTCGATGTGGCGGGGTGCGCCAGCCGAGATGGCCTCGGCGAGCGGCAGCGCTGCCTCGGGTCGATCGAGCGTGCAGATGCGGTGGTGGCGCCGCGGCTCGTCGCCTGGCGCGCAGCCGAGATCGCGCAGCTCGCGGGCGAGGCGTGAGCCGCCCTTGTCCTTCGGCGCGAGCGCCGTGAGGCGCCCGCCAGGCCTGAGCGCGCGGAGCGCGTGCGCGAGCACGAACCGCCGCTCGACCGTGCCGGGGGGCGCCAGCATCGCGATGCTGTCGAGGCTCGCCTCGGCGCAATCCTCGAGCCGGGCCGAACCGGGGATCAGGGGCGAGAGCTGGACGGCATTGCCCGGCACCTCGGCGAGGCCGGCGGGGGGCAGGCCGTAAACGGCGGCGGACATCGCGGAGGAAGGCATCGGGGACGAAGGTAGGTCCGAGGCGGGTCGGTTCGATCGGGAGCCGGGCCGGCGGCCCTGCGTGCAGACGTCGCGGGGCGCGTCAGGCCTTGGGGAATTCGAGCCCCATCTCGCGGTACCGGGCCGGGTCGTCCGCCCAGTTCTCGCGAACCTTGACGTGAAGGAACAGGTGGACCTTCGCCTCGGCCACTTCGGCGATCTCCAGGCGGGCCGCCTGACCGATCGCCTTGATGGTCTGGCCGCCCTTGCCGAGCACGATGGAGCGCTGGCTCTCCCGCTCCACGAAGATCGTCTGCTCGATGCGCACCGAGCCGTCCGCGCGCACCTGCCACTGGTCGGTCTCGACGGTCGAGCGGTAGGGCAGTTCCTCGTGGAGCCGGTCGTAGATCTTCTCGCGTGTGATCTCGGCGGCCAGCATGCGGATCGGCGCGTCCGAGACCTGATCCTCCGGGTAGAGCCAGGGGCCGGGCGGCATCATCGCGGCGAGGCTCCGCTTCAGGTCGGCGACACCGTCGCCGTTGAGCGCCGAGATCATGAAGGTTTCGGCGAACGACATCCGTCCGTTGAGGCCCGCCGCGAGGTCGAGGAGCTTCTCGCGCGGGATCAGGTCGATCTTGTTCAGGATGAGGATGCGCGGGCGCCGCACCTCGGGTAGCCGGGCGAGGATCGCCTCGACCTCCTCGTCCACGCCCTTGCGGGCATCGACGAGCAGGCAGATCGCGTCGGCGTCGGCCGCACCGCTCCAGGCCGAATGCACCATCGCCCGGTCGAGACGGCGCTTCGGCGCGAAGATCCCGGGCGTGTCGACGAGCACGATCTGCGCGCTGCCCTCGATGGCGATGCCGCGCACGAGGGCGCGCGTCGTCTGGACCTTGCGCGAGACGATCGACACCTTGGTGCCGACGAGGCTGTTGAGCAGCGTCGACTTGCCGGCGTTCGGCACGCCGATCAGCGCGACGAAGCCCGCCCGCGCGTCGGCCGGCATCGCGGGCAGCGGCGGGATGTGCGGGCCGTCCTGTCCCTGTTCGGGCGTGTCGTCTTCAGGGGTGTCGTCCTGCGGCGCTCGGGCCATCGGGTCAGTTCCTCAGCGGGGCGAGGTGCCCCATCAACCGGTCTCGGTCGCGTTGGTTTCGGCGGCAGCCTCCCCGATGCCCTCGCGGGCGAGGACGCTTCGGGCCGCCTCCTGCTCGGCGAGACGTTTGGACGTGCCCTCGCCGTAGCCCGGCTCGACGCCCACGACGCGGGCGGCGATGCGGAAACGCGGGGCGTGGTCGGGCCCGGAACGTTCCACCACCTCGTAGACGGGGACGGCGAGGCCGCGGCCCATCGCCCATTCCTGCAGGGCCGACTTGGCGTCGCGCCCGCGCGGCGCATCCGTCTTCTCGCCAGGGCGAAAGGCCGTCGCGACGAGATCCTTCGCACGACCGAACCCGGCATCGAGGTAGACGGCTCCGAGGATCGCCTCGCAGACATCGGCGAGGATCGTCTGGTTCCGGCGCCCGCCGCCCATCACCTCACCCGGACCGAGGACGAGGTGCGGGCCGACATCCCAGGCGGCCGCGACGGTGGCGCAGGTCTCCCGGCGCACCAGCCCCGCGAGGCGTCGCGAGAGGTCGCCCTCGTCGGCCTCGGGAAAGTTCTGATAGAGCAGCTCCGCGACGGCGAGGCCGAGCACCCGGTCGCCCAGGAACTCGAGGCGCTGATAGCTGCCTGCACGCCCGGTCGCCTTGCTGACATGGGTGAGCGCGAGGCTCAGGAGATTCGGGTCGGCGAAGGTGTGGCCGAGGCGATCCTCCAGCGCGCTGAGGGGCGGCTTCGGCTTGTGCGCGCGCCGCGCGCGGCTGGAGGGACGCGCGGCGTCGTTCAAGGCGCCACCGTCAGTGAATGGTGTTGAAGATGCGGTTCCAACGGACCTTGGCGGGCCAGTTCCAGACCTGCCAGGCCGGCGTGCCCTCGTCGATCGAGAAGAAGATCATCTCGGCGCGGCCGACGAAGTTCTCGAAGGGCACGTAGCCGACATTGGCGAGATCGCGCGAATCGGTCGAGTTGTCGCGGTTGTCGCCCATCATGAAGAAGTGGCCGGGCGGCACCGTGTAGAGCTCGGTCTTGTCCCAGAAGCCGTTGTCGCCGTCGCGCTCGATGACCCGGTGGACGACGCCGTTCGGCAGCGTCTCCATGTATTGCGGAACCTTGGTCGCCTGGCCGTAGGGATCGATCGTCTCGTAATCGGCGATGCGCTCCCGCTTGACCGGCTTGCCGTTGATGTTGAGCACGCCGTCGATGACCTGGATCTTGTCGCCCGGAAGGCCGATCACGCGCTTGATGTAGTCCGTGGCGTTGTCCTTCGGCAGCTTGAAGACGGCGATGTCACCGCGCTTCGGCTCGGCCGCCCAGACGCGACCTTCCGACTTGACCGGAATGAACTCACTCAAGGGCAGCGAGTACTTCGAGTAGCCGTAGGAATACTTGGACACGAACAGGTAGTCGCCGATCAGGAGGGTTGGCACCAGCGATCCCGAGGGAATGTTGAAGGGCTGGAACAGCAGCGTGCGCACCACGAGGGCGATGAGCAGCGCCTGGATGCCGACCTTCAGGGTCTCGCGGATGCTGGCCCAGGTTCCAGTCGAACCGGTCTCGGCCGCCCGAATCTCGTGCTTCGTCTCGTGATCCACGCGTGCGCGTTCCATCGATTCGCCCAGTCCTTCGACTCGGCCCCCGGCCCGGTCCATCGGCATGCAAAGCGGGGAGCCTGCCGCGATCCTGTCCGCTGTGTGCGGGGGTCTAGACTAAGCCGGGACAGCCCGCAACGCGTGAAGTCCGCCGGCTAATCCCGGAAGGTGCCGCACGGCACCGCCTCGATGACCACGAAGGCCTGCGCGAGCGGCGGATCGTCGGTGAGACTGACATGCACTCGCGCCTCGTGGCCGGGCGGCGTCATCTCCGACAGCCGCGCGAGCGCGCCGCCGCTGAGGCGCAGGGTCGGGCGGCCACCCGGCAGGTTCACGACCTCCATGTCCCGCCAGAACACGCCGAGGCTCAAGCCCGTGCCGAGTGCCTTGGCGCAGGCCTCCTTGGCCGCGAAGCGTCGCGCGTAGGATGGGGCGCGGGCCGCGCGCGCATCGCTCTTGGCGCGTTCGCCCTCGGTGAAGACGCGGTGCGTGAAGCGGTCGCCGAAGCGCTCCAGAGACCTCTCGATGCGGCGGATGTCGCAGAGGTCCGAGCCGATGCCGAGGATCACGCCGCGACCTCCGGCCCCTTCTGCCGCGCCCGATCCATCGCCGCACGCATGTCGCGCACCGCCTGAGGAAGCCCGACGAAGATGGCCTCCGCGATGATGGCGTGGCCGATGTTGAGCTCGGCGAGCTGGGGCAGCCGCGCGATCGGCCCGACGCTGTCGACGGTCAGCCCGTGCCCGGCATGGATCTCGAGGCCGATCGCAGCACCGTACTCGGCGGCGCGCGCGATCCGCGACAATTCGTGCGCGACGCGCTCCGTCTCGCCCGCGATCACCGCCTCGCAATAGCTGCCGGTGTGGAGTTCGACGACCGGCGCGCCGAGGACGCGGGCCGCCTCCATCACCCGCTCGTCGGGCTCGACGAACAGGGAGACGCGGATGCCGGCCTCCGACAGGGCCTTCACGCGCGGCTTCAGGTGCTCGCGGGCTCCGATGATGTCGAGGCCACCCTCGGTGGTGCGCTCCTCGCGCTTCTCCGGCACGAGGCAGGCCGCGTGCGGGCGGATGCGCAGCGCGATCCCGATCATCTCGTCGGTGGCCGCCATCTCGTAATTGAGCGGCACCGTCAGGATCTCCTTGAGGGCGTCCATGTCCGCGTCGCGGATGTGGCGGCGATCCTCGCGCAGGTGCGCCGTGATGCCGTCGGCGCCCGCCTCCACGGCGAGGCGCGCCGCGCGCACCGGGTCCGGATAGGCGCCGCCGCGCGCGTTCCGCACGGTGGCGACGTGATCGATGTTGACGCCGAGACGGAGGCGGGAGACGGACACGGTCGTTTCCTTCAGCGCGCGGCGGGTGCTCCCGCTTCCGCGCTGCTCTATCCGAGGCCGCAGCGGCTTGAAAGCGCGCGGGGTGCAAGGCCGGCCCGCCCCGCCCATATGCTCGGATGCGAGCGGAGGACACGCGACGATGGGCTTACTCGACGGGCTTCTGGGCCACGGCAGCGATCTCAGCGCGGACGAGTTACGGGACCAGATGGCAGGAGTGCTCGCGGAGGGCGAGAGCGTGCGCGTCGCCTTCAAGGTTATCCGCGATCTCTTCGTCTTCACGGACCGCCGGCTCGTCTTCGTCGACCGCCAGGGGCTGACCGGCCGCAAGGTCGAGTACCTGACCGTGCCCTACCGGGCGATCACCGCGTTCTCGATCGAGACGGCGGGGAGCTTCGATCTCGATTCGGAATTGAAGATCTGGGTCTCGGGCCGGCCCGATCCAATCCAGCGCACGCTGAAGCGGGGCGCCAACATCCTCGGCATTCAGCAGGCCATCGCGGCGTCCCTGAAGTAGGCGGCCGCGCGAACGAGAAAGGCCGGGCCTCGCGACCCGGCCTTCGTCAGCAGTCCGTGCGCTCAGCGGCGCGGGGTCGGCTCGGCGGGCGTCGGGGCCGTGCCACGATCCATCGTGGAGCCGGCCTTCATGCCGGCATCCGGCGCCGTGGCGGTGCCGGTGGTGGCCGGCATTCCACCCTTCTCCATCGCCTTCTCGGAATTGCTCTTCACGCTGCCGGGATTGTTCATGTTCTTTTGGGCGCTGTCCGGGGCCGTGCTCTGGGCGAGCGAAGCACCCGTGAGAGATACGAGCAGGCCCGCGGCAACGGCAAAGGTTTGCATACGCATTAGTTTGTCCTTCATTCGCACGTCTGGGTGGTAAAACAGTCTCGCGACGGAAAGGTTCGCGGAAAAGATTGTGCGCGGCCGAACCCGATCGGCGGCTCGATTGGCGAGGCGTCACGGGGGCGCGATGCGATCACCGCGCGGACGCGCCCTTGTAGATCGCGATCAAACCCGCTAAAGGCCCCACCTCGCGTTCGCTCCGGCTGGGGGCTGAACGGACGGTGCCGCTCGCGGCACAGGGCCCTGCCCGTCGTCCCGTGTCTCCGCCTTCGATCAACCGCTCGGGCCTGAAACATTCGGCTCGGAGGGCTTGGCGCCGGGCAAGCGCGTGACGAAACCGGCCCGATCCTCCCGCGCGTCCCGCGTGCGGTCGGGCCCCATTCACGCTGAAGGGCCCGCAATGCCTTTATACGAGCACGTCTTCCTGGCGCGCCAGGACGTGACGTCCCAGCAGGTCGAGACCATGGTCGAGACCTACAAGGGCGTCATCGAGCAGAACGGCGGCAAGGTCGACAAGATCGAGATGTGGGGCGTGAAGTCCCTCGCCTACCGCATCAAGAAGAACCGCAAGGCGCATTTCACGCTCCTCAACATCGAGGCTCCCCGGCGGCCCTCGCCGAGATGGAGCGCCAGATGCAGATCTCCGAGGACGTCCTGCGCTTCATGACGATCCGCGTCGAGGAGCTCGAGACCGAGCCGTCGGCGATGATGCAGAAGCGCGACCGCGACGACCGCAAGGATCGCGACCGCGGCGATCGCGGCGGCCGGCGTCGCGATGACGACGGCTTCGGCGGTGGCGGCTTCGGCGGCGACCGTGATCGCGGCGACCGCGGTGATCGTGGCGACCGCCCTGAGCGCAACTTCGGCGGGGAGAACTAAGTCATGGCATTCGGTGCTGGTGGCGGCGGTGGCCGTCGTCCGTTCTTCCGTCGGCGCAAGACTTGTCCCTTCTCGGGCGCGAACGCTCCGAAGATCGACTACAAGGACGTGAAGCTGCTCTCCCGCTACGTGTCGGAGCGCGGCAAGATCGTGCCGTCGCGCATCACGGCGGTGTCGGCCAAGAAGCAGCGCGAGCTCGCCCAGGCGATCAAGCGCTCCCGCTTCCTCGGCCTGCTCCCCTACGTGATCAAGTAACAGGTCGCCCCGGCCACCCGGCCGGGACTATCAACCGACCGGCGGACCTCAGCGTCCGCCGGGACGCTGGGGCGGAGTGCCGCCTCTAACCCTGCCCGGAACGGGTCAGCGGGACAGCGGGATCGATGAAGCAGTTTCTCGGCATCGGCATCGGTGCGGGCCTCGTCTCGGCGCTCCTGTTCGGAGTGCTCCTGAAGGCGACGCCGCTCGCCATCGTGCTCTACCTCCTGGCGCCCCTGCCCATCCTGATCGTGGGCCTCGGCTGGAGCCACAAGGCCGCCCTCGTCGCCGCCGCGACCGGGAGCATCGCGCTCGCCCTCATCGTCACGCCCTTCCTCGGCCTCGGCTTCGGAGCCTACCTCGCCCTGCCCGCGTGGTGGCTGGCCTACCTCGCCCTGCTCGGGCGTCCGGGCGCGGACGGCAGCCTCGAATGGTACCCGACCGGCCGCCTCCTCGGCTGGACGGCGGCGACCGCCGCGCTCGCCTTCGTCGCCATCGCGGTGATCGCTTCGCCGAACTACGAGACCTTTCACGCGCAATTGCGCAGCATGAGCGCCTCGATCGTGCGCGTGCAGCCTTCCCGCCAGCCCGCGCCGAAATCCGAGACGGCGCAGCCGGATCAGGCCCCTGCCGCTGGCGGAGCCGAAGCCCCCTCCGAGCCCGCCGGCGGCCAGCAGGCGGAGGTGGCGGATGCGCTCGCGCGGATCGCGCCGGCGCTCGCCACGCAGGGGCTCGCCCTGCTCCTCACCTTCTATCTCTGGGCCGCCGCTCGCATCGTGCAGGTCTCCGGGCGCCTGCCCCGCCCCTGGCCGGACATTCCCTCGACGGTGATGCCGCGGGCCGTTCTCGGGCTTCTCGGGGCGTCCGTGCTCCTCGGCTTCCTGCCGGGCTACGCGGGCGTCCTCGGCACCGCGCTCGCGGGCTCGCTCAGCGCGGCCTTCGCCCTTCAGGGCCTCGCCGCCTTCCATGACCGCAGCCGCGGACGCGCCGGCCGCCCGGCCCTGTTGTTCGGCCTCTACCTCGTCCTGTTCGTGACCCAGGGCATCGCCCTGTTCGCGCTCACCCTGTTCGGCATCGCCGATACCGCCCTGAACCTGCGCCGTGCCGGCGCGGCCAGATCCTGAAGACCGACATCACAGAAGGACCAGACCGATGGAAGTGATCCTGCTCGAACGCGTCGCCAAGCTCGGCCAGATGGGCGAGACCGTGAAGGTCCGCCCGGGCTTCGCCCGCAATTTCCTGCTGCCCCGCGGCAAGGCGCTCCGCGCAACCGAGAACAACAAGAAGCACTTCGAGACGCAGCGCGCCCAGCTCGAGGCCCGCAACCTCGAGCGCCGCAAGGACGCCGAGAGCGTCGCCGAGAAGCTGAACGGCCAGAGCTTCACCCTGATCCGCCAGTCCGGCGAGACCGGTGTGCTCTACGGCTCGGTCTCGACCCGCGACCTCGCCGAGGTCGTGACGAAGGAGGGCTTCTCGGTCTCCCGCGACCAGTTCAGCCTGAACCAGCCGATCAAGACGCTCGGCCTGCACACGGTGCCGGTCGTGCTGCACCCCGAGGTCGAGGTGAACGTCACCGTGAACGTCGCCCGCAGCCCCGAGGAGGCCGAGCGCCAGGCCCGCGGCGAGTCGGTGACCGAGCGCGAGCAGTTCAACCTCGACGATCTGGGTCTCGAGGTCGGCGCGGCGCTGGCCGAGAGCGGCGAGGACGAGACCGCCTGAGGCCGCCCCGCCTCCACTTCTCCACCGGGAATCGGTGGAGAATGGGGAGCGTTCGGCCCGAGGGTTGACACGTTCCACATTTGTTCCAGCATGGACGCCCGCCGCTTGCATGAGCGGCGGGCGTCCTTTTTGCGCGGGGTCGTCCCCGGGCGGGAGGCGGCGCAAGCATCGGTCAACCATGACGGTGCCATGGTCGCCGGATGTTGTCGGATCGCGGCGTCTTCTGGGGCCGCACCTTTGAGAATCGGAGCGAGACCGCCGATGGTCCTACCGAACGCCCTCACGGCGAAGCTCGAGACGGTGCAAGCCGAGTACCGGGTCGCGCCCCATAACATCGACGCGGAGCAGGCGCTCCTCGGCGCGATCCTCGTCAACAACGACGCGTATTACCGCGTGTCGGACTTCCTCCTCCCCGAGCATTTCATGGAGGAGGCGCACCAGCAGATCTTCCAGGTGGCCACCAGCCTGATCAAGGCCGGCAAGCTCGCGACCCCGATCACGCTGAAGACCTATCTCGGCGACGCCGATTTCGGCGGCCAGACCGTGATGCAGTACCTCGCCCGGCTCGCGGCCGACGCCACCACGGTGATCAACGCGGGCGAGTACGGCCGCACGATCTACGACCTCGCGATCCGGCGCCGCCTCATCACGATCGGTGAGGATCTCGTGAACGGCGCCTACGAGGCGCCCGTCGAGGCGGCGCCGCGCGACCAGATCGAGGCGACGGAGCGCCGGCTCTACGAGCTCGCCGAATCGGGCAAGTACGACGGCGGCTTCCAGAAGTTCTCGGACGCGCTCACTGCGGCCGTCGACATGGCGGCCAAGGCCTACCAGCGCGACGGCAAGCTCTCCGGCATCGCCACCGGTCTGTCCGACCTCGACGCCAAGATGGGCGGCCTGCAGCCCTCGGACCTGATCATCCTCGCGGGGCGCCCGGCCATGGGCAAGACCTCGCTCGTCACCAACATCGCCTTCAACATCGCCAAGGCGTACCAGGGCGAGAAGCGGCCCGACGGTACCATCGAGACCAAGAACGGCGGCATCGTCGGCTTCTTCTCCCTCGAAATGTCGGCCGAGCAGCTCGCCACCCGCATCATCGCCGAGCAATCGGGCGTGCCCTCCTACAAGATCCGCCGCGGCGACATCCGGCCGGAGGATTTCTACAAGATCACCGACGCGGCCCGGGACATGCAGACGATCCCATTCTACATCGACCAGACCGGCGGCATCTCCATCGCCCAGCTCGCCGCCCGGGCCCGGCGCCTGAAGCGCCAGAAGGGGCTCGACCTCCTCATCGTCGACTACCTGCAGCTCCTTTCCGGCTCCTCGAAGAAGGGCGACAACCGCGTCCAGGAGATGACCGAGATCACCACCGGCATGAAGGCCCTCGCCAAGGAACTGGCGGTTCCGATCATCGCGCTCTCGCAGCTCTCGCGTCAGGTTGAGAACCGCGACGACAAGCGCCCACAGCTCGCGGACCTGCGCGAATCCGGCTCGATCGAGCAGGACGCCGACGTGGTGATGTTCGTGTTCCGCGAGGAATACTACGTCAACAACAAGAAGCCCCGCGAGGGCACCGAGGAGTTCTTTGCCTGGGAAGCGGAGATGAACCGCGTTCACGGCAAGGCGGAGGTGATCCTCGGCAAGCAGCGCCACGGCCCGACCGGCACGGTGGAGCTGCAATTTGACGCCAACATCACTCGCTTCTCGAACCTCGCGCAGGACGACCGGATGCCCGAGCGGATGTGATAGGGTCAGGGGTGAGGACCTGTCAGGGAGATCGGCGGTGGCGAGCCCGAAGCAGTCGGTTGTCGAGACCGCGCGCACGGCCCACGAAGCGGACCTGTCCGCCTGGGCGATGGAGCAGGCGGCGCGGCGGCGCGCGGCGGCGTGGTCGCGGCTCGACATCGACAATCTTGCCGACGAGATCGAGGATGTGGCCAACTCCGAACGCCACGCGCTCACGAGCGCGCCTCACATCATCCTCCTGCATATCCTGGAATGGGACCATCAGCCCGAGCGCCGGACGCGCAGCTGGGCCGAATCCATCCGCACGCAGCGGCTCGCGGTGCAGGATCGCCTCGACGACAGCCCGAGCCTCAACCGGCAGATCGGTGAACGTCTGCCGCGGGCCTACCGGCGGGCGCGCGTCGAGGCGGCCGGCGAGACCAGCCTCGACGAGACGGTGTTCCCCGCCGCCTGCCCCTACGGATTCGAGGAGCTGATGAGCCGCGAGATCCCCTGGCCGCCCGCCTCGGAGGGACCCTGATCATCGCGCGCGAATGCTCAGCCGAGGCCGCGCCTCGCGATGTCATCTCTTCCGAGGCCAATCTGGCGTCCCACGGCGCCCGCCTGACGGTCGATCTCGGTGCCGTCGCGGGCAACTGGCGCCTTCTCTCCGCCGAGGCTCCGGGTGTGCCCTGTGCGGCCGTCGTCAAGGCCGATGCCTATGGCTGCGGATTGACGGGCGTCGCGCCGGCCCTGTGGCGCGCGGGCTGCCGCAGCTTCTTCGTGGCGCATCTTTCCGAGGCGCTGGCCCTGCGCGCGCTCCTGCCGGCAGCCGAGATCTCGGTGCTGAACGGGCTCATGCCCGGGACCGGAGGGGCCTATGTCGAGGCGCGGCTGCGGCCGGTGCTGGGCTCCCGCGAGGAACTCGACGAGTGGACCGGGATCGCGCGCGGCCGGCACCCGGCGGCGCTCCACGTCGATACCGGCATGAATCGCCTCGGGCTGCGCCTGCCCGAGGCGCTGGCACTCGCCGCCGGTCCCGTGATCCCGCGCGCCGGGATCGATCTCCTGATGACGCACCTCGTCAGCGCCGAGCGGCCGGAGGACCCGGTCAATGCGCGCCAGATCGCCGATTTCGCGATGCTCCGCGCAGCCTTCCCAGGCATCCCCGGCTCGCTCGCGAACTCTTCGGGGATCTTCCTCGGCGGATCCGCGCACCACGACCTGCTGCGCCCGGGCTACGCCCTGTTCGGCGGCAACCCGACGCCCGGCCGGCCGAACCCGATGCGGCCGGTGGTGCGGCTGGAATCCGCGATCGCGCAGGTCCGCATGGTCGAGGCGGGCGAGAGCGTCGGTTACAACGGGCGCTGGACGGCGCCCGCCCGCCGCCGCCTCGCCACCCTGTCCCTCGGCTACGCCGACGGTTACCCCCGCGCGGCGAGCAACACGGGCCGGGCCCTCGTCGACGGCGTTTCCTGCCCGATCCTCGGCCTGATCTCGATGGACCTCGTCATCCTCGACGTGACGGAGGCGCGCGGCGCGGCCCGGGGCGCGACCGCGACGCTGATCGGCGACGTCCTCGACGTTGACGCGGTGGGCGCGGCCGCGGGCACGATCGGCTACGAGATCCTGACGGGGCTAGGTTCTCGTTATGTTCGCCATTATGTTGGGGGTTGATCCGGACCTCCCGCCGCATTTCGGCGGCCCGACCCAAGGTGACTGCGCGCTGACATGGCCAAGATCCAACAGACTTTTGTCTGCCAGTCCTGCGGCGCGGTCTACAATCGCTGGCGCGGGCGCTGCGAGGCCTGCAACGGCTGGAACACGATCGTCGAGGAGGTTGCCGGCGGCGGCCCGCAATCTGGACCGGCCGCGACCCGTCCCGCGCGAGCGCGCGGACGCGTTTTCCCCCTAGAGGGCCTGACCGGCGAGGCCAAGGAGGCGCCGCGCGTCGCCTCCGGCATCGCCGAGCTTGACCGGGTCACGGGCGGCGGCTTCGTGCGCGGCTCGGTGATCCTGCTCGGGGGTGATCCGGGCATCGGCAAGTCGACGCTGCTGATGCAGGCCTCGGCCGCGATGGCCGCGACCGGAGAGCGCGTCGCCTACATCTCCGGCGAGGAGGCGGTGGGGCAGGTGCGCCTGCGGGCCGAGCGCCTCGGACTCGCCCGGCACCCGGTCGAGCTCGCGGCCGAGACCAACGTCGAGGATATCGTCGAGACGCTCTCGCAGGGGCGCCCACCCGCGCTCGCCATCATCGACTCCATTCAGACCATGTGGACCGAGACGGTGGAATCAGCCCCCGGCACGGTCACGCAGGTGCGAAGCTCCGCCCAGGCGCTGATCCGCTTCGCCAAGACCACGGGCACGGCGGTGATCCTCGTCGGCCACGTCACCAAGGACGGGCAGATCGCGGGGCCGCGGGTCGTCGAGCACATGGTCGATGCGGTCGCCTCCTTCGAGGGCGACCAGGGCCACCATTTTCGCATCCTGCGGGCGGTAAAGAACCGCTTCGGCCCGACCGACGAGATCGGCGTCTTCGAGATGACGGATGGGGGGCTCGCCGAGGTGCCGAACCCCTCCGCGCTGTTCCTCGCGGCGCGCGACCACGCCGCGCCCGGCACAGCGGTCTTCGCCGGGATGGAGGGCACGCGCCCGCTCCTCGTGGAGATCCAGGCGCTCGTCGCCCCCTCCGCCCTCGGCATGCCGCGGCGCGCGGTGGTGGGCTGGGATCCGAACCGACTCTCGATGGTGCTGGCCGTGCTCGAAGCCCATGGCGGCATCCGGCTCGGAACGCACGACGTCTACCTGAACGTCGCGGGCGGGCTTCGCATCACAGAGCCTGCGGCCGACCTCGCGGTGGCGGCCGCCCTTGTCTCCTCCCTGTCGGGCGCGGTGCTGCCCCACGAGAGCGTCTATTTCGGCGAGATCGGCCTCTCCGGCGCGATCCGTCCCGTCGCGCAGGCGACCGCCCGCCTGAAGGAGGCGCAGAAGCTCGGCTTCTCGAAGGCGCTGACGCCGCAGGGACGCGGCGAGGCTGGGGAGCGGGCTTTCCCGACGGAAGCCCTGCGCCACATTGCCGACCTCGTCTCCGGCATCGCCGCGGGCGCGCCCCGCCGAACCGGATCCGAGCGCGGGCGGGGACGCTACGCTGAGGAGGATTGAACCCGAGGTCGCCAGGGTGACGGCCGAGGTTCGGCGCGGTATAGAGGGTCCGCGGTCCGGGGAGCCGCAAAAATCCGGCGAAGCCCTCGCATCTCCCCGTGTAGCTTACAGGACGCGATGCCGTTCTCCGTTCTCGATCTCGTCGTCCTCGGAATCGTCGTGATTTCCGCGCTGCTCGCGGCCGTGCGCGGCGTCACCCGCGAGGTGCTGGCCATCATCGCCTGGGTGGCGGCCGCCGCGGTGGCGTGGTCGTTCTATCCGCTCCTCCTGCCGACCGTGAAGCAGCACGTGACGAGCGACACCGTCGCCCTCGTCGCCTCGATCGCGGCGATCTTCCTCGGCACGCTGATCGTCGTCTCGATCATCACCGTGAAGGTTTCGGACGTGGTGCTCGACTCGCGCATCGGCGCCGTCGATCGCTCGCTCGGCTTCCTGTTCGGCGCGGCGCGCGGCTTCCTGATCTGCGTGATCGGCTGGGTGTTTCTCGCCTGGCTCGTCCAGGGCAAGGTTCCGGAATGGGCGGCCCAGGCCAAGACCCGGCCGATGCTCGAGAAATCCGGCGAGGCCCTGGTGGCCCAGCTGCCCGAGAACCCGGAAGGGCTCCTCAAGCAGTTCAAGAAGCCGAAGATCGAGACGCCGCCGAACGAGCCCGTCGACGCGCCGGCCGAGACGGATACGCCCGCGCAGCGCCGCTCCGACGCCGGCGGCCAGCCCGCAGCCACGCCCGCGCCGCGGCGCTGACCTGCTCGCCGCGCGGGCCTATCCGCGCGCGGCCTCGCTTGGTTGCGCCGCAAACGCTGACTAGATAACGGTCTCTTGACGATGCCGGCCTAGGGGACTCACCCGGCCGCATCGGTCGCGTTCAGCTGTCGGATCGCGCGCGTGGCAAGCGGCGTCGGCGGCAACGAGGGATCACCACCAGCATGTCAGACCGCTCCGCGCCCGCCCGCCACCCTCTCGGTGTCGTCGACGGGCTCGACCGCGATGGGGATACGCTGCGCGAGGAATGCGGCGTCTTCGGCATCTTCGGGCATCCGGACGCCTCGGCCGTGGTCGCGCTCGGCCTCCACGCCCTGCAGCACCGCGGCCAGGAGGCGGCGGGCATCGTTTCCTTCGACGGCGAGATCTTTCACTCCGAGCGGCGGCCGGGGCTCGTCGGCGATTCCTTCTCCGACCGCTCGACCATCGAGCGCCTGAAGGGCCGCTCCGCCATCGGCCACGTGCGCTACTCGACGACGGGCGGAACCATCCTGCGCAACGTGCAGCCGCTCTTCGCGGAGCTCGCCGGCGGCGGCCTCGCGGTGGCCCACAACGGCAACCTGACGAACGCGCTCTCGATTCGGCGCGACCTCGTGCGCGACGGCGCCATCACGCAATCGACCTCCGACACCGAGGTGATCCTGCATCTGGCCGCCCGCAGCCGGTCACCGCGGATCATCGAGCGCTTCATCGACGCGCTGCGCCAGATCGAGGGCGCCTACGCCATCGTCGCGCTGACCAACAAGAAGCTGATCGGCGCCCGCGATCCGATGGGCATCCGCCCCCTGGTGCTCGGCGAGCTCGACGGACGCTACATCCTCGCCTCCGAGACCTGCGCCCTCGACATCATCGGCGCCAAGTTCGTGCGCGACATCGAGAACGGCGAGATCGTCGTGATCTCGGAAGAGGGCATCGAGTCGATCCGCTTCGCCGAGGCGCGGCCGATGCGGCCCTGCATCTTCGAGTACATCTACTTCGCCCGGCCGGATTCCGTCGTGAACGGCAAGAGCGTCTACGGGGTGCGCAAGAACATCGGCATCGAGCTCGCCCGCGAGGCGGCGGCGCCCGCCGACGTGGTGGTGCCCGTGCCGGATTCCGGTGTGCCGGCGGCGCTCGGCTTCGCGCAGGAGACGGGCCTGCCTTTCGAGATGGGCATCATCCGCAACCATTACGTCGGCCGCACCTTCATTCAGCCGACCCAGTCCGTGCGCGAGCTCGGCGTGCGGATGAAGCACTCGGCCAACCGTGCCGCGATCGAGGGCAAGCGGATCATCCTCGTCGACGACAGCCTCGTGCGCGGCACCACCTCGGTGAAGATCGTGCGCATGATGCGGGAGGCCGGCGCCCGCGAGGTGCATTTCCGCATCGCGTCGCCGCCGATCACCTATCCGGACTTCTACGGGAT
Source organism: Methylobacterium durans (assembly GCF_003173715.1). Classification (NCBI taxonomy): domain Bacteria; kingdom Pseudomonadati; phylum Pseudomonadota; class Alphaproteobacteria; order Hyphomicrobiales; family Methylobacteriaceae; genus Methylobacterium; species Methylobacterium durans. The sequence continues at coordinate 3,615,241 of NZ_CP029550.1, read as the reverse complement.
CGACACGCCCGAGCGCGAGAAGCTGCTCGCCGCGACCCACGATCTGGAGGGCATGCGCCAGTATATCGGTGCCGACTCGCTGGCCTTCCTCTCGATCGACGGGCTCTACCGGGCGATGGGCGAGGAGCGCCGCAACGACGCGAGCCCGCAATACACCGACCATTGCTTCACGGGCGACTATCCGACCGGGCTGACGGACCTCGCCATCGCCGGGCCGAAGCGCCTCGCGATGCTGGCCGAGGCGGACTGAGCGTCGCCATGACTTCCCCCGCCATGAGCGACACCGCGACGAAGTCGCTGGACGGCCGCATCGCCGTCGTCACCGGAGCCTCGCGCGGCATCGGCCGGGCCGCCGCCCTGGCGCTCGCCGGTGCGGGCGCCCACGTGATCGCCGTCGCCCGCACGCAGGGCGCCCTCGAGGAGCTCGACGACGCGATCCGCGCGGCGGGCTCCAGCGCCACGCTCGTGCCCCTGAACCTCACCGATTACGAGGCGATCGACCGGCTCGGTGCGGCCATCAACGAGCGCTGGAAGCGGCTCGACATCCTCGTCGGCAATGCCGGCATTCTCGGCAGCCTGATGCCGCTCGGCCATATCCCGCTCAAGACCTGGCAGCAGGTGATGGACGTGAACGTCACCGCGAACTGGCGGCTTCTGCGCTCCTTCGACCCGCTGCTCCGGATGTCGGATGCGGGCCGCGCCATCTTCGTGACGTCCGGCGCCGCCCAGAAATGCCGCGCCTATTGGGGTCCCTATGCGGTCTCGAAGGCGGCCCTCGACGCGATGGTGCGCACCTACGCCGCCGAGAACGAGACGACAAAGGTCCGGGCCATGCTCCTCAACCCGGGGCCTCTGCGCACGGCCATGCGCCGGGCGGCGATTCCCGGCGAGGATCCCGAGACCCTGCGAACGCCGGAGGATCTCGCCCCCCATTTCGTGCGCCTCGCGCATCCGGACTGGACGGAGACGGGCAAGATCTACGATTTCCCGACCGACTCGGTGCTGAGCCCGCAGATGCCCGCCTGAACCGCGGGGCCTATGCGCGGGTTCGACACGAAGACGGTAGGGAGAGACGGACCGGACATGATCGACGTTCGCTGCATCTGCGCCATCGGGCAGCGCGGGCAACTCGGCCTCAACGGGCACCTGCCCTGGGAGGGCAACACCGACCCGCTCTTCGTCGAGGACGTGACGCGCTTCTTCGCGCTGACCATGGGGCACGTGCTCATCGCCGGCCCGAAGACGGTGGCCTCGGTCCCCGAATTCGCCTTCCGGGACCGCACCATCGACGTGATCCGCTCCCACGAGGACCCGGAGGCGGTGCTCAAGCGCTATCCCGGCCGGCGCATCTTCGTCGGCGGCGGCATCGCGGTCTGGAACGTCTACGCGCCGTACATCCAGCACTGGGACGTCACGCGGCTTCCCTACGACGGCGAGGCCGACCGCTGGTTCGATCCGGCCTGGCTCGTCGGCGGTCCGCTGCGAGCTGCTTGAGACCGCCGGACTCGGCCCGACGCATCGCCACGCGACCGATACCGCGTCGCGCCCCCTCTCCCGTTCGGGTGAGGCTGGGGTGAGGGATGCAGGTCGTTCCGGAAAGGTCGCCCCCCTCACCCGGTCGGCTCAAGCCGACTCGACCTCCCCCGAACGGGAGAGGTGAGGCGCGCACCTTACCGATGCCCGGCATCAGCCAGGAAGCCGCTCCACGCTGAAAAAACATGTGGGTCGCATGCCCCCTATCGAGGCGTGCGCCCTACATCCCTCGGCCGTGTCTGCAGGGATTGCCATGAGTTCCCACGCCTACCGGTTCGGCATCGAGGAAGAGTACTTTCTGGCCGATGCCGAGACCCGCGGCACGCCCCGCCGCTCGGTGAAGCCGTTTCACACCGAGGCCGCCGAGGCGCTGCCGGAGATCGGGCGCGAACTCCTCCAATGCCAGGTCGAGGTATGCACGCCGCCTGAGACCGAGTTTGCGCAGGCCCGTGAAGTGCTCGGGCGCCAGCGCGCGGCGCTGGCCGAGATCGGCGCCCGGCACGAACTCCTCGTCTTCGCCGCCGGGACGCATCCCGTCGCCGACTGGGCGCGGCAATTGCCGACGAAGGGCGACCGCTACAAGGGCATCCTGCGCGACGTCGGGCTCGCCGGGCGGCGCAGCCTGATCTGCGGCATGCACGTCCATGTCGAGGTGCCGGTGCCGGAGGCACGCATCGACCTGATGAACCGGCTGCTGCCGTTCCAGCCGATCCTGTTCGCGCTCTCGGCATCCTCACCCTTCTGGCAGGGCAAGCCGACCGGACTCACCGCCTACCGGCTGAGCGCCTTCGGGGAATTGCCGCGCACCGGCCTGCCCGAACTCTTCCCGAGCCCGGCCGATTACGAGCGCTACGTCCGCATCATGACCAATGCCGGCTCGATTCAGGATGCGAGCTTCCTGTGGTGGTCGTTGAGGCCCTCGATCAAGTTCCCGACCCTCGAATTGCGCATCGCCGATTCCTGCACGCGCCTCGAAGATGCGCTCACCATCGCCGCCCTATTCCGCTGCCTCGTCCGCCTCGTGGTGCGGCGGCCGGAGCTGAACGCGCGGCTCGACGGCGTATCCCGTGCGCTCGCGGACGAGAACCTGTGGCGGGCCCAGCGCGGCGGCACCGACGCCGAGATGATCGACGAGGCGAGCGAGCGGGCCCTGCCCTACGCGGAGGCGCTCGACGGGCTTCTCGACCTGATCGGCGAGGACGCCGAGGCGCTCGGCTGCGCGGACGAAGTTCGCAACGCCCGCCGCATCGTCGCGCAGGGCACGAGCGCCGACGGCCAGATCGCGGCCTTCGAGGCGGCGCGCGAGGCCGGACTCACCAACCGGCAGGCCCTCGACGCCGTGGTCGACTGGCTCGCCCGGACGGCGAAGGGCGAGGCAGCCTCCTCCCCCGCCTGAGGCAGCCTCAGGCGAGCAATGTCCAGAGGTTGAAGGCACTGAGGCCGACGATCAGCAGGCCCACCGTGATCATCAGCACCTTCGCCGGCAGGGCGCGCACCAGGAGCGCGGCGAGCGGGGCGGCGAAGAGGCCGCCGAGGATCAGCCCGGCAATGATCGAGACATGCGTGAAGGCTCCGAACAGGGTGAAGGAGACGCCGCTCGTCACTGCGAGGAAGAACTCGGCCGCGTTGACCGAGCCGATCGTGGTGCGCGGGTCCTGGCCGCCGCCGACGAGGGAGGTCGTGACCACCGGCCCCCAGCCGCCGCCGCCGACCGCGTCGACGAAGCCGCCGGTCAGCGCCAGCGGGGCGATGTAGGTCGGCGGCTTGGAGCGCAGCCGGATCGTCCGGAACGCCTTCACGAGGATGTAGAGACCCATCACCAGCAGGTACCCGGTGATCCAGGGGCGCAGCACGTCGCCCTCGAGCGAGGTGACGAGGTAGGCGCCCGTCACAGTGCCGATCATGCCGGGGATGAGCAGGCGCTTGAAGAGCCCCTTGTCGACGTTGCCGAGGCGCCAGTGCGAGAGGCCGGAGAAGCCGGTTGTGAAGATCTCGGCGATGTGGACGGAGGCGGAGGCCGCCGCGGGCGGCACGCCGGTGGAGAGGAGGAAGCTCGTGGAGGTGACGCCGTAGGCCATGCCCAGCGCACCGTCGACCACCTGCGCGAACAGCCCGACCGCGACTGCGATCCAGAAGCCGCGTCCGCTCAGGATCTCGCCGACCGCGTGGAGCGCCGTGCTCCAGTCGCCGCCGGCGTAGCGGTGGACGAGGAAGGCGGTTGCCGCGAGAGCGGCAACGACGAGGCCGACGAGGATCAGCCGGAACGGGCCGGCGCGAAGCTTGGCGCGCTTACCGGGCGCCGCAGCGGACGCGAATGAGGTCTGGGCCATGATCCTGCGACTCGCCGGCTCCGGCAGCGAGAGATAAAGTCTCTCCGGTGCGAGGCAAGCGTCGCGATTTTCAATGATCTCGCCGAACGTGGGAGATTGTTTTTCTCAAAACACCCCGCGGAGAAGATCGGCCCGTCGCGTGGCCCGGCCATCACGGACCGCGCTCAGCCCTTGTCGAACGGGTTCTTCGAGGTCCGCAGCGAGAGGCGGATCGGCGTGCCGGGCAGGTCGAACGCATCGCGCAGGCCGTTCACGAGGTAGCGGGTGTAGGATTTTGGCAGGGCGTCGAGCTGATTGCCGAACAGGGCGAAGTGTGGGGGCCGGCTCTTCACCTGCGTGGCGTAGCGGATCTTGATGCGGCGGCCCGAGACGGCCGGCGGCGGGTTACGGCTCGTCGCCTCGTTCAGCCAATCGTTGATGCGCGACGTCGAGACGCGGCTGCTCCAGACTTCGGCCGCCTCGACCACCGCCTTCATCAGCCGGTCGATCCCCTCCCCGGCGAGCCCCGAGAGCGGCACCACCGCGACGCCGCGCACCTGGGGCAGCAGGCGGGTGCAATCCTCCCGCAGGGTCTTGAGGAGGCCCGGCTGGTCGGCGACGAGGTCCCACTTGTTGAGGCCGATCACGAGGGAGCGGCCCTCGCTCTCGACCAGATCGACGATTGTCAGGTCCTGCTTCTCGAAGGGGATCGTCGCGTCGAGGAGTACCACCACCACCTCGGCGAAGCGCACGGCGCGAAGCCCGTCCGAGACGGCGAGCTTCTCGAGCTTGTCGTCGATGCGGGCGCGGCGGCGCATGCCGGCCGTGTCGTGCAGCTTGATCTTGCGGCCCCGCCACTCCCAGTCGAGGGAGATCGAGTCGCGCGTGATGCCGGCCTCGGGGCCGACGAGGAGGCGCTCCTCACCGAGCATCCGGTTGATGAGCGTCGACTTGCCGGCGTTCGGGCGGCCGACGATGGCCACCTTGAGGGAACGGCCGGCGGGGTCGCCCGCCTCCTCCTCGTCCTCCTCATCGGGCTTCGGCAGCGCCTCGAGGAGCGCGTCGTGCAGCTCGCCGATGCCCTCGCCGTGCTCGGCCGAGAACGGGATCGGGTCGCCGAGGCCGAGCGAGAAGGCCTCGTAGGCGCCGCTCATCCCCGCGCCGCCCTCGGCCTTGTTGGCGATGAGGATGACGGGGCAGCCGGCTCGACGCACCATCTCGGCGAAGGGCTGGTCGGCCGGCAGCACGCCCGCCCGCGCGTCGATGACGAAGAGCACGACGTCGGCTTCCAGGATCGCGGCCTCGGTCTGCGCGCGCATGCGGCCGAGGAGGGAATCCGAATCCGCCTCCTCCAACCCCGCCGTGTCGATGATGCGGAAGAGCAGGCCGCCGAAATTGACGTCGCCCTCCCGCCGGTCGCGGGTGACGCCGGGGCGGTCGTCCACGAGGGCGAGCTTCTTGCCCACGAGGCGGTTGAACAGGGTCGACTTGCCGACATTCGGCCGTCCGACGATGGCGACGGTCGGCAGGTCCATGCGCGTGGTCTCGTCCGTTGGGCGGGCCGGCATCGCCATGCCCGCCGGGGCCGTCCCGCCGGGGCGGGAACGGTCTCGTGGTTTGACAGGAATCCGCCTTCATCAACCGGCCGGGCGACCGGCCGGTTCGCTCAGCGGGTGATCGGCGGAAGCGGCGCGGCGGGCTCGGGCTTCGCTTCCGTGACGGTGACCGGGCCGCCGGCCACGAGGGCGGCGTAGACCTCGATGCGCTGGCGCAGGTTCTGCGGCGTCTCGGGATCGGTGGTGAGCTGGTCGAACCAGCGGCCCGCCTCCTCGTACTGGCCGCGCTTCAACGCGACGAGGCCGAGCATCTCGCGGGCGGTGTGGCGGAACGGGCTGCCGGCCGCGAGGCCCTGCAGGCTGGCGAGCGCGGGCGTGGGATCGGCGGTATCGAGGCGCAGCAGCGCGGCGCGCAGGCGCGCGAGGTCGCGCAGGGCGTCGCCCGCGCCCGTGTCGCCCGCGATGGCATCGAACGCGGCCGCACCCTTGGCGGGATCGCGCTTGGCGGCCTCGACCGCCGAGCGGAACTGAGCGAGCAGCCGGTAGCCGGCGGGACCGTCCTTCTCCAAGCCGGTGAGAACCTTGTCGGCTTCCTCCGGCTTGCCGTCGCGGGCGAGGCGGTTCGCCGTGTCGAACTGCTCGGAGGCGGCCTCCGCCGCGTGGCGCTGCGCGCTCTGCCAGTAGCGCCAGCCACCGACCGCCGCCACGACAAGCACCGCCAGCGCGATGATCACGCCGCTGTAGCGGCGCCAGATCTGCGCGACCTGGTCACGACGGTAATCCTCGTTGACCTCGCGGAAGAACTCGTTGTTCTCGGCCATCGTCTCTCAGGCCGGGCCCGGTGGGCTGGCCGCCTCAAGCTGGTTCGTGAGCGCTGGCGCCTAGCACAGACCCAGCGGCTTGGCGACCGCTACATCGGGCCGGAGAGTTCAGGCCATGAAGCTCACGCCATTCCGGGCCAGGCGGAGACGCCGATCAGCGGATAGTGCAGGTAGCGTCCGAACACGAACCACACCACGACGCCGACCGCGACCGCGATGGCGTCGTTGCGCCAGCCGGCCGGCCGCGCCGCCTCGCCGCCGTGCTGGGCCGCGACCTGCCCCGCCGTGAGCGCGCGCCGCTTGGCGCTGATGCGGGCCATGACCGCCCAGGCCAGAAAGCCGCCGAAGAGCAGGATCGAGCCGAGATCGCCGTTCGCGAGGAGATGGGCGGTCGCCCAGATCTTCACGGCGAGCAGCATCGGGTGCTTCGCCCGTGCCCGGATGTGCCCCGGCAGGTAAGTGGACGCCAGCGCGATGAAGGCGAAGAGGGTCAGGAGCACCGCGAGGTGGCGCGTGAAGACCGGTGGGTTCCAGACCGGGATGTAGCCGGACGCCCGGTATTCATGGAAGCCGATGCCGATCAGCACGAGTCCCGCCAACGAGAGCAGCGTGTAGCCGAGCTTGAACCGCTTCTCGCCGAAGCGGCCGATGAGCTCGGCGCGCTTGGCGCGGGCCATCGAGAAGCCGTGCGTGCCGAGGAAGAGCACGAGGCCGAGGATCAGGAGGGTCATGATGGGCCTTCGCGGCGCGTGGACTCGATGTGGAGGGCGCCGGACGGGGCTGGCCCGGTCAAGCTCATCGTAACGGTTCTGAGGCGAGTCTGAGCCGATTGTCCAGGCCGACCCGATGACGCGCCGCCCGCTTCTCTCCGCCCTCGCGCTCCTCGCGCCGCTTGCCGTCGCCGATCAGGCGCTGGGTGCGCCCGAGCCGCCGCTCTCGAGCCTCACCCTCGTCGGGCCGCCGCAGATCGTCTTCAAGGCAGGCCGCGACGCCTGCGACGGGGCTGACGTGCCGGACGCGCCGGCCCGCGCCTTTCGCGAGGCGAACGGCACGGTCGCCCTGTTCGGGATGCATTACCGCAACCGCGCCCTGAGGGGTCCCGACCTCGATCATCTCAAGCTCGACTGCGCCGTGGTGCTCGAATCCGGCGAGAAGCCCGACCCTGCCCTCTACGACGATCGCTCCTGGATCACGGCGACTTGGACCGACGACGGCCACACCGTCGCCGCCCTCCTGCACCACGAGTACCAAGCGAACGAGCATCCGGGCCGCTGCCCGGCCGGCAGCTACATGGCCTGCTGGTACAACACGATCACGGCAGCGCATTCCCTCGACGGCGGGCGCAGCTTCCGGCGCGCGAGCCCGCCCGCCGTCGTCGCGGCGGCCCCTTTCCGCCAGGAGATCGACCAGGGCCGCCACCGCGGCTTCTTCAACCCCTCGAACATCGTCGCCGACGGGCGCTGGCGCTATATGCTGGCCTCGACGACGGGCTGGGACCGGCCGGGCAGCGACCAGGAGGGGGGCGTGTGCCTGTTCCGCACCGCGACGCCCTCCGACCCGGCGAGCTGGCGCGCCTGGACGGGCATGGGCTTCTCGGCGGCGTTCCCCGATCCCTACCGCACGGCGATCAGGATCCCGGACACCTGCAAGCCGGTCGCGCCGTTCCCGGCCCCGGTCGGCGCCCTGGTGCGCCACCGCGGCACGGGCGCCTTCATCGCGATCTTCATGGCGAAGGCGGGCGGGAACTTCCCGCAATCGGGCTTCTATTGGACGAGTTCGCGCGATTTCCTGACCTGGGACAAGCCGCGGCTGCTCCTCGCCGGCGCCACGCTCTACGACGACGCCTGCGGCGCGCCCGCCGGGCTGATCGCCTATCCCTCGCTCCTCGATCCGGGGGCCGAGGGCCGAAACTTCGACGATGTGGGCGACACCGCATTCCTCACCTACACGACGCTGCGCACCGAAGGCTGCCGCATCACGTCCGACCGGGACCTGCTGCGGCGCCCCCTGGCCATCAAGGTCTGGCCGTAGCGCCAGGGGCCCTGCCAACCGGTCCGAGCGTAACCGTGGGGCCACATCCGGCGCGCTGATGATCCGTCCAGTAACCGGCGTCGACGGCTATGCGGCTGGTCGCAATCCTCAGAGTTGACGGCGGGACTAGTCGCTAAGGCTTGCCCGCGTCGAGGATTTTTTGTTGCCGGCTGTTTCGGCGGGCGCGTGGTACAACGAACTAATCCTATCTCACTAGTACCATTCCGCACCTTTCACATAGATTGATCATAGCATCGTCATCCTTCATATGGTGAAGACGACGCTGATTCGTCGCGTTCCTGCGTACAGACTTCCCCTCCACAAGAATTGGACGCGAAAGGTCAATCAATGGCCCTGTATTTCTTTGAGGTTGCTGACCCGGAATTCTCGATCCGGGACTTCGATGGCACGGAATGCACGGACGGAAACGCCGCCCTGGAAGAAGCACTGCGCACCCTCTGTGAAGTCGCGGCCGATCAACCCGAGAAATACAATGGGCGCCCGCTTCGCATCGATGTCCTGGATGATTCGCAAAGAAACGTCTTCTCCTGCGAGATCCAGCTCACGACGACGGTCCACGCTCTCAACAGATTGCGGTCGGCAGCCTGAGGCGCCCCGTATTTCGCTCATCTGAGGACTCGTACGCGCAACCCTAACAGGGACTCGACGCAGCGAGATGAGACCCAGGGATTGCCGCTCCGGAATACTTCGCTTGGCGCCGATGCGCGGCGGCGGAGCGGCAATCACGGCCCACCCCTCGACAGGTGCGTATTAGCCCGGCCCCAACCTCTCGCGCTGCGGGAAGTGACCGCCGCCGTTCCTTCGGCGCGGGGCGGCTTGCAAGCGGGCTTTATCCCCACGCGCCGGGCCCACCTTGGATAAAGCCTCGCGCGGGCTGGATGATTCCGGACGCTAACCGTTCCTCTCAACGCTTCGGTTACGTTTCCGTCCTGTGATCCAACGATCACCCGACGAGGCCCCGCGCATGAGCACGACCGTCTTCGATCCGATCAGCGGACAGATCGTGACGCTCCCCCGACCGAAACCGAGGCCACGCTGACGACGAACCCGGACCGGACGGCTTGGCCGTTCGGAAGCGTACAGCACCCGGAACGTGAAAGCTTGGCCTTGAGTTGTGTCATCATGAGAGTGAGCTTCGCGATACTTGGCGTATCGGCGATCTCCGCGCTCCTTCTGACGGCCGGATATCGCACGACGCTGCCGGACGGGCCCGGACCGGGCAGCGGGCCGTCGGCCGCGGCCCCTCAGGCCTGGATCGACCCGCCGCGTCGCGCCACCGCGCAGAGCACAGCCCACAGGGACGGTGACAGGGACGTCCGGGCGGCCGAGCCCGCGACCACCGGCACGCTGGTGCAGATCGCGGCGAGCCCGCCCCCCCTGCCGGACGCCGCGGTGCCGCATCCGATGGCGCAGAGCGCGCCTCTCAAGCGTGAGCGCGTCGCCGGCGTGGGAAATGCCCGGCGACCGGGACACGCGCAGGCAACGCGGAAGGCGCCGGCGCGGAAGGCGGGTCCCGCTCCGGCCGAGGCCGCCGCCGATCCGCCGGAGCCGCAGGCCGCGGCACCCCGACATGTCGCGCTCGGCGGCCCGCTCGGCGACATCCTGAGAGGATTGGGGCTCGTCGAGGGACAGAGACCGCCACCCTGAGGCTGCCGGCCGGCGCGCGCCCGGCGGTCGTCAGAAGGGCCACGATGCCTCGTCGGGTTCGGCGGCGATCCGCTCGCCCGGTGCGACGAGTTCGACGATCTCATCGAGCGGCTGCAGCACGCGGATGGTGCGGCCCGCTGCCGTGATGAAGGTCTCGTTGCGCAGCGGATCCGTGTCGCTGAGCGCCTGCACACTCGTCACCCGCAGAAGATGCCGGCAGCCCTCGCCGTCCTGGACCTGAAGGTAGTTCCCGACGCGCCGAACAGCGTCCATGGCCGCCTCTCACCCCGCGCCCGCTGACGCTCGCCGGCGCGGTCCCACCCTGCATGCCGGCCGGTCCGCGCATCCGAGCCTGCGCTCTCGTGTTCTCTGTCCGTTCTAGCACGAACAGGGCGTGCGGCGAAGGTGTCTCTCGACGGACGTCGCTACGTGCGACCGGCGCCCATTCGCGCCCTCACGCACCATCCCTGCGGCGGAGCGAGCGGAACAGGCTCCGGACCTTGCGGCCGGCGCCGCCCTCCTCGGCGCGCTCCGCCGGCTTGAATCCGCGCGCTTCCCGTCTCGCGCCCTCGCGCCGCGAAACGGCGAGCGCGGCCGAGCGATCGTGATGAACCCGCATCAAGAGATCGAGCGCGAGACGGGGGATCGGATGGGCGTGCCTGTCCAGGAACAGCACCCCGTCCGCGAGGGATTGCACCGTACGGTCCGACACGGAATGTTCGGACATCATCTCGGCCATGGCCTGATCGGCCAGCTTCGCCGTCAACGCGGCGACCATCTCGAGTTGCTCCGGCAGCGGTTTGCGGCTCGTGCTCATCCCGGATACGCCTCCTGATGCGAAATCTTGCAGGGATCCGCAAGGCGCTGATGCCCAACGCGTTTCCCTGCCAAGTCATGGTTCGTCCCGTTTCCATGCGCCGCGCCTGATTGACCTTCGTTCGAGCCGCGGCAACAAACCCGCCGCTTCGACAACGCTGGAGGCCCGCAGGTTGTCAACGACGGAACCGACCTACGACTTCGAGACCATCAAGGGGTTTCTCGAACCGGGCGACAGAGTGCTTTTCTACAAGCCGCATCAGTCTTTTGGATTCACGATCGACACGGATGAGAACTTCGCCGTCGTGCACGATCTGCTGGCGCGCGATCTCGGACTCGCCGACGCGGACATCGTGGAGATGTTCTGCAACGGCGACGGATCGCAGATCATCGCGCGAATCGAGCCCTCCGCGACCGTGAAGACGACCACGCGGTTCGGCAACGCGTTCGTCTCGAACCTGACCTCGGACGATTGACCCGGGTCTCGCATCTCGGCCATCGCGATGGACGCGACGCTCTGCAGGCGTGCCCATCCCGTAGCGTTTCCGGATCGATACCGCCTCGACGACAGGGCGCGGCCTGGATTTCACACCTGGGCCACCACGTGCGCGGGAAGCGGGGCGCGATTAACCGCGGCTTGAAGGATTCAGGCTCGGTTCAGCGTGCGGGCGCTCTGATCGGACCCGCGGATTTCACACAGGGGAAGATCGTGAAGAAGCTCGCTCTCTCGGCCGTCGCGGCGGCTTTCGCAGGATCCCTGCTCATTGCGCCCACCGCGGAAGCGCGGCCAGGCTATCGCGGCGGCTATCACGGCGGCTACGCCTATCGGGGCCACCGCCACTACGGATACCGTCGCGGCCCCGGTGTCGGCGGCGCCCTCGCGGCCGGCGCGGCTCTGGGCCTCATCGGCGGCGCGATCGCGGCCTCGCAGGCGCCGCGCTACTACTATCCGGCTCCGGCCTACGGCTATTACGGCGGCGGGCCGTACTATTACGGCTACTGACATGGTCCGCCACGGGCCGCGGCGGAGAGATCAGCTCGCGACCCGCCTCAGCAGGCGCTGCAGATCGGCTTCGCGACCTGCGCGCCCCTGTTGAGAAGCTGGCTCATCAGGGTCTCGCGGTCGGGTCCCTGGGATGGCGGCGGCCCAGCGCTCGCCGCGCCGGATGGAGATGCCTGGCCGACCGCGGCAGCCGGGCTCGGCGCGGCCACTTCGGCAGTGTTGTGTCCGGGCCTGCCCGTCGGAGCGCTCCCCGGATTTCTGCCCTCGCCCTGCCACCGGGAACGGGCAGCCGCGGATTGCTGGAGGACCGCGAGGGGGTCGATGCCCGGTCCCGAGTTCCGGCTCGCGACCAAGCTGTCGTCGCCCTCGACCACCACCTGCGTGCTCTGTAGCCCCTCTGCCCGGACGAGGGCGAAGAGCAGGCCGGCATTGCGCGGGGCGAGCCGGACGCAGCCGTGGGATGCCGGGTGCCCGAGACGCCGCCCCTGATTGGTGCCGTGGATCGCGTGCCCCTCCGCGGTGAAGAAGATCGCGAAGGGCATCGGCGCGTTGTCCCATTCCCGCGAGAAGTGGTGGCGGCTCAGGCGCGAAGGCCGGAACGTTCCGCTCGGGGTGTCATAGCCCGCAGCCCCCGTCGAGACAGGCCAAGTGTGGCGCTCCTGGCCGTTCACCGACACCGCCATGCTCTGGCTCGCCTTGTCGATCCGGATGAGCAATTCAGCCGAGGCACCGGACGACAGGGGAAGCATGAGCAACGGGCCCGCGAGGAGGCGCCGCAGGCCAAGATGCCATGCTCCCGCATCGCAGCTGTACCTAGCCGCAACTGATCGACCGAGCTTCCGCCGCGCCTGCATCATGGACCGACTCCGCCGCCTGTCGCGCCTGCCCGCCGTCGCGATTCCCGGGCCGCGTGGCCCGCGAGGAACCATTGGCGCGCGCGAAATCCGGCGGGACCGTGACGAACTGGCCGGAAACTTTTGGCCGGCGCAACTCGTATCCGTTTTGTAGCTGAGGAAGTGCGGACCTGGGAGGCGCGCGTGCCGACTCGCCCACGACAAAGGCCCGGAGCCGGACGCGTTGCCGCCGTGGCCCCACCAAACATCGCGGATCGCGCTTTCGTCGCCGTATGCACCGTGAGCGTACTGGCTGCCGAGATGGCCTTCTGGCTGGCACTCGGCTGACGCCGGGACGCCGGCCCGGCCTGGCTTCGAGGCCTCTCGCTGACAAGGCGAAGTCGGCCCTCATGTTACCTATACGGAATATCGTCTATCTTTCATCAGATAAACTGTGATCTTTTCAGTCTATGGCGGTCTCGGCTGAGCCAGCTTGCTGATGCCGCTGCGTTTCAATCGCGCCTGCTGGCGTTCGCCGCCCTTCCCAACCCACGCTCGGGGGTCGCGCCAACGAAAACGGCGGGGCTCGCGCCCCGCCGTCGGCCGGATCGATGATCCGTGCGCTTAGTAGGCGGTGTAGGCAGGACCGGCGCCGGCGCGGCCGTATTGCGGCGCAGGACGGTCGAAGTCCTCCGCGTTCCCGTAGCGGGCCGGAACATCGAGCCGGCGCGGCGCGATCGAGCCGGTGACGATGTCCCCGGCCGCGCCGACGGTTCCGCCGACCACGCCACCCACGGCGCCGGTCACGCCGCCGACCACAGTGCCGACACCGCCGATCAGGCCGCCGCGCGGTCCGACAGGATCGATATGGGCGCCCCAGACATTCAGAGTGCCGTCACGGTTGTAGCTCGCGCTGCTCGAATCGAACGTCTGGGCGAGGCTCGGCGAGGCAGCGAGGCCGAGGGCCAGAGCGATGGCGGTGGTGATGGTGGCGCGCTTCGTCATAGTCAGTCCTTCACGATTGCGGAGCGGCCTCCGACCTCGACCGGCGGATGTATAGATACCGGATCGGATCGCGCACTAGCGCCGCTCGACTGCGATGAGCCTGATCTGGTGCCAACTCTGCATCAGGCAATGCACGCTTTGTCGCACCGCAATATAATTATCGTTCGGACGGACCTCGATTCGACGGCACTTTACTTCCGCGACACAATGCGCGCGGAAATTGTCGTTGCATGACAGGAGGTTTCCGAGTGCAGGCCTCCGCCTGAGCGTGCAGTGCAGCATCGCACATCGGCGCGGGCGGCGCCGCTGTTTCGCCGGTTCGCCCGCCTCAAACGTCGCGCTGGCGTCCGATTCGGGATGAGGAGCGAGGCGGTCTCGAGCGCCTCAGCGTAGGGCATGGGCCGCGTAGGACTCGGCTGAGGCGAACAGGTCGCCGCCCTGCTGCCAGTCCTCGATCGTCCGACCCGTGATATGCGCAACGTAATCGCGTGTTTCCTTCGGCAGGGGCGAGCGCCCGGCGAGCCAGTCGCGGACTCGCTGCGGGCCCGCGTTGTAGGCCGCCGCGGCCAGCCCGAGATTGCCGAAGCGACCCCGGTGCTCCTTCAGCAGTTCCGCCGATTTCGGGATGGCCTCGTAGGGGTTGAAGGGATCGAGAAGGCCGCGCTCGCTCGCGGTTCCGGGCATGAACTGAGCGACGCCCATCGCACCGGCGCGGCTGATCGCCTGCGGGTTGAGCCCGCTTTCCTGGCGAAGCAGGCGCATGAGAAAATCGACAGGCAGCCCGTTGATCACCGCCGCGTGCTCGATGAACGCCGCCATGCGCTGGCGGTCCCCGAAGAATGCGGCGGACCACGCGTCCTCGATCGTCTCGAAGGCTGCGCGCTCGAGTCGGGGACCCGCCTCAGCAAAGGGGTGCCGCTGCGCGTAGGCGTAGGCAGGGCCGGCCGCCGTCGCGAGGGTGATGAGGCTCGGAACTAGGGTTAGCCGGGCCGCCGGTGACGCATTGCGATCCGATGCAGGCGGCCGATCCGGACCCTGCTCCTGCCCCGGAAGACTCGGGCTGAGCGCGAGCGGTGCCGCCAACATGAGACTGAGGGCGACGCCGCGATTGAGGAACGCGCGCCGCAGGGCACGACGTCGCGCGCGTCTCGCGACGCTCGCCCGATACTCCGCCCGGCTCGTCCGGCGCAGCGCATGCATATTGGAGGCGCCCCCTGTGGCGTCCTCGGACCCGACCGATGGCCGGACCCGCTGCTCTTCTCGGCGACGCTTGCACGGGCCGGCAAGCGCCTCAAGGCCGGGCAGCCCGGATCCCAACGGACGGTCGTTTAGGGTACCGATCGGGCTTCGTTCGAGCGGGCAGCCCGCAGACCGAGATTTCGAAGACGCGTCGCGCATCGCACGGATGACGGGGCGCGACGTTGGATTTGACCGGGATCGCCTAGAAATCGGTAGCACCGCACACCGAAAAATCTCGATCCCGGCAGCGGAAACCAGCGTTATTTTTCCTACGTTCCCGGGCGCCTCAGATCGCGCGATCAGTCTGCGGCCCTCGCGATCGCATCCACTTTCGCTCGGTGTGCACGCGCTGAGAACTGTCCCAACCGCCCGGAGCACGTTCGGCCCAATCGATTAATCCCTGTTCGGCGGCGTCTTGGTTAGAATTATTCTGCTTGCCGTCACATCTGACATACCAAATAATGCATGCCAGCTGCTTCCGGAGCGCATGCACCGCGCCGCTCGGACCGGCAGCCCGAATCATTGCAACGGCGTGCGAGCCACAGGGCAGGCCACGCCCTCATCTGCGATGTCCACTGAGGGAGAACGCTCATGCCAACGTCCGCTGCCGCGCCAGCCGCGGTCAAACCGTCACCGAACCGCTGGCTTCAGATAGTATTGGGTGTGGCCTGCATGGTGGCGGCCGCCAACATTCAGTACGCCTGGACCCTGTTCGTTCCCGAGATCCAGAAGACCTTCGGCTGGGACCGCGCCGCCATCCAGGTCGCCTTCACCATCTTCGTCATCGTCCAGACCTGGCTCACCCCGATCGAGGGCTACTTCATCGACAAGTACGGCCCCAGCCGGGTCGTCATGTTCGGCGGCCTGATGACCGGCCTGGCCTGGGTCATCAACTCCTACGCCACCTCGCTGACCGGCTTCTACGCCGGGGCGGTCGTCGGCGGCATCGGCGTCGGCTGCGTCTACGCCACCTGCGTCAACAACGCCCTCAAGTGGTTCCCCGACAAGCGCGGCCTCGCGGTCGGCCTCACCGCCGGCGGCTACGGCGCCGGCTCGGCGCTCACCATCCTGCCCATCGCCAAGATGATCGACGCCGGCAGCTACGCCCAGGCCTTCTTCACCTTCGGCCTGATCCAGGGTGCCATCATCATGCTGGCCGCCGCCTTCATGCGCGCCCCGGCCAAGGACGAGGTCAAGTTCTCCACCAAGGTCCTGCAGTCGCGCCGCGACTACACCCTCGGTGAGGCCCTGCGCACCCCGGTCTTCTACGTCATGCTCCTGATGTTCACCTGCACGGTGACCGGCGGCCTGATGGCCGTGGCCCAGCTCGGCGTGATCGCCCAGGATCTCGGCGTGAAGAACTTCCAGGTGAACCTGTACTTCTTCGCGATGGCGGCCCTGCCCTTCGCGCTGATGCTCGACCGCATCATGAACGGCATCTCGCGGCCCCTGTTCGGCTGGGTCTCGGACCGGATCGGGCGCGAGAAGACGATGTTCATCGCCTTCGCCATGGAGGGCATCGGCATCGTGGCGCTGGGCTATTTCGGCTCGAACCCGTGGGCCTTCGTGATCCTGTCGGGCATCGTGTTCCTGGCCTGGGGCGAGGTCTACTCGCTGTTCTCCGCCACCGCGGCCGACACCTTCGGCTCCAAGCACATCGGCAAGATCTACGGCGTGCTCTACTGCGCCAAGGGCTTTGCCGCCCTGTTCGTGCCGGTGGGCAACCTGATCATGCAGGCCACCGGCACCTGGTCGACGGTGCTCTACACGGTCGCCACCATGGACCTGATCGCCGCAGCCCTCGCCGTCGCGGTTCTGCGCCCCATGCTCAAGCGCCACCACGCCGCAAACGGCGTCGTCGCCCAGGCCCCCGCCCTCGCGCACGCCTGACACAAAGCCTGAGCCTAAGCCTGCCCCGCCCAAAACGCGGGGCAGGTCCCCTTCGGCCCGGACAGGTGGCCCGATCCAAGCGAAGGCCGGCTATCCGGGAGCCGCTGCTCTACGACGGGAGCGACGTCGCCCTCGCGAGTCTCTCCCTTCTCCATCCGCCGCATCCCGACCGTGCCTCGTCGATCCTGACCCGTCCGGGATCCCGGCGCGGCCGGCCTCCTTCGGTTCTCTCGGAGCGCGACCTTGCTGCAGCAGCATCCGCAGAAGCTCAGCCTGACCTCCATCAGCGGAGCCGTGACGCTGCGCTACCAAGCCTACGAGATGATCAAACGCTCGATCCTGGCGATGGACATCTACAGCGGCGCCGCCGAGATCCGGCTTGAGGAAAAACAGATCGCCCGGGATCTCGGCGTCAGCCGGACGCCGGTCCGGGAGGCGATGACCCTTCTCGAGCAGGAGGGTCTCGTGCGCTCCGTGCCGCGGCGGGGCCTGTTCGTCGCGCGCAAGACGAAGCACGAACTGATCGAGATGATCACCGTCTGGGCCGCGCTCGAAGGCATGGCGGCGCACCTCGCCGCGACCCGCGCCGAAGACAGCGACCTCGCGGAGCTCGGGTCGTTCTTCGACGCCTTTCCTTCGTCCCATTCGGCGGACCGGCTCGACGACTACGCGGACGCGAACATCGCCTTCCATCAGGCGATCATCCGTCTCGGCGGCTGCAACCTCATGGTGGAGATGACCGCCAACCTGTTCGTCCATGTCCGGGCGATCCGGACGCTCTCCATCCACCAGGAGGGCCGGATTGATCGCTCGGTGCGCGAGCACGCCTCCATCATCGCGGCCCTGCGAGCGCGGGATGCCGATCGCGCGGCGACCCTGGTGCGCGACCACGCGCTCGGACTGGCCGATCATGTCAACGCGCACTGGGCGCTGCCGGAACTCGACTGGGACGAAAGCCGGCCAGCCACCGGCCTCTGCCTCAAGCCATGAGATAGCGCCCCACGGACAGACCGAGAAACGGTTTCACGGAGGACATACGGGATGACGCGCCTCGCTCTCCTCATCGCCCTTCTCATCGCTCCGACGATCCCCCGGGCCGCCGAATCCGGTGATCCGGCCCTGCCCGCGCGAACATCAGCGCTCGTGCAGCAGCTGGTGGATTTCGCCGTGACGCTCGAGAAATGCAGGCTGATCAAGCCCGGCCGCAACGCTCAAGCCGCCTGGCACGCGATCGAGGCCGCCTATGCCGGCCTGCCGGCGCGCTGGGAGCGGGACAGGCCTCTGCTTCGATCCGTCATCCGCGCGGAGATCAACCGTCAGCGGCTGACGATGCTCGAACCGGCCGATGGCTGGTGCGCGGAAGCCAAGCGCGCCTACGGTACACGCGGCCTGATCTTCCCAGACGCCATCTCGATGATCGACGGGTCCTCGAGCCACTCGGCTCTCCGCGCGGAGGCGCTCTTCACGGCGGATACGCTCGAGATCTATCAGCACTAGCCGCGCAGCGATTGTCGCCTGACGGACAAGCGCCCGGCGCGGCAACGGAAATCGCTCGCGAACCGCCCGAGCGTAAGGCTCCCTTAATCCTGTTCCCGCATCTTCGCGGCACCGATCGAGCGGCCCAACCGGCTGCCGCGCGCGAGGCTGCCGAGCCTTCCCGCGCGCGAGGCTGCGGAGCTTCCCATGCGCACCATTCCCGCCCTTCGCCACTGGATGCAGACCCTCCCCCTCGCGCCGAGGCCGGCACCGACGACCGTGCTCGCCGCGGTGCTCGGGTTGACGGCCCTCGCCGGCTGGGGCGCCTTCGCCAGCAAGGCGTGGTCGCAGCAAGACCTGACCGAGCAGGTCGAGTTGCTGCAGGCCGATCGCGGACGGCTGCTCGCTGGCCTCAAGCAGATCGAGCAGACCAATGCCGAGCTCGCCCGCGACGGCCAGGAAAAGCTCGCCTCGGTCCGGGACGAGCTCACCCAGGCCCTGACGGCGCGCGACGCCGCCAAGGGACAGTTCGCCAGCGCCCAGCGAGAGCTGGCCACTCTCAAGAAGCGGCTGGATCAGGCCCGAGATCGGGTGTCGGAGACGGGCAGCATCAAGACAGTCGAAGCGAAAAAGGCCGGGCGCTGAGTCACAATTTGTCCTAACAATCTGAAGCCGCGCCGATATCTGCGGAACAACGCACCCCGCAGCAGACCAATCGCAATCCCAATTTCGATGGAGTTGAGTTCCGAAAATCAAATATCCTTTGTAACTATCATAAAAAACACGTCCACTTTATTTAAAATACCGAATTTGATAAATCAATGCCACGCTGCTATTACCGTTTTCAATCCTTTATGCTTTCATAGATTCGCATGGCAGTGCTTCGACGGGAAAAGGCCTTTCTTCTGTGCCTCTCAAGGCGGTCGAGGTTCAAAAGGACTTCTGAATATTTTATCTTAGACTTGAAAGCTTTTCCCGAGTTTTCATTCGCCTCACTGCTCACCTCCCGCATCAGGGAAAGTCTTAGTGTGCTAATGCGATCTAGATGAACTTGCGCATCGGCAAGCTTTCTAGCCGCCTTTACCGTCGCAGGATCACCAGCAGATTGGGCGGTTAGCTGCCGAGCGAGATTCTCGATCTCAGATTGAGTAGCTTCTTCGCCCATCACTGTCGCCAGCCAGCGCGTGCGAGCATTTTGCTCGGCGCGCAGTTGGCCTGCGAGCGACCGCGGGATGACGCTAGCCTGCGTCCCGCGTACATTCACCTTGTCGGAATGTTTTGAAGTCATAATCAATCCGCCATCCAAGATCTTAGGTTAATTTTTATATTTAACTAACTGCCACTGGACGCACACACAAAAATTGTCTTGCCATTGCCAACCTAAGGAAATTAAGGATTTACTTGAGGCGCTATTTCAGCATCCACCGCGTCCGTGCTCGCAAGCCTGAGTTTCTGACCAAGATTTGCTCGCTTGCGTTCAATCTCGCGTAAAAGTGTGTCACGACGGTGATCGGCGTTGGCGATCAATCGATCGATGCGCTCAATATCCGCGAGCTTAATTTGGAACGCACGCGCGCTCACATCCGCACTAGTTAATCCCCGCTGACACATGTACTCTTCAAATTTATTCAGCGCACCCGGAATTCCCGCAACCCAACCCACAGCAAGAGGCAAACCTGCGTAAGGCATACTTACTTGAGGGTTATCGGTACTGAGCGCATTGGCATCAAGCACCGGCCTCATCAGCTCTTCCGCAGCTTCTAGACGAGCCTGCGCCAGTATCCTACTGCGCCATAATTGTAATCTTTTAGATTCCCATATCAGATCAATGATATTTTTTACCCAAAGCGTCTCAACAACATCTGATGGCTTAACCTGTTGCACGATACAATTTAAGATAGCGTCGTATTGACCGACATCCTCATCAGGAAGAAGCGGCTTGTCATCAAAGAGAAACCAAAGATTTTCTGGCAAAGCTGGTAAAATTTCGTGCAAACTCTCAGCATTTTTGCGTTCAGTTTGACGTGTTGTATTGGACCGATCCACGAGCTTCTCCATTTTTCCTGTATTGCATTTTATGAAATTGGAGCGTCAGAACTCTCCTAAGTTCCAGCGGTCCTTCTCAGTTCCGCTGCAATCCGCATTGCCCAATGAAAGTCGTCGTCGCGCCATGAATGTGTGTCGGTCACTGATCCTCTTTTGCGAATCGCTCGGCCGCCCCCTAGGAGCCTGTCTGAGCCCGTGTCTCGACGACGAGGCTGCGGGGTGATTCACTTGGCTCATGGCCGAGGTGTTTCGCTCCTGGGACGTCGCTCAGGGCTGGCTGCTGCCGCGCTCGCTGCATGAGTTCGTGCCGCCCGGGCACAAGGCGCATTTTGTGCGCGACACGGTGCGGGAGGCGCTCGACCTCTCGGCCATCCTCGACACCGACACGGAACAGCGCGGCTACCGGCCCTACCATCCGGGCATGATGGTGGCGCTCCTGCTCTACGGCTACAGCCGAGGCCTGTACTCCTCGCGCCAGCTCGCCCGCGCCTGCGAGGAGCGGGTCGATGTCATGGCAGTGACCGGCCTGAACCGGCCCGACTTCCGAACCATCGCCGACTTCCGCAAGCGCCACCTCGTGGCCCTGTCGGACCTGTTCGTGCAGGTGCTGCGCCTGTGTCGGGCGGCCGGTCTCGTCGAGTTCGCTCACGTGGCGGTGGATGGCACCAAGCTGAAGACCAACGCCTCGCGCCACAAAGCGATGAGCTACGGGCGGATGAAGACGGCTGAGCCGGGCCCGACGCCGAGATGGGCGCGCACTTCCTGGAAGGTGACCTCGACGCTCCAGCGGCGGACGAACCACGATACGATCTGGGTTGGATAGCGGGCGAGGTCGGTGCAGAGCAACACCTGGGGCTCGAAGCGCCGGGCGGGATCGCGCACGAGCACACAGCGGACTGGCACGACCGGCATCCCGCCGTGCCGCCACACCGCGGTGCCGGGGGCGACCTCGATGCCACGCTGGCTGACCCGTACCAGCCCGGCACCATGACCGCGCGCCAGGGCGTGTCCTTGGCCACGAGGGTCGCAGAGAGTGTGGGCAGGCGTGCGCCTTCGGTGCGCGGGCGCCCGATCGTGCCGGGCGGCCGGGGCGGAGCGGGTTCGTAGAGGGCCGCGTCAAGCCGCAGGCCGGTGATCGCCGTGATGCGGGCGCGCCGCATCGCGTCGAGGAACAGCAGGGCGGAGAAGCCGCCGTCACCGACCAGTACGAAGTCACGCCCGCGCAGCCAGCTCCGCGCCTGGAGGGCGAGTTGGCGTCCGACGTCGAGCAGAGGCTTGTGCTGGCGACCCTACTCCCGGCAGGCGCGTTCGGACAGCACCAGGGCGGTCAGGAGCGGCAGCGCCCAGATGCGCCCCGCCCAGGGGATTGGGGCCAGCAGCATCAGGCTCATCCAACGCAGGCCGCTCGCCTTGCCGAAATGGCGGTCGGACGAGCGCACCGGGTCGCGGTAGATTCCCTTGGCCGAGATGCGCTTGCCGCGGCGGCGCTCGATCGTGTCGTCGAGCGCCTTAATGAGCGGACCGCGGGGGCGAAAGCGGCGATCAGCAGCCCGAGCAGGATGCGGCCGCCAGTGCGCGGGCACCATGCGGCGCGATTGAGGATGCGGTGGACGTTCACGAACCGCCGATCCTGCGCGCGTCGCCACGAGCGGTGGACGAACAGCGGCGCGAGCACCAGGATGAGCCCGGCGAAGCGGGCGGCAGATCAGGCATTGGATGTCTCTTGGTCGGGACACCCCGAGCCTACCCGTCATGCCCGCTTCGTCACCTCGCTGCTCAACCGCTTGTTTGATTGGCCAAAGTCGAGCTTATACCGGTCGACGGTGATAGCGACTCACGAGGTTTCGTATCGGCGGCGGATCTGGTTCGATGAGGCAAACCGGGAGGGTTTGCCATGTCCGCTGCGGTTGCTCTGCGTGAGGATTTCAACGCCGACGATCTTCGACGTCTGGCCAAGGCCAGCCGAGACGCGGGCCAGAGCCGCCGGCTGCTGGCGCTGGCCGAGATCTACGAGGGCGGCAGCCGCACGGATGCGGCTCGGATCGGGGTGGTAGGGTTGCAGACGGTGCGCGATTGGGTGCTCGCCTTCAACGCAGCTGGCCCGGCCGGGCTGATCAACCGCAAGGCCCCGGGCAACCCAGCCAAGTTGAGCGATGCGCAGCGTCAAGCGCTGGCGCAGATCGTCGAGAGCGGGCCGGACCCGGATCGACACGGCGTGGTGCGCTGGCGGCTGAAGGATCTCGCCGCCTGGATCTACGCCAGCTTCGGCGTGAGCCTGGACGAGAGCACGGTGGGCCGCACGGTGAAACAACTCGGCTTCCGCAAGCTGTCGGCACGCCCGCGCCATCATGAGCAGGACCCGGCCGCACTGGCAGCCTTCAAAAAAACTTGCCAGCCGAGGTGAGGGCGATCCGAGCCCGGCTGCCGGCTGGCGCGGCCATCGAGGTGTGGTGGTCAGACGAGGCTCGGGTCGGCCAGAAGAACACGCTGCCCCGCCGCTGGGCGCGCCGCGGCAGCCGGCCCTCGGCGCCCAAGGACCAACGCACGGCCCACGCCTACATCTTCGGAGCGATCTGTCCCGAGAAGGGCAAGGGTGCCGGCCTCATCATGCCGAGATGCGATACCGCGGCGATGAACGAGCACCTCAGGGAGATCAGCTGCAGCGTCGAGGAAGGCGCCCACGCCGTGCTGATCCTCGATGGGGCGGGCTGGCACGTCGCCCACGACCTCGTCGTGCCCGCCAACATCACCCTGCTGCCGCTGCCAGCCTGCGCCCCGGAACTCAACCCGGTCGAGAATGTCTGGCAGTTCCTGCGCGACAACTGGCTCGGCGACCGCGTCTTCTCGTCCTACGAGGACATTGTCGAGCAGTGCTGTCAGGTCTGGAACCGGTTCATCGACCAGCCTTGGAAGATCATGTCCATCGGCCTGCGTGACTGGGCCTATCAGTTATGATCACCACCGATTGGTATTAGGCGTGAAGCATCCCGTCCGTCGGGGCGTGGACGGTGAAGGCGCGGCCTTCGTCCACCCAGCCCGGGCCGGCCGATCCGTAGTTGATGGCGTCGGCCTCGGCCGCGTTCGCCGCGTAATGGTGCAGGCCCGTCTGCGTGTTGTAGAAGCGCTCCAGCGTCACGCCGCCGGTGCCGGCCGCGGCCGGGCTGGCGTAGGCCTCGAAGGCGACGCCCTCGTAGTGGTAGCTCGGCAGCGTCTTGATGATGGTGTCGCGCTCGCCCGCGTCCGTCGTGAAGAAGTGCTGGCCGGTCTTGGTGTCGTAGAAGCGGAACACGTCGATCGTGTTCGGGCCGTTCTGCGGCGTCGCCCAGCCGACGCCCTCGTACTGGTAGCTCGGCAGGCTCTTCAGGATCTGCGCCTTCTCGGCGGCGCTCGTCGTGTAGAAATGGTCGCCCGTCCGCGTGTCGTAGAAGCGGTAGACCGCGTTCACGTCGTCAGACTGGGTGCCTGTCTGGGCCTGCGCAAGCGGCCGCTCAAACCCGTGCTCCGCGGGGCTCACCGCATCGGGCTGCACCGATGGGGGAGGCGCCGAGGGCTGCGTCGTGCCAAGGCCATCCTCATGAATCGTCTGTCCCGGGCGGATGCCCTCGGAGTCGACACCGTTCAGGTCGAGATGAGCGACGTAGCTGCTGATGCCGTACTTATCGTTCAAGGCGTGCACGTCGGCGACCTTCTGCGCACCGGTGACGTACTCGATGCTGATGACGTCCTTGCCAGCGTCGATCGCCTTCTGCAGCAGGCCCATGCTGTAGCTGGTCTCGGCTGAAGGCTGCTTCTGGCCGCCGTCCGTGTAGAACAGGTTCTCTTTGAACATCCCGTCGATCGTATTGAGGTACCCTGGGTGGGTCAGAAGCTCCTCGGCATTGTTGACCCAGATCTTGAAGCCGGGTTGCTTGGCCTGAGCATAATCGCGCAGGTACTTGATGAGGTCGACCATGGCCTGCTCGGCACCGGCCGCGCCGCCCGGCGCGTGGCTCTTGGCCCAAGCGGTCTGATACTCGTCGACCACGTCGAAGTAGACACCGTCGTAGCCGGCCGCCAGCATCCGATCGATGTAGGCCGTGGCGACCGCCTTCCACTCGGGCGTCCAGAATGCAACCTCGAAGTTTCCCTTCCACTGCGGGTTCTCGGGACCGAGGGCAGCTGAGGGAATGGTCTTGAAGTAATCCCGGTATGTCTCGGCCTCACCGATGCTGAAGTAGCCGAGAAGCAGCGCGCTGCCCGGGCCGCCGCCCATCTGCTTGACCTCAGCGGGCGTGAAGGTCCGACCGGTGTCGTTGTAGATGTCGATGACTTTAACGTCGAACGGGGCCGCCGCGATCTGTGAGGGTGTGACGCCTTGGAGGACGTACATTCCCGTCTTTGGCATCTCTCATCCTCGTTCAGGAGACTCTCGCAGGCGGGCGTAACTGAACACCTGCGTAAGCGGCAGGAATCCGATCCCGACCCTGCACAGTGATTCGGAAATTCGTGCTTAATGACGCAACATTATCTTCCCTGCAGCGGCGGCAGGTCATCTGGTGATGAGCAATCGTGATTTGCGCCAGTACCCTAGAGATCGCCACTCAACGAGAGCAGAAAGATCAGTCTCTTGAGCGCTCGCTTATCCGCACGTGAGGCGGATTTGCACTGAGAGGCGGATTGGAAAACTGATAGTCCTGTCGATGGCTGCATGACTTCCGCCGGGCAACAGCTGGAACAGGAATGAATGCGGGCGATGGGCCGGTTAGCGCGGCAACGAGACGGTGTATCAGCCGCGGCCGAAGTTCAAACATTCATTCCCCGCTGCACCATAGTTCACAGCCCAGCTTACAGAAGTTAATTTGGGCGGAAAGGTGGCGAAGCAACGGTCATAGTCAGTGCGTATCAGATTGTACATTTATGGCGACGCTGAAGGCGCTCTTCCAAAAACAACTTTTTCATTCCTGCATTCAGATCATTACGGCGGTGTTCGAACATTTTACGTTAAGAATGCTCGGTGCATCGACACCGGGCCGTCAGAGGAATCGCGTGGTGAATTCCGCATTTGGTTACGGTTCATGATGAGTGGCGCAATCTGTGTGGAATGGGCCGCGCCGATCTCGACCGCTGGCGGCGCCATCGCCTACGCGTGCGTCGGCTTTTGAGGGCGAAGAAATGCAAACCGGTATCGAATGGAACCGCTATACCGTTGTCCATTGGAAAACGGCCCAAATCTCAGGAAGCGAGAACGCTCCTCTGAAAGGTTGGACGCGCGCTTTTGCGCAACTCACGCAGGCGGTGGTGTTTGTTAAAACCCTCGATCCGGAGCGCCAGCAAACGGCGCGGGTCGATTGTGGCGGACAGTCCTACCACATCCTCGACATCAACCATCTTGCCGGGCGCGCAGACTTCCCGCACGCGCACCAACTTGTGGCGGCCTGACAGCGCTTCAGGCAACATCCAGAGCCTAAAATCACCCCCAGTTCTAGCTGGGGATGACCACGGGCAATTCGCAATCGATGACCTTGCTGGGCTGCTACAACTTTACTTCTTCCGAAGTATCGAGATGCAGTCGATCTGCTCTTCTCCCCACGGAACTTCTCGTTGCTCTATCACGTCGAATCTGGACCTGATCGCAACATGTTTCAAAATTGCTGCTGTCATAAAATTTCGCCAATGAGGATTTGCTCTGAAATCACCACCTGGGTTTTTACTGTAATTTGAATGATGAAGCAGAGCGTGCCCTCCCGATTTAAGCACTCGGGCAATTTCAGGGATGTAGGAGATAATCACCTCCATGTCAAAATGCACCATTGCATCAAATGAATAGAAAAATGATGCAGACTGATCCGATAAACCAGAGAGACTATAACCATCGTTTTTGAAAGATTTTGCACGGGGACCTTCAAGCGTGCTTTTGAGTTGATCAATGCACTCTTGATTGAAATCGACCATCATGACGTGGCCCGCACCGGCCTCGAGGAGCTTTTTCGTATTTCTCCCAAAGCCTGCCGCAAAATCGATCGTCTTTGTCAGATCAAATTCGTATTTTTCAAAAAATGGGTTGATATAATCTCTCCATTGATCGTCCATATGGCTGGAAGCGATCCCATGGTATTCATTTGCGACTTCAGATCCCCACAGAAGACCTTCTGCCGTGACAGTCTTTTCGAGACGGTTACTGTCTGACATCAAAAGCTTCCTGCCATCATCGGCACCCATATAAGCTACAGAACCCGCTCCTGGCAACTTACGCACTCTCAAAATATCGGGCGAAACCTCGGGTTAACCCTCACCGACGTCGGTAGCGGCTGAATTTGTCTACGGTCTATTTTGGCTTGAGCCAATCGCGGGTTGCAGCGCGGCAATAGACAGCGGCGACGCTGGTTGCGGTTTTTGTCGCGACGGCGCGCCGCTCCGACGATTTTACCGGAAGCGATCGAAAGCTCGGCGAACGCGCAAAGCAGCCCGTCGGCAGCGCTGCCCGGATCGCCGTGGCCCTCGGCCGCACCTGGGTCGATAAACACGCCAGCGGCCGCTGGCCTGTGGCTGCCCCACAGGTCACGGGCTTGGACGCTTTGACAGCCATCCGCCGCTCCGGTGGCGTGCGGACCACGCGTAACGCGCGTCGCCGTCGAGCAGATGCAGATGGTCGGAGAGGCGGTGGCGCTCCAGCCACGCGAGTGCAGCCTCCAGTTCGGCAAGTGTCATGGCGGCCCGCGCCTTGCCAAGCACGCGCTTGAGGACGGCGTTGTAGCGGTGGGGACGGTTGCCACTGCGCGGGATGCAGAGGTTCGCCTCGTCCTCCGCAGCTTGCGCGGCGACGGTCGCGGAAAGGCGCTGACGAAGGAGACGTTCGCTCAGCGATGGAGCTCGCTCCGAATCGGGGCAGCCGATCGCGGGATTCAGCGCGTTTGATGCTCTCGCCCTTTCGGCCCGCGCAACCGTTATCGGGCGCAGCAGAGCGTAGCGCAGGCCGATTGCATTGCTCTCCAGAGGAGTGATCGCGCGGGGCTCCTCGTCGGACCAGACGACACGCTCGGGCGTGAGCGCGGAGATGCGCTGGGTCTTGCGCGCTCGTGCGGCCGAGCCCTGCTCGTTCTCCAATTCCGCGCGGAAGCGGGCGAAGAGCGGGTCGTCCGGATGGAAGACGAGCGCCTGCTGGTCTGTGTAGGAGCCGGCATGCGGGTCGACGCGCGTGGCACGGGCGATCATCTGCTCGAGCCAGGGGCGAGACCGGATGTGGGTTAGGGCCGCCACCACGGCGATGTCCGGCGCATCTAGGCCCTCGTAGGCCATGGCCACGGTCACGAGTACCGCGGGCTCGGGCAACAGTCGGAACGCGGCGAGCGCCTCGTGTGCATCCCGCTCGGAGGATGTCGCGAGGCGCACGTCGCGCTCTGCCTGTGCGGCCGGCATCCAGCTCTGCAGCATGGCAAGGTAGTGGCGAGCACTCGCTTGATCCGGGGCCACAACGAGGAGCTTGCCGAGGCCGCGAGCGAACTCGGTAGGCCCGAAGCCTCGCTCCGCACGGCGCCGCGCTCGCAGCCGGCGGGTGGCGCCGAAGGCTTCCTGCAGAAGATCACGGGCGAAGCCGGTGCGGAGGGCTGTAAACAAAGCGGGGCGCGTCGTGTTGCGCACGGCGCCTCCGAGACGGTGCGGGCCGACGCGCGCCTGTCCGGCCGCGCGGCCGCCCTCGAGCCAGCTAGCCTCGCCGTCAAGGGCGCCGAAGGTGACCGGCAACACGCTGCGCTCGGCAAGGGCCTGGGCGCGCGAGTAGCCGATCACGGCCCAGCCTGGTGCATCGAGATCGATCTCAGGCGTGTGCGTGGTGGCCGCGGGGTAGTAGGGCAGGCCGAGGATGCGTCTGCCGTCCGCCCGCTCCAAGGTTCCGGACAGGAGCAGCCGCAGCGACGCACATTGCAAGAGCGGGAGCATCGCACGACTCCAGGCACTGGCCTCCTCGCCCTCTGCATCGTTCCGGTCGAGGCTTGAGCTCGGCACCGGCAGGTGGTGGACCTCATCGACGACGAGGAGGGTGCGATTGCGGCTGACCTCCTTGAGGTGAAGCATGGGTGCCGCGGCGACAGCTTGATAGGTCGTGACGTACCCAGCCAAGCCGCGGCTCGGATCCGGCGCATTCTCGGAGCTGCGCACGCTCAGACTGTGACCGAGGCTCGCACGCCAGAGCGGATCGGCGAAGGCCTCCTCCGCCTGAAGGCGAAGCGAGTCGCGCGGCACCACCCAGACGACGCGCTCGATCCGCCCAGCATTTATCAGGTGGGCGGCGGCGAGGACGGGCAGAAGGGACTTGCCGCCACCGGGCGTCACCGCTGCGAGAATGTCCGAGACCCCGTCCGCCTCACCACGGGCCATGGCGGCGGCGAGTGTCGCGAGCGTGCGCTGATGAGCGCGAAGCGGGCGAGCCGAGGCGCTCACGGCGCCCCTGCAGGTTGAGACGTAACCATCGCCCTAACCTGCCGCACAGGTTCAAGGTTGTGAATCCCGTCCGTGCGGGGCCGCGTTTGAGCTCAGGGACGCCCCTGCGCTGTTCGCGTGGATTTCGCCACCGACCTCTGTCTGCGGGTCGGCGCCGCACCTTTCCGGCCCTTGCGCGCGGATTGGGCGGGTTCGAACGGGCGCACCGGCTTCTTGGGATCGGCGTGAGCGTCGAGAAATTTTCGGCACTCAGCGAAGCTCGTCTCGGCCTCGACTGGGCATGGGACGCCATGCTGCTGCGCCAAATTGTGGGCGTAGCGGATCATCGCCGGGGTGGGTGTTCGCTCTCCACCCGACTGCGCGTCCGCTTTGTCTTGTTGTTTCCGCTCTGCGGCATGGGCATCGAGAAAGGCCCGGCAGATCTGACCATTGCTCCTGCAGCCGCGCGGGAGCGTCAGCCCCTTGCGCGCGGCGAGTGAGATGGCAAACGCGACCATGGCGGGTGTTGGGGGCGCCCGGCATCGGGAGTTCTCGGAACCGCGCTCAGATCGAGGCTGATCACCGGCGCGGTTGAGATCGCCCTGATCAACTCACTGACGCGTGCGCGGGTACGCTGCCGGAACTGATCAGCGCGGTGGCTGGCCTCAATACGCGTCGAGGCACGTCCGATCTCGGCAAGCTCCGCCTCGAACATCGCCCGCCCGACGGGGTCGCCGTAGGCCGGGAATACGCGCCGCACCGCCGCGATGAAGGCGAGCCCTACCTCCGTCACCTCGATGGCGGGGTCCTTGCCCTTGTGCAGAGCGACGTATTGGCTCTTGAGCAGCTTGGGTAGCATCGTGTCGCGAGTCGCAGCCGTGCCGAGACCCTTCGGCTCGTTGGGGTTCACTGGGTTCTCGAGCGCCTGCTTGGCCGCGGGATCTTCCACCTGGTCGATGAGGCGGCCCATCACCACCGGCAGTTCGCCGCGGGTGATGCGCCGCGGCGGCTCGGTGACGGCGGTGGCGATTTCAGCGCCTTCGGCGGACGCTGCCTCGCCGTCGCGCACGGGCGGCAGGTGCCCTGCCGCTGCGTCGTCTTCACGTGCCGCCTTGCCCGGGACGACGTCCGCCTCAAGTTCAGTTTGGCTGCCGTAGATCGCTCGCCAGCCCGGCTCGCGCACAACGCTGCCGCTGATCGCGAACCGCTTGAGGCCGAGCGGTGTCTCCACCTCGGCCGAGACGCCGGTGCGGGCATCGATGCCGTCGGGCAGGTGCGCGGCGAGATACGCCTTCGCGACGAGCTCCCACAACCGGAATTGATCGGGCGAGAGCCGAACACGGTCCGGCGCCTTGCGCAGCGGCACGATAGCGTGGTGCTCGCCCGGATCCTTGACGTAGTGGCCCTTGGTGCCGCGCCGAATCATGGGTTTGGTGTCGGGCGAGACGAGGCGGCCCAGGTCGGTGAGCACCGACATCACGGCCGCGCTGACCGCGTCCGCGTCCTCCGCCTGACCCTCCGGCAGGTACTCCGATTCGGTGCGTGGATAGCTGAGATAGCCCTGGTCGTAGAGCTCCTGTGCGAGGCCGGCTGAGTACTGCGGGTCCCAGCCGAACCGCTTCGCGCAGCGCCGCGCCAGCGTGTCCTTCGAGAACAGCCGCGGCGGCGCACGGCGAACTTCCTTCTGCTCGACCACGAGCGATCCGGACCATTCCTCGGCCGCAACCCGAATGGTCTCGGCAACGGCCGGATCGAGGATGCGCTCCTTGGGCGCGTGCAACAGAGTCAGCACGGCATCCGATTGCGTCCTGAGGGACAGCGCAATCTTGAAGAAATCCTGCGCCACGAACGAGCGGATGCGTTGCTCGAGATCAGCCAAGATAGCGAGGGTCGGTGTCTGCACGCCGCCGAACCGCCAGGGCTCGCGGAAGGCAGGGGGCCGCAGGCGAAGGGAGATCGCACGGGTGCCGTTTAGGCCGAGGTGGTAATCTTCGTATTGGCGGCAGAGGGCCTCGAGGTAAGCGGCGTAATCGCGGTCACCCGAGTCAGGCTCTCGGGCCAGCACCGCGAAGGCGCGACGAATCGAGACGTCGTCGAGGGCTCCGAGCTTCAACCGATCGACACGGCCACGCCAGCCCAGGTGTTCCAGGACCTCCCAGGCGATCATCGAGCCCTCGCGACCCGGGTCGGTCGCGATGATGACGCGCTCGGCACGCGCAAGTGCCTGCTGGATCGCAGCGATCTTCGGCTCATGAGACTGGCCCGAGCGGTTCGTGCCGCATCCGACCGGGATGGTGTCGAGCACGATGGGCAGCGCCTCGAAGCGCCAAGGCTTCCACTCGGGGCGAATGCTGCCCGGCTCCTCGGCAGACAGGAGGTGCCCCTCCGCAGCCACGCAGATGGTGTCGGGCGAGCGGAAAAACCGCTGAAGTTGGCGCATCGCTGAGGGCTTCTCGAAGAAGAACAGCGTGCGTCCGGTGTCGGGGGTGGGCATGGCTCGGATCGTCTGGACTCAGGCGGTACGCTTGAAGCGGTCGCGTGCCATTTCTGTTCAGCCCCCCGGTGGCGGACATCGAAGCTTCAGTTCACGCTATGTTCTCACAAGTTCCGCGGAGAAGCTAGGAGGCACCGGCGGGCACAACGGCGAGAGGCTCCAGGCCCCTTGTCAGAGTGGAGATCGGCTCCGCTGAGAGGAAGGGATGGGGCAACATCCCGTGCCGACGCTGAAGAGGCCCACGATCGCCAGCTTGGTTGCGCGCTATAAGCCGAGCGCATGGAAAGCCCCGCGAGCAGTGAGGCTTCGATACCGGTAAGGTGAAGCGTCGGTGCGAGATCGAAACTGGACGGTACGTAGCTCAACCTACGCCGTGCGCGACCGCTGGATCCGTGTTCGGGCGGATGATTGCACGACCGCCTCGGGAGCGGTGGTCGCGCCCTACTACGTGCTCGAATTTCCCGACTTCGTGCATGTGCTGGCGATCGATCGCAGCGACCGCGTGGTACTCGTGCGTCAGTACCGGCACGGGCTTCGTGGGATGAGCTTGGAATTGCCGGGTGGGATGATGGATCAGGCTGAGACCGACATCCTCGGCGCTGCAGCCCGTGAGTTGCGCGAGGAGACGGGCTTTGTAGGCGGAGCTCTGTCTTATGTCATCACCTTGAGCCCTGAGCCTGCTCGCTACGAGAACCGGTTGCATCTGGTCCGCGCGACCGACCTCAGCGTCGGAGCAACCAGCCCTGAGGCCACCGAGGACATCGAGGTGCTGCTGGTCCCGCGGCAGGAAGCGATGCGTCTCGCCCTGTCCGGCGCGATCGCGCATGCGGCCCACGTGGGATTGCTTCTGATCGGCCTCAACGCGCCGGCATGACTACGGGACGGGCGAGTAGCGGGGGCCTTCGTGGGCCGCAGCAGACTGGGGGACAATCGGTCAAGCGACGAAAGGGCCGATCGAGAGAACCGAGCTTGCAGCTAGTGAGGGTCTCCTGATTCAGGCAGGCAATTACCGACGGGAACAGGTCGCTTCCGTGGCTGATTGGCCGGTTGAAGGGGGTTACGGAGGCCACAATGCAGATCTTTCAGATCCGGCAGAGCGCCAGCGGTGCGATCCTTTGGACGGGCGCCGCGCATGACGAGGCCGAGGCGTTCGAGGCCATGGCTCACGCAGCTGGCTTCATCGACTTTGCGCACCTGCCCGAGAAAATCCGGGACAGCGGTTTGAGTGCTGAGCGCATCTCGCCGTGAGGGTCGGCAAGTTCTCGGCACTCTCCTGTTTGCTACGTCAGAGCCCGTGCCTCTCGAATAGCGGCTGACCGAGCGCGGCGTTCAGGACGTCATGCGGCACCACCAGCACGCAACATGCAGGCGATTGGCCCGGAGCCGGCCTGCTCACCACTGAGGCTGTCCGTACCAAGTCGGCCCTGCGGACCGAGGCTTGACGTGGCGCGCACGGTAAATTGCTGATCAACCGTCTTGCTCAAATTTGGTATACCAGCCCGGAACAAAAACCTACGGTCTCGATCGTCATCGATCGAAGGACGCACCTGCCGTGATGCCGGAACTCACTCTGTCCGCCCTGCCCCGGCATCTCTGGACCGGTGTGAAGGCTGTGCTGGCCGTAGCCGTTCTCGTCGTGGCCGCCGACCGGCATCTCGATCCCTCTCTGGATCGTCAGGCGATCGCGCGTCTCAGTGTCGGCACGCCTCCTGTGTTCGATCCTGTCACGACGGGGTCGGTTACGCCTCGCGCTCAACCCCGCAACAGCCAGAAACCAAAATCACGGGAGCGTGATTGGCTCGGCGGGATGAGCAGGCGCACAGACTCGTGCGCCGCTTGATACCCCTCAGCGGCTTGGTGGTCCCAGCCACCTGACTCGGCGGCCGCTCCTCCTCGCGGCCGCCGCTTTCGCTACACCGCAAGTGCGGCGGCCCGGTACCGCATAGCGCCACCTGCGAGCAGGCAAGCTCATCTGTGCCACCATTCCCGTGACCGCTGCGCGTGCCCCTGGTCCCGAGCCAGCCTCACCGTCTGCGCGAGAACGGCCGCGGCTCCCACAGCCTGTACGCGGGCGACGCCAAGGTGATCGCCGGTCTGAGCCACGATGAGGTCGTTGCCTTCTACACCGCGCATGTGGAAGGCGCCGTACTCGGCGAGACAGAGACGAGCCGAGCGTCTCAGCGCGCACCCGCGGCTCATCACGGCGAGAAGGCCAGGCCGGTCTCGATTGCGGCTCAACAGCACTCGCGCCGCGATCGCACGCCTGCTCGCCGCGGCCGATAACTTGCGCTCATCCCACATATCGGGCTGGTCCAATGTAAGCGGTGTTCGAAGCACACCTTCCGGCAGCTGCGATGTGGGGCGAGGATGATCTCCGAGGAGATCGTTTTGTGTCTATGCTCGACCATATGCTTGAGCCGCGAACCGTACGGCGACTGGAACTCTTCACCGGGGTCACGGGCCGGCGACGCTGGTCGGACGAGGCGAAGGACCGCATCCTGCAGGAGGCGTTGAGACCGGGAGCGGTGGTCTCCGAGGTGGCCCGCCGGCACGGTCTCTCGCCGCAACACCTGTTCACCTGGCGCCGCTTGGCCCGACAGGCGCGTCGGGCCGCTGCCCCTTCGCCTCTGTTCGTGCCGGCCGTGGTCGAACCGATCCCGCAGGAGCCGCGCATGGCGGTTCCACCCCACGAGCCAGCGTGTCGCTCGCTGCCGAGGCATGGCATCGAGGTGGAGATCGGCGGCGCAGTAGTGCGCATCGGCGCCGGCGCGCAGCCCGATGCGATCACAGCCGTGATCCGCGCGTTGAAGGCTGGCTCGTGATCGGCCCGACCGGTGCGGTACGGGTGATGGTCGCCACAAAGCCGGTCGACTTCCGCAAGGGCATGGACGGGCTTGCTGGCTTGGTGCGGGAGGCGATGGATGCCGATCCGTTCTCGGGGGCCGTCTACGTGTTCCGCTCCAAACGCGGCGACCGCGTGAAGCTGCTCTTCTGGGATGGTACTGGCGTGGTGCTGGTGGCCAAGCGGCTGGAGCAGGGTGAGTTCCGCTGGCCGAAGGTGCAGGACGGCGTGATGCGGCTGAGCGCGGCGCAGCTCTCCGCTTTACTCGAAGGACTGGACTGGAAACGCGTGCACGAACCGCGGGCGGTGCCGGTTCCGCTCGTCGCAAGCTGAGCAGAAAAGAACGCCAGACCTCATCAAACTGGCTGCAAGCCGCTGATCGGTATGATCTAATCTGCTCCGTGAGCGCGACCACGCAGCCCCTGCCGGATGACCCTGAGACCCTCAAGGCGATGCTGCTGGAGGCACGCGCCGAGAGTGAGCGGCTGCGGCAGATCATTCGGGAGCTGCAGCGTCATCGCTTTGGACGCCGTGCCGAGAGCTGGCCCGAGGACCAGTTGCTGCTGGCGCTGGAGGAGGCCGAGCAGGTCGAGGCCGCCGATCACGCCGGCGGCGAGGAAACGGCGCCGACCGTGAAGGCGGCACGGATTGCCAAGCGGCGCACAAACCGAGGCGCACTGCCCGGCCACCTTCCGCGGATCGAGAGGCTCATCGACATCGCGAGCACAACTTGCCCGTGCTGCTCAGGCTCGCTGCACTGGATGGGCGAGGATGTGTCCGAGCGCCTCGACATCGTGCCAGCTCAGTTCCGGGTGCTGGTGATCCGCCGGCCGAAATATGCCTGCCGGGCCTGCGAGGAGGTCGTCGTGCAAGCCCCGGCACCGGCACGGCTGATCGAGGGCGGGCTGCCCACCGACGCCCTCGTTGCGCAGGTGCTGGTCTCGAAATACGCCGACCACCTACCGCTCTACCGTCAGGCACAGATCTATGCGCGTCAGGGGATCAGCCTCGACCGCTCCACCCTCGCGGACTGGGTCGGACGCGCCGCCTTCCTGCTGCGGCCGGTGCACGCGCGGCTGCTGGAGCATCTGAAAGCCTCGGGCAAGCTGTTTGCCGACGAGACCACCGCGCCGGTGCTCGACCCAGGGCGCGGGCGCACCAAGACAGGCCAGCTCTGGGCTTATGCTCGGGATGATCGACCCTGGGGCGGCACCGACCCGCCCGGTGTCGTCTACCTCTACGCGCCCGACCGCATGGCCGAGCGACCGGCGGCGCATCTGTCCGGGTTCGAAGGTGTGCTGCAGGTGGACGGCTACGCGGGCTACAAGGTTCTGGCCGAGCGCGGTCCGGTGCAACTGGCCTACTGCTGGGCTCATGTCCGCCGCCGCTTCTACGAGCTGGCACAAGCCGGCCCGGCGCCCATCGCGTCAGAGATGCTGGCCCGTATTGCGGGGCTGTATCGGATCGAGGCCGAGATCCGCGGCCGCTCGGCCGAGGAGCGGCGCGCAGCGCGCCAAGAGCGCAGCCGCCCTGTGATCGAGGCCTTGGAGCCTTGGCTGCGGGAAAAGCTCGCGCTGGTCAGCCAGAAGAGCAAACTCGCTGAAGCCATCCGCTACGCGCTCGGCCGCTGGGCCGG
The DNA here is from genome assembly GCF_003173715.1 of Methylobacterium durans. Lineage (NCBI taxonomy): Bacteria > Pseudomonadati > Pseudomonadota > Alphaproteobacteria > Hyphomicrobiales > Methylobacteriaceae > Methylobacterium > Methylobacterium durans. The sequence goes on along the minus strand of NZ_CP029550.1, from coordinate 3,579,649 downwards.
CCTGTCGCTCTTCCTTGAGAACGGCCGGGTCGAGATCGACTCGAACGTGGTGGAGCGGGCCATCCGTCCGTTGGCTCTGACACGGAAGAATGCGCTCTTCGCTGGATCCGACGGTGGCGGCGAGCACTGGGCGGTGATCGCCTCGCTGATCGAAACCTGCAAGCTCAACGGCGTCGAGCCGCAAGCCTACCTGGCCGACGTCATCATCCGCATCGTCCAAGGCCATCCGCAGCGGCGCCTCGACGAGCTTCTGCCCTGGGGCTACCCGAGCACACCCACCCTCCAAGCTGTGGCCTGAGAACGCTCCGGTTCTCACATCAGTCGGGCCGCGTGAACAGGGTCCGGAACAGCGCCTCGGATTGACGCAGCCCCTCGTCAGTCAGCACTACCGACTTGGCGCGTCCGACCGGATCCGCAATCAGCCCTTTGGCGTGAAGACGTCTAAGCACGGTCCAGTCGAAGCCCTTCCAAGCTCGACGCTCGTCGTGGAGCGTCAGCCACAGAAGGGCGAGCACCGCCTCGTCAATGCGCTGCTCGTCGACCGCCATCAGAGCAGATTAGCACGCCGCGCTCACACCGGCGTGGTGCCAGCCGAACGGTTACGGTCCAATCGGTCATGCAACAGCCAAGATCCAGCGCGCACCTGCTCCAACGTCCAGGGGACCGACCAGACCGGTGTCAATTTTGCTGGGTGCGACACCTCAGAGCGGACTCTAAAGCGAAATGGGTTCGTTTCGCCAAACTCCCCTCGAACTTGATCTCCCAAGATTGCCGCGGCAGGAGGAGCCGAACAGATCAAACTGACATCAAATGGAATTGATATGGAGCGGGCCTGTTTCAAGTAACCGCTTCACCGTGGAAAATTCTTTTTGATGCCGCCAGCAACAGAGCGAGCCAAACCACTAACGAGCGCGGCGTCTATCACGAATAATTTCTTGTGCCGGGGTTGGATCATCCAAAATGGGCGCCTCATGAGGAGCATCCGGCAGATCACGCCAACCGACCCAGTCGTGAACACTGATCCCAGCAAAGCTCGCCTGGCCTTTAAGACTGTTGGCCAAAAAAACTAAGTCGCTGGTCACCGCAGCCTTGCTCATTTTCGATGGCGTATCGGCATAGCTGATATTTTCACCGGGCCCCGCGTGAGTCTCGAGTCCCACGATGACAGACGGACGCGGCTTCATAGTGTTGGCCACTTCTATTTCACCTTTAACTCGTCCCAAAACACTGGAAGGGCTCGTATTATAAGCCATGATCACGTATTGATCGACGAAACTCAGGAGAAACTCGACTAGCGGCTTAGTTTTACCCTCAAAAGAAGCGGAAATGGATTCACCTTCATACAGATCGGCCCAGCTCGGCATCGAACCGCCGTACTTAAGACCGCTAGCGTTACATTTATTCCGAAGTGATTGGTGTATCGTGAGCCAATCAGTCACTATGCGATTACGATCTGAAATCTGCTCCACACTCAGCTTACTCGACGCAATGCCATTGTGAAAAAGGTCCTTGCTCTCGCCTTGCCCTCCTTGCGGCTCCAAGTCAGAATGAAATCCAATAAGTTGAATGCCAAACTTTTTATTGAAAGCTACTACGCCATCGATGGTATTGTAGAGAGCGGTTGGCCCATCTTCATCTGAAAAGTAACTGCGCGATCCTTCCATAGCCCAGGCACGCACATCGAGACCCTTAAGGGATTCGACAAGAAGTCGGATCGCTTGTTCGGACGAAATAAAATCCATCGCAGTCAAATAGAGATAAACGTCGGTCGTCCTCGCAAGTCGAATTCCGTCGAGAAACCGACGAGCTTCGCTTGGATCCTTCATGATTTCCTGAGTCGTCCACACCCACATCGCGCGAACCGTTGTGCCTGAAGCGGCATTACGTTCTGGGGTCTGACGCGTAACGCCCTGCCCCGCGAACGCAGGAGACGGCAAGAGCGTGCAGGCTACTAGGCAGCAGGCGACAAGCACCATTTTCATTTGCGAGCTACCTTGTTCTGCGGCGGTTCATCTGCCATCCAGGCCGCTATCGAGCTGTACTTATCCTCGATCAACTCAAATAATGCACTCATCCATTTCTTTAACGCCTCTGACACTGATGTCGAGGTGATCTTATCGGAGCCCGGTATGAGGTTGTGGCCCGTGACACGCACTTTAGTGGCCTGCGCGAACGTGTCCGTGCTATCGAGAGCGATCGTGGCCACTTGGCCTCGCTCCTGCGGACGGAAAGCTCGCTGGAAGGCCGGAGGAAGTTGTACGGAGATAGGGCGAATATCAACGAGGGTCCCCTCAGTCTTGTTGAAGCCATCCGCGACTGACACACGCTCGCCTTTTTTCACATTGTAGAGCGTGCCCGTCGGCAGATAGGCGAGCACGTGCTTTTCCCCAACAAAGAGATCTCCGAAATACTCGCCTGGTTTCAGCACGTCGCCCTGCTGCGCGAGTTGAGCCCCCATGTAACCATCGAATGGCGACACGATTACGCCGTTATTGTAGCGCTTTTTGACGTCGTCGATCGCCTCACGCGCCTCCTTCTGTGCTTTGACGAGATTCTCGAGCTGACCGGAAGCTGACCTTTTCTCCGCTTCAAGCTTGGCCTTCTCTTGAAGCGCAAGATACTTTTCCCGATAGGCATTGCCGACAAAATTATCTGACATGAAGCCAGCCGGGCGCTGGGTCACTATGCGCTTCAGATTGACGTCTGCCTCGTTCAGGCGATCTTCCGCTGCCTTCGTAGTACTCGTTGCTATATCGAGACGTACAATGAGTTCAGCCTGTTTTGCCTGCGTTTCGGCAAACTGATTGGCGAGCATCGCAAGATTGCTGGAAACCTGAGGTGAGTGAACCTCACCGATCACTTCACCTTTCGAGACACGTTGACCGCTTTTTACGTTAATCTTGATTACTTGCGCTTCATTCATAGAGGCAATGGCAATTTTCTGCGAATTCACCAAGCCGTCCGCTTCCAGCCAAATAATCGGCCCAATAAATAGATTAACTAAGTAGGCTGCAAAAATTCCGACCGCGGCCATATAGAGGTAGCGGCCATATCGCTTCCCGTGAGCGCGGACATCATTTTTGAACCTGTCCGCATTGGTCCGCTCACTTAGTTTTCTGATCATTCGTTGATTCCTCTTAATAGCGGTCCAACACGTCCAGGACGCGCTGAGGAACGTAGGAGTCGCGATAGGACGCGTAGAAAATCATCTCTTCAAGGTACGCATACAGCCTGACAAGCCGCATGAGGAAACCGCTGTATAGCCCAAAGGTGAGAATGAACGGTACCAGCTGCACATAAAACCAAAAACTAAAGCGCCCGCAGCACGCGGCTGCTATGACAAACGCGACGATATCCAGACATACATAGACGAGAGCAACAGCAGCCAAGACGACGTATGCGTCCGCTGCACCCAGTGTGTAAAAGATATAGCCAATGTAAATTGGGAATATCATTGTCACCAAAAAGTTTAGAAAGAAAAACTCGACTTGCTCCCAAGTTTCAGATGCCTTGAACCGCGGGTTCCAAAACGAGAATGTGTCGCGGAATTTGCGAAAGCGGATTCGAAGCGTGTCGCGGTCCCACCGGCGACGCTGCCGAATTAACCCTGAGAAAGCGTGCGGAACGTCAGTGAGGCACCAAGAATCGTGAACGAAGCGGACCTTCCAACCGGCGCGGCGCAAGCGCAATGTTAAATCGAGGTCCTCGCCGGGACCGACGGCCAAAACGCCCACTTGTTCGATAGCTTGACGGCGGAAGGCTCCAAAAGCACCTGAGGAGCAGACCACTAAATCAAAGTAGTCCATAATTCGTTTACCCAAGGAGATTGAGATCAGGTACTCAACTGCTTGGAACGACGCGGCAACAGACTGTTTGAAGTTGCGCACGCCAATATTGCCGCAGGTTGTTCCAACCTTCGGGTCGTCGAATGGGATCAGGAGCTTTTCGATTGCGTCTCGATCGTAGGAGCAGTCTGCGTCGAGGTTGATAATGATGTCGCCTGTAGCCAGCCCAAATCCTAGATTGCACGCGGACGCTTTCCCGCAGCGAACCTGGTTGCAAAGGGCCATGTGAATCAGGCCCTCCGCTCGCAATTTGTGAAGCATTTGTCGCATGCCGTCCGTCGAACCGTCGTCCACGACAATGATCTCATCGAATTTCCGAGTCTGCTCATTGAGCGAGATCAAACACTTCCGCATCGCGTCGGCTTCGTTATGTCCGGCAATGACAGCACTGACCTTCCAGCGTTTGCTGGCGCGGATCTGCTCTGACGTCCGTACTCGAGGCTTCAAGTTGAGACCAAGGAAGATCACGCCGCCAATGATCACGAAACCTGCGGTGTAGCGTGGAATTTCGAACAAGCACATGTACCAAAACATCGATAAGAAATTTGGCCAATCAAGTTCTGAGAGAAGACGAAATGGCTCTGTCATCTCAGGCCGGCCCGCGCGAGCGCGCTAAAGCGGCCACTTGATCTGCGGTAAGTAAAAAACATTTTAGATCTGGGTTTAGGATCAGTACTTCAGCAATACGCACTTCGATATGCTTTACGAAATTCAGCGCGGACCGCCTATCTATTTGCGGCATCAGCACCTTAAATCCGTTTCCTTCGACGCTTATTATATCGACATCGCGCATCGAGCTATTCATGACATCCAGGGCGAGTTTATGAGTCTGGGACCAGAGGCGCGGATTGCCCCGCTGTTGCGTTTCCACGTCCCCAAATCGCACGTCTAAAACCTGAAACGGCGTCTTCAGACTGGCCTCCTGCTGTATAGCTCCGTGCAGCATTACCTCGAATACGGTAACATTCGTATTGCCGGTCGGGTCACTTTCGACGTGACCATTTAGAACCTGCCGCAAACCAGACGGCGTCATTGCATATGAGTGATGATTACGCGCCGGCATCTGTGCAGCATCGTGCTTGGCCGCGCAGTGAATGCAGACAAATCCAATCGCCGTGCTGTCGTCGCGATGCCCGCAGGAATGACAATGCATGACGGTCCCGGGCTTGTCGTAGTCAAGACCAATATGCCGGAGCCGATCAGCGCATTTCGGGCACTGCAGCATCGTAGATAAAGGCGTTTGGAAGTTTTCGTCCGGGCCTTCGAAGCCGCAGCGAAAATGGTGCACGATCGCTTGTTCGTGGACGTCTGGGGAACGGCAGCTGTGACATTCTTCGCGCACAGAGAGTAACGATGATGAACAATCTGGGCACACGTAAACTCGATCAAAAAACGTCGCCTGGAGCTGTCCGCTTCGCACGAGCCGATTGGCAATTTCAGGCACATTCGCTATATTCCCTGCGATTGGGTAGTCCACCAATGCCAGGCTTTCAGGTGCATAATGCGCAGTTAGATTTGCGTCACGTGTGAACATCCGGGCAAGCAGTAGATCTTCCTCTCGCTTAGACTGGCGTATGGCGGCTGGAAGGTAGGCGATGCGCTCCAAGATTGCGTCCGCGCGCTCCCAAGCGGTGCTATTGCCACGCTCATCGACGCCCGGTTGCAATGTCGTCCCGAGATTTACTACCGGCGTTAACTGGTCAGCGAGGCGGGCGAAGAGGCGGTTTAACATCGCCTCTGCAACCCGGGCGGTGATAAAGACCGCATCAACCTCTAGCGGAGCGTCGCCAGATACCAGCGCAAAATGTTCTGAGTTTGCGCTGCGCCAACCGGCGGGTGCCGTCGTGTTCGCCGTATAGGGGAACGATAAGAATCTGCGAGCAGGCCGAGCCTCGGACCGGGTTTCACTAAACATGGCTTTCCTTCGGGTGGCATCGAACTGGGTTTTCAGCAATCGAACGGCTGTTCTCGCCAATAATTGGGCAACAAGGTCAGACTTCAATGACCTCGCGGGCTGGTTTTTTGGCACGTTCTTCCGAGCGGCGTTTTAGAATGGGGCAGAACTATCATCCCAGGTGACTTTAATCTGTGTTTGCACTTCGCGGTCGGACTCCATTTCACTGAAGCCAACCGCGAGAAGAAACTCTGTCGCGTTTCTTGTAGATTGTTCGCCTCCAAAACTATGATGCAGCAGCTCTTCAACGATCGCTTTGACTGGATCTTGTTTTTTAACCGCTCGTGCTACGAGTGAGAGTGGTACAAAAATATTGTCGATGGCTGCATATTTTCTAACAGTCTCGTCTTCGTAAGTTTGTCGTGAATCATTCGGCATTTTTTGCTCGCTATATTTGTCCTCCAGGGCATCATCTTTGTGCAGATCCCGCGATCGGTCAGATAACGAGCGCGAACACCGGGCTGCAAACGCATGCCTTCTGGGCCCGGAGTCGCGTTGCCGAGCAGGCCGGTCTATCCGCGGATTTTGAAAGGTGAGTGGTTGAGAGGCCGGCGTCTGTTTGGCGCTCAAAGTGGGGCGATCAGCGCTGGCACCGCCTTCTGAGACCTTGAGCAAAACGGAGCGATCGGCTGAACTTGGCCGGTTCGGAGAGGCCCTTCCTTGGCCTGAGCAGTCAGTTGCTCGTTCCTCCGTGCATAAACGCGATAGAGGGAGACTTGGGTCCGAAACACAAGCCGGGCGCGCGTGGCTGCTTGATTAATTCGAAGACATTTTTCGGCCTTTGGCGACCAAGACGACGTCAAAGCAGGCGTGGTTGAATTGGAAATGTCGATCGGTGTAAGTGTGTTAGTGGCGGTTTTTTGAAAATTGAACGGAGCGTTCGTGTGCGGCCAGCCGACTTTGCCTTAGCGAAATAACATCGAGTTTCGTATATTTCGTACGCTGCAGATCCGTATTATTGGATCAAATCGAACTTAACAAAAGAGATGCCCGCTTGCAGTTTGGTGAGCAGCCGGCTGGTACGAGGCGAGGGTGATTGTGCAGCTGCGGACCGATACATAATTGGGCTCGGTCCGAAGTGACGGTGATCATCCGTCAAGGCGTCAGCGGGACTGGACCCGCGGCGCTCAGGCGCTGCGGTGGTGGCGATCGCCTCGACATTCGGAGGCGCGGTGCTGCTCACTTGGCATCTCAGGCATCGTCCCGTCGCCGCGGGGCCCACTTCGGGCGATCGGATTCGGGGACGAACAGCTTCGGGCAGCTTCAGGACGTCCAGCTTATCCCGCCTTCGCCACCGCTTCAGGCGATCAACTGCCGCGCATCGGTGGTCAGCTGCCCCGGACGGACGCCCTCGGAGTCGACACCGTTCAGGTCGAGATGGGCGACATAGCTGCTGATGCCGTACTTGTCGTTGAGTGCGTGGACGTCGGCGACCTTCTGCGCACCCGTGACGTACTCGATGCTGATGACGTCCTTGCCGGCGTTGATCGCCTTCTGCAGGAGGCCCAGGCTGTAGCTGGTCTCCGAGGCAGGCTGCTTCTGCCCGCTGTCCGTGTAGAACAAGTTCTCCTTGAACATCCCGTCGATCGTGTCGAGGTAGCCGGGGTGGGCCAGCAGCTCCTCGGCGTTGTTGACCCAGATCTTGAAGCCGGGTTGCTTGGCCTGAGCATAATCGTGCAGGTATTTGATGAGATCGACCATGGCCTGCTCGGCGCCGGCCGCGCCGCCCGGCGCGTGGCTTTTAGCCCAGGGTGTCTGATACTCGTCGACGACGTCGAAGTAGACGCCGTCATAACCGGCCGCCAGCATTCGATCGATGTAGGCGGTGGCAACTGCTTTCCATTCGGGCGTCCAGAAGGCGACCTCGTAGTTGCCTTCCCACTGGCGGTTCTCTGGCCCGAGCGCGGCCGACGGGATGGTCTTGAAATAGTCCCGGTAGGTCTCGGCCTCGCCGATGCTGAAATAGCCGAGAAGCAGAGCGCTGCCCGGGCCGCCGCCCATCTGCTTGACCTCGCTCGGCGTGAAGGTCTGGCCGGCATCGTTGTAGATGTCGATGACCTTGACGTCGAACGGTGCCGCCGCGATGTGTGAGGGCGTCACACCCTGCAGGACGTACATTCCCGTCTTTGGCATTGCTCATCCTTGTTCGCGGCGACTCACGCGCAGGTGGGATAGACCTGAGGACCTACGGGAGGGGCGAGGAATTGGGCTCGGGACGCGCAACCTTACTCCGAAGGTGGCCCGCTTCGACAGCGATCGGCGTTTTGACGGTCGGCGAGATATTAGCCGGGTGCGAGAAAGCCACCGCTTCATCGCGCAGGATTGCGGGCTCCAACGAGTCTCCGCGTGTTCGGCGCAACTGGTCCGGTACACTTCATGGGGCAGCTGTTCCCGAGGCAGGTCGACCCAGGTGATCTCGGGCAGAAGTGCGACGCAGGGGGTCGCCCAGAGTGGCACGACAGCAGAGCTGAGCCGATGAGAACCGTGTGGTTGGTCATGGCCTCCAGAACGGTCCCGCCGGTCTTCGCGTTCCGTCAAGCTCCAAGCAGAGCGTTCACCACGCAGTTGCCGCGCAGAGGAGTTGAGTGAAACGGGCGCTCTGCCGCGGATCGTGAACGGCACTATCAATGACACTCGCGCCTACCGTCGGGAACGCGTCGTGCGTGTGCGCTCCGTCGACCGCCTCCTGTCGCTCAGGAGGGCCAAAACCAGGCCTCGGGAGCACATGTCCGAGAGTAAGAAACAATAATCCGACCAATGAATTACCGCTTTTCACCGCGTGCGGCAGGCGGCAGGCTTACTTCTTATTGGCCGATTTAACGGCCGCGCTGACCATATCCTTCGTGGATGGTGCTGCCGCGATCGTCTTCGGCACTGGCTTCTTCGGCTTCTTAGCTTCGCGGTTTCCGTGCTTCTTCTCCGAGGCCATGATTCTCTCCTGACAAAGAGAAATTGTTATCGCACGGTTTAACAAAGCGCGGGAGACGGAATCTGGCTCGCGTTGAAAAATAAGCCGATATTTCGGAGACAAAGAAGTGTGGCGCGTCGGGGATTTGCTCTGTCAGTGCGCGCGGGGACACTGCTCGAGTTCTGTAGGTGAGAGCGAGCCCTACCCGACAGGTCCGCAACAGCCCGTTGCCGTCGGTGTGCTACGAAGCATCGGAGAGGCCCACTTGGCTCCTGTCGTCGGATGGCTGCTGGACGAAACCGACCGGCCTGAGCTGCTGAGCCGCTTTCCGCCGATCTATCCGGACGTGGTCGCGCATCATGTGACCCTCCAAGTCTCAATCTCGCGCAGCACGCCAGTCCGACGGCCATCGGCGCTGGCGATGATGCGCTCGATGCGGTCAAAGTTCTCCAGCTTACTCGAGAGCGCCTGGGCCGCGATTGCCTCATCGGTGAGCCCGTGCTTGGCGAGAAGCGCGGCTATCTCGCGCACCGCCTCTGGCTTTCCAGAGCTCCAGGCATGTACAAGTGGGTAGCGCTTATGCCCAAAACTGTCGCCTACGGGCTCTCCATAAGCATCCAGGGCGCTACAGCCACGGTATCGCCCGCGGCGAATGCTTCATCGCCGACGCGGTCGGGCGCGCGGGCCTGGCGGACGATGACGTAAGCGGGCGGGTAGAGCCGGTCGAGTGCCATGAGTCCGTCTCGTGCGATGGGCAGAGACGCCTCAGCGAACACGATGAGGCGCCCGGAAGCCCCGCGTTATTGGGCAACGCCTTCGTACGCGCCGCACGCATAATTTCGTTCTCGCCGACGCGCCAAGTTGCCCCAGGGCGATCTACAGAGATGCCTCAAAAAATTGATCTTATATACACTGCTGATCCAATAGAATACCACCCCTGCGACAGAGCGAATGCGGCAGAAATTCTTGGCAGCCGGCCCATCCTTTTTGGAACGCTTTCTCAGGGGCTCGCATTGAGGAGGCAATTATCCTGGGAGAACGCCCATGCGCCCGACACTCACCAGCCTCGCGATGCTCACCCTGCTCAGTGCCGCTCCAGCCGTCGCGCAGACAACCGTCACCGGCAAGCCGGCCACCGGCGCCGAGACCAGCGAGAAATCTGGCGGTCAGCAGTCCGTCACGCGCCCGAACACCGACAGACCGGACGCCAGCAATCCGGCCACCACGGGCAAAGCGTCGAGCGCCAAGCTCGAGGAGGGCTCGAACAGCTTCACCGAGGCGCAGACCCGCAAGCGCCTTGAGGATGCAGGCTACAAGGAGGTCAAGGACCTCAAGAAGGACGACAAGGGCATCTGGCGGGGCACCGCGATGCTCAACGGCAAGTCGGTGAACGTCGGCGTCGACTTCAAAGGCAACGTCGCGGCTCAGTAGGTGAACGTGACGAGACCAGTCCGCCGGAATAAGCACTCAGGAGGCCACCATGGCTCAGCAAACCATCACCGCTCTCTTCGACCATTATGATGAAGCGAGCGCCGCTGTCGCGAAGCTCGAAGCCGCGGGCGTCCCGCACTCCGACGTCAGCATCGTCGCCAACAATGAAGGTGACCGCCACTCAGGTCTCGTTGGGCGCGGCGACAGGGATCACCACGAGGCGAAGGAAGGCGCTGAGACCGGCGCAGGTACCGGTGCGACGGTCGGTACGCTGGCAGGTGGCGCATTGGGCCTTCTGACCGGGCTCGGCCTCATGGCCATCCCTGGCGTCGGGCCTGTCGTGGCTGCCGGCTGGCTGGTGACCACCCTGGCAGGTGCGGGCATCGGCGCGGCTGCCGGCGGTCTCATCGGCGGTCTGACCGGCGCCGGCGTGAACGAGGCTGACGCGCACACCTATTCCGAGGGTGTCCGGCGGGGTGGAACGCTTGTCACCGTCCGGAGCGATGATACTCGCGCAGCCACCGTGATGGACATCCTGGAGCAGCACGGCTCCGTCGATGTGCATGAGCGGGCGCAGACCTGGCGGTCGGAGGGCTGGACCGCACCCACCGTGGCCGAGAGTAGCGGGCCCACGGGCTCAACTGCGGGGGCCGGCCTATCGCCTGCCGGGGCCGTTGAAGGACGCACGCGCGTCCGGTCCTATCCGACGATGCCTTAAACCGGCTTCGACTGTTCACCGCAGAGAACGTCGTCCGGAACAGCGGTCGGGAGCAGCTCAATGCCCCCGACAGTTCCCGCCGGCCGAATTTGTTGGGTAGCCGCACCGCCCCAAGCGCAGCGCCTCTGCCCCCGTCATCGCCTGCATACATGTGGCTCGCCCTGCAGGCGTTGCAACGTGGAGTAATCTTCAACTCGCAGCTTGACCATTCGCGGTTCGAGAAACGTGGCGCTGACGTAGCTCCTGACCACCAGGTGCTCTATGCACCGTGTGCTGCAAGAGCGGAGTGATCGTGTCGTCCCGCCACCAGCCCCGCAACGCGCGGGCCGTCCTGACCGTCCCGGTCTCGGTCCTGGCCGGCGCCGTTCTCGTCGCCCTCTCGGCCTGCAACCAGAAGCAGCAGGCCGCCGCGCCCGTGCCCGGGCCGCCGCCGGAGGTCAGCGTCGTCACCGTGGCGCCGCAGCCGATCCCCTACGTGCGCGACCTGCCCGGCCGCGTCGCCCCGGTGCGGGTGGCCGAGGTCTGCTCCCGCGTCTCCGGCCTCGTCGTCAAGCGGCTGTTCGAGCAGGGCAGCCAGGTCAAGGAGGGCGACATCCTCTACAAGATCGACCCGGCCCCCTACGAGGTCGAGCTCGCCAGCGCCGAGGCGGCGCTGGCCCGCCAGGAGGCGGCCCTCGTCCTCGCCAACCAGCAGGCCGAGCGCCTGGAGACGCTGCTCACCAAGCAGACGGCGAGCCAGGCGCAGTACGACACCGCCTTCGCCGCCCGCAAGCAGGCCGAGGCCGAGGTGTCGGGCCTCCGTGCGGCGCAGGCTGTGGGTGCCGAAGGCCGACGGGTCCAGGCCGATCAAGGCGGTCCAGCCGGGGCGACCATGTTCAATCCCAGATCAGGTCAGTTGTGCTATCCTGCCACTTACGCACCGGGCGGAACGGCCTGCTTGGCATAAACGGAGCGAGCCCACCCATGTTCGACGAACACGGCCTTCCACGCGGCGCTGAGTTGGACGAAGCCGCGCTGCCCGCGCTTTATCATTTCGTCTACTGCAGCCGTGCCGCCGACGGCGTCGACGACGCCGAGGTCGGCCGCATCGTCGAGTCGGCCCAGCGCTACAATCTCGCGCACGGCATCACTGGGGTGCTGGTTTTCGGCAGCGGCGTCTTCTTCCAGTGGATCGAGGGGCCGGCTGCTCAGATACAGAAGCTGATTGCGAGCCTGCATGGCGATTCGCGCCATTACGATATCGTCACGCTGAGCCAGAGCGAGGAGGAGCGAGAGCGTCTCTATCCGAACTGGGACATGGAGAAGGTCGAGGCCGAGGACATCCGCCTGGTACTACAGGACGCGCTCGAAAGCGCTGAAGACAAAAACAACGTTGCGGCACTGACGCGGATCCTCAAGCAACTCGATTCGGGGCCGCTGGATTCGCTTGGGCGAAGCTGACCGGGCCAGCAACTGATAGCCTTGAGCGTGGGTCTGCCACGACCACGCCGTGCGATCACTGCCTGTACGAGCGCTCTGGGAGCCGACAGTCCGACCTTGTGCCCTGCGGATCTCGAGGTTCTCAGTGAGCGTTCCTCAGGTTTAGGCGCCTCTTTGAGAAAGGAGGACGTTGTGAACGCAGGGCTCTCGGCCAGACCTTCACCTTCAGAGTTCCTCTGAGGCAGCGGAAGCCGGATGCGGCGCACTGCGCGGCGGGCGATGAGGCTCGGCTGCCTCCGGCTGCGGCCGAGCGAGATTGCCTCCGCGGCGGGTCTGGAGGCGATCAGACGCGAGTTGGACGATTTGCTTTCCAATCGTCCCTCCTCGTGAGCAGCCAGGCGCGATCGTCCCTCTGGAGAGCAACGCGCTCGGTCTCCGCTACGCGCTGCTGCGCCCTAAGCCACCCACCCAGGCTGAAGGCCCCGAAACATCGAACCCACCGCTGCCTTCAGGCGGCGGCTTCAACCCGGAGCAAGCCCCCTCGTTGACCAAACGAGTGCTCCGTCGGCGCATCTCCGCGGCCGTCGCAGCGCAATCCGTCGAGGACGAGACGAATTTGCGTGTTCCACGCACCGGCAACCTTTCCCATCGCTACAATGCCGTCCTCAAGCGCGTGCTCGGCAAAGCACGGGGTGCGATGACAATGCCCGAGCTCGAGGCTGCCCTCGCATGGCTTGAACGCAACCGCCTCGCCGACCACCTGCATCTGCTCGACGGCGACACACGCTACGCGTGGTCCGCACGCCAGCGTCGCAGCAGCTGGATGCCAAAACGACCGGGTGCGTGATGCGCGGGAGCGGTCTCGATGCGGCAAGCAGCCCTCGGTCGCTCGTCGGACCAGATGAGACGCTCGGACGTAAAGGCGGAGATGGGCCGGATCGCGCGCGGTGGTGCGGCCGAGCCTTGCTCGGTCTCCAACTCGGCTCGAAAGCTAGCAAACAGCGGATCGTCCGGATGGAAGACGAGGGCTTGCTGCTCCGCATAGTACCCGACATGCGGGTCAACGCGTGTGGCACGGGCGATCATCTGCTAGAGCCAGGGCCGCGAGCGGATGTGGGTCAATGCCGCCACCACGGCGACCTCCGGAGCATTCAAGCCCTCATAGGCCATGGCCACGGTCACGAGCACGGCAGGCTCGGGGAGCAGTCCGCCTCACTATGCGCAATGGCCGCAACAAGCGCGGCGAGCGTGCGCTGGTGGGCGCGAAGCGGAGGGCCTGTGGCGCTCAAGACACCGCAGCAGGTTGCACAATGACCATCTCCTTACCCTGCCGCACAGCTTCGACGCTGTGAATCCCCCTGAGTGCTTTCGGTGGCACGGTGGCGACGGCTTCGATCTTGAGCTGGTCGATGATCATTGAGAGATGGCGTGATGGCTGATTTTGCTCCGACGCATCCCAGAGAGGTGCTGCGGCAGGATTTTCTCCGGCCGCTGGGCCTCAGTCAGTACGCCCTTGCCAAGGCCATCGCGGTGCCGGAGACGCGCATCAGCGAGATCATCCGGAGCCGGCGGTCGGTGTCGGCCGAGACGGCTCTGCGGCTCGCCCGGTATTTCGGCATGTCGGCGGAGGTCTGGATGGGTATGCAGGCGACGTATGATCTGGAGATGGCGCGGGATGTTGCCCCGCAGTTGATCGAGCAGCAGGTTCAACCGCGGGCCGCCTGAAGCGCGGGGTCCGGGTTGCGGGAGCTTGCCACTCGCTCGAACAGCCAGCCATTCGGCTGCCGCGCATCCGCACGACGATGAACTCGGTGGAATCCGAGCCCTGGTAGAGGCACGAGCCGAGATGACGTTCCGCTCGTTTCTGAGCGCAGAGGTCCAGCGTCGGGATCAGGGATCAACGCGCATCTCCCGTATGTCGGATTCAGTTTTACTATTTAGATTCCGACCGATAATGCCAGGAAATAGCCGGGATCTAAATCTACAATGCTCACCGTGCCGCAAAGAGAATAGCTGCGAAAACCGAAAACTTTCTGTCTAATGTTGTCCGATTCTGACACAAAACGATCTTTGCCATCGCTGGCACGTCGCTTGCTGAAAAATCGACCATGCTCCTCACTTGGAACATGCCTTGATTTCACAACCAGCAAGCTACTCCCAGGTCACCCCATGAATAAGATCGAGCTCCTTTTGTCAGACGAAGAGTTCAACATTCTTGCCAAACAACTGGAAAGCGAACTTGGCCCAGTTGAGAAAAACATCCAACTTGACTTTGCTAATATCTATAACGACAAATTCAAATTATCTTATGCAACTGACCACGGCCCCAACGTGCTTGCCCTCCTGCAAGTCGCCTCAACGTCGAGCCTTCCGGGATCTCTGCAGGAAAAGCATGCGGAGGGGTAGGAGCTGAGCGGTAGCGCCCGCTCAAATGCGCACCAAGGCGAAGGATAAACTCACAGATTGGCGCCGAGTATCTGAAACCAGCGATCAGGGTCCCACCGCCGGCGGAGAGCAAAATGACAAATGATCTAAATTGGCGCCATTATGCGGTAGCGTATTGGGCAACGGAGCACCCGTCGGAGCCGCGGCTTCGCAGCTGCGGTGGGCGAACGCGCGCATTTGCCGAACTGGCAGAGGCAGTGCAGTTCATCGCAGGCTTGAACGTAGCTTGCCAACAGACAGCCAGAATTGGATGCGGTGGAACTATCTACCAAGCTGCCGATATCGCGCAGCTGGCAGCACGTATCAGTCAGTCTGACCGGAGCGAGCACCGCGAAGCTTGATCGGGCTAGCGCGGTCCGGAGCGCTGCGCCACGATGAAGGGCGTTCACTTTGGCGATACCTTGGGCCTGCCTCCCCTGACGACACCTGGCTCCGCTCACAGGGAGCTCCGCTGGAACGGCGAACGGTTCTGTCGAGCGGGACCCACGAACCCGTACGTTTTCAACCTTGCACGTCTTATCCAAACTCTGAGGGGAGACGAACATGCTTCCGGTATCATCGGCGCTGTCGAGCATGGAACAGCCGCGACGAAGGCAGGAGCGGGAGAGATTAACCTAAGTGCAGAGAGGGGCGATGATGGCTCAGCAGAGTATGCGGCCGGCAGCTCCGCTTAGCTTCAGCCCTGTCAGACACCCAATTTAAAGCCTACTACGCAGTTTCTACGCAGATAAAGATCCGCCTGATTCTGGATTATGGACTTGATACGCAGCCTCACTGAACGCCGACAGCCCAACCGGATCTAGGAAGGACTTTGCCGGCCGCCACGCGGCAACAAACTTTCGTCACATTACGACGGAACTTCGGCGCCCTTCCTGCTGATGAGCGCCGGCTATATTGCCCGGCTTGCTCTCGCAGCAATGGGGGCAGCAATGACCTACGGCGTGGACTTTAGCGTCAGCAGCAGCTGGAACTCGGGCTTCATCGGCTCGGTGTCGGTGAAGAATGCGGCCTCATCTGGCACGAATGGCTGGCTCGTCGAGTTCGACGCTCCTTTCGAGATCACGAATCTCTGGAACGGCACCATCGTTAGCCATGTGGGCAACCACTACGTGGTCCGGGATGCCGGCTGGAACAGTGCGATCGCGCCGAACGGATCCGTAACTTTCGGGTTCCAGGCTGCATCCCAGGGTACCCCGCCCTCGCCGACGAGATTTACCGTGAACGGCGAATCGGCGAGTCCGACCGGAGCACCGGCTCTTCCGGTCATCTCCATCAGCGATTCGTCGGTCACAGAGGGCAATTCAGGCACGCTGCCCGCGAGCTTCAAGGTTTCTCTCACCGCAGCGTCGAACGAACCGATCACTGTGGCCTACTCGAGCCTGAATGGCAGTGCGACGGCCGGATCGGACTACACGGCGACCAGCGGCACGCTCACCTTCGCTCCGGGCGAGACGACCAAGACGATCAGCGTGCCTGTCATCGACGACACGCTCGTCGAGAGCAGCGAGACCTTCCAGGTCAGGCTGTCGAGTGCGACGAAGGCAACGATCGGCCAGGCCATCGGTACCGGCACGATCCTCAATGACGACGCGGCGCCCCCTCCGAGCCCGTCCATCAGCGTATCCGACGTCAGCCTGCAGGAGGGAAGCGGCGGCACCACGAACGCCGTCTTTACGCTGACACTCTCGGCCTCCAGTGCGGCCAAGGTCACGGTCGGGTACCAAACGCAGGACGGGACCGCGCTCGTGGGCTCGGACTACACGGCGACCTCCGGAACTCTCACGTTCAACCCGGGCGAGACCGTCAAGACGGTCGTGGTGCCGGTCACCGGCGACGTGCAGACCGAGGCGAGCGAAACCTTCAAGCTCAATCTCCTGCAGCCAACCGGAGCTACGCTCGCGAAGGCGCAAGGGACCGCAACCATCGTAGACGACGATGCTCCCCGGCCGACGCTGAGCGTCGCCGACATCTCCGTGGCCGAGGGCAACCCGGTGGTCACTTCGACCGGCAGCACGGGCAGCGGCGTTGGCAGCGGCTTCTTCCACACACAGGGAAGCCAGATCCTCGACGCTGCCGGTCACACCGTGAAGATCGCCGGCGTGAACTGGTTCGGCATGGAATCGGGCCGATTCTCTCCGGACGGGCTGAACGTTCGCAACTACAAGGACATGATGCAGCAGATGGTGGACCTCGGGTTCAACACCATCCGCCTGCCCTTCTCCGATCAGCTGTTCGACGCGGCGAGCGCGCCGAACGGCATCGACTTCAGCAAGAATCCGGATCTGGCTGGCCTGTCCGGCCTCCAGATCATGGACAAGATCGTGGACGCTGCCGGCCAACTCGGTCTCAAGATCATCCTCGATCACCACCGCTCCAGCGCCGGTGCCGGGACCTCCGAGAACGGCCTCTGGTACAACGGCACCTACAGCGAGCAGGCTTGGATCAACGACTGGACGATGCTGGCCAAGCACTTCGCCGGCAACAGCACGGTCATCGGAGCCGACCTCCACAACGAGCCCTACAACGGGACATGGGGCGGCGGCGGTGCCACCGACTGGGCCGCGGCGGCCGAGCGGGCCGGCAACGCCGTCCTCACGGCCAATCCGAACTGGCTCATCTTCGTCGAGGGTGTCGCCTCCTACCAGAACAACTACTACTGGTGGGGCGGCAACCTGATGGGGGTCAAAGACCGTCCCATCCAGCTCAGCAGCCCGGGGCACCTCGTCTACTCGGCGCACGATTACCCGAACTCGATCTACGGACAGCCCTGGTTCAGCGATCCGAGCTTCCCGAACAACCTCCCGGCGAAGTTCGACCAGATGTGGGGCTACATCGCGCGCGAGAACATCGCCCCGGTCTATCTCGGCGAGTTCGGCAGCAAGCTGACAGACCCGAAGGATGTCGCCTGGCTGTCGAAGCTGCAATCCTACCTATCGGGTGACTACGACGCCAACGGCACACGCGACATCGCGACCGGGCAGCAGGGCGTCAGCTGGACCTGGTGGTCGTGGAACCCAAACTCAGGCGATACCGGCGGCATCCTCAAGGATGACTGGACGGGCGTGCAGACCGACAAGGTTGCGAGCCTGCAGCCCCTGATGTTCCACTTCAACGCCGACGGCACCGGGGGGACGACGAGTGTCAACGGGACGACGAGCGCGACCTTCACGGTGACGCTGTCGGCAGCGGCGGCAACGCCCGTCAGCGTCGACTACACGACCCTACCAGGGACCGCCGACGCGACTGATTTCACGGCGGCCAAGGGGACGCTCACCTTCGCACCCGGCGAGACGACCAAGATCGTCACGGTCGCTGTCCAGGGTGACGCCACCGCGGAAGCGAACGAGACCTTTCAGTTCGCGCTCTCGGCGCCGCGCAATGCGGATCTCGGTCACGGGACCGCCACGGCGACCATCGTCAATGATGACGGCGGGGTCGTGGCACCTCCGACGAGTCCGCCCTCCACAGGCACCCCCACGCCCACTGGCACAGCGCTCCTCGCTGCCAAGACGACGGTCGTCAACGACTGGGGTACCGGGGTGGTCACCAGCACCGCGCTGAAGAACACGGGCTCGGCCGCGCTCGACGACTGGACGATCAAGCTGAAGACACCTCTGGAGATCACGAACATCTGGAACGCCGAGATCGTCAGCCACACGAACGGCGAGTATGTGATCCACAGTGCGGCCTGGAACCATCATCTCGATCCTGGTCAGGAGATCAGTTTTGGCTTCCAGGCGGCGGGCCACACGACGGCCGGATCGTTCGATTGGGTGATCTGACGCGAGTGCCCGCCGCGGCTAGCGGGACCGCGCTTCGGCGACCTGCGATTGGATCACCTTCGCGCTCGCTCAGGCGTCCGGGCCCGCGGAGGTGCTACCAACCGAAGGGTGGCGGCACAGGGCCGCGATACGCCTGAGCCGGGACGTCAGCCGAGAGCCGATCCGGCTGTGCCGCGCGGACCGGCGGTGGAGGCGGCGCGGCCTCGCTCGGCCGCTTGTCTCCGGCATTCGCGATCCGCTCGGTCAAGAAGCGCGGTTGCTCGAGCGATGCGCCGCCCTGGCCGCTCGGTCTCGGTACGGCGAAGGTTTGACCGAGCTCGCCCGAGGCAGCCGAGACGCTTTCAGGGCGCGCTGGCTGTCCCGTCAGGTACTGAGGCGACCGCGGCGCCTCCGGCGCGACCGTCACGAGAGTTCGGCTGTTGTTGACAGCGACGGGGGGCGGCGACAGCGGCGGGACGACCGGCGCTGCGGGCGTTGGAGCGGGTTGCTGCTGCTCGGCGGACCTCGCGATCTGCCGGCGCGGTCGCGCCTCGCGGACCGGCTCTTGTCCTGTGCTCGTCCGGATGTCCAGCCTTTGCAGGTCGGCCAACAAGACCTCTGACGGGGAGGGCCTCCGCTGACAATGCTGGATGCGTAGGGACGCGGCGATCTCGCCGCCCGTCCAGGATGCGGATCCACCATTATGGTGGCGGAGATTGTCGATCCACTGCCACGCGTAGGCGCAGCGGTCGCTCAATGCGACCCCGAACTCCCCGTAGCGATTGCGCATCGGTCGCCGGACGATGCGGTAGGCTCCGTCGGACGAAATCTTGGCGAGTTCCCCGGCGACGCCGGCGCGGGTCGGCTTCTCCATCGGCACGCCGCCACGTCCGCCGGTTCGGAGCATGATCTCGATCCGGCTCTCGGTGTTCGATCCTTCGAGCGAGATGCGCTGGCGACGGCCGTTGGCGTAGGAGGTCTCCTGCAACGAGACGACCGCTCCACTGCGGGGCAGCGTCACCAGCGGACCGCTCTTTGTCGGCGCACGCGTGTCCAGTGAGCTGAAGAAGGCGTCCGGCGCCGCACGGCTCGTCATCTGCCGACCCTGGGTTGTGGTGCAGGCCGGCAGCGCGAGGCAGACGACGGCCAGCGCGAGGCCTGTCCCGAACAGGCGCCGAGCTTGGACGCCGGCATAAGCAGGAAGGTCGGTCATCATTGTCCCAGGATACGGCTGTCCGGCCGAGCGCCGGCGGGATTGATGTCGAAAGCACCGAAGCGGTCGGCTTCGCCTCTGGAAGGCGTCCGCTGTGCGCTGGCGCGAGGCTCGGAAGCGATCTCGGCCTGCGCCAGGGTCCCGACGGGTGGGGATCCGCTGCCGATCTGGAAGCTCGGCCGGTCCGTCCCGTTCCAGCCCGGGAGCAAGGTGTAGCCGTAGCGCTCGTAGGGCATCGCCGCGACCCCAACGACGCGGCGGGCCACAAGCGGCGCCTGCGCGCTGCGCGCCACCCGCAGGTACTCGCCGTCGCGTGCCGCCTCAGGCGCGACCGACCCTCCAGCGAAGCGCAGCGGATTCTCGGCCGGCACCGCGATCGGGAAATCGGTCCGCTTGATTGGCGCTGGCTGCACCGAGGCGTCGCGCCCGGTGCCCGGCTTCGGCACCCGAGTCGGCGCCGCGCTCGCGACCTGGACGATGGGCGCCGCGGGGGAGGCGTTCCGCACGGAGCAGGGTGTCGGGTCGCCCTGCTGTGACTCGCCGGGAAACACCTGCTCGACAACCTTCGGGAAGAGCCCGTCGTAGCGGTTCAGCACCTCGAGGTACTCGCGCGTGCGCTTCAAGCGCGCCAGCGTGAGTGCGTAGCCGAGGATCACGGGCTCGCGCGGCATCCAAGCCGACGCGCGCTCGAACCACTCCAGGGCGGTCTCGTACTGACAGGAATTGTACGCGTACCAGCCAAGGGCCTGCGCGCCTTCGCCGGACGAGGTCGCCAGCACGACCTTGGCGAATCGGTCCGTCCGATGCGGTTCCAGCGGCGCGACCGGGGATTGGGTGAGACGTCGCTCCATCAGATCGATGTACAGGAGGGTGTTCTCAAGGGAGGGGCCGCGCCAGGCGAAGGCCACTTCCTCGGCCTCGCGCTCCTGGCCCATCTCCATCAGGCTCAGAGCAAGCCCGTGCGCCACCATCGCGTCACCCCCGCGTGCGATCGCGGTCTTGAACCATTCCAGCGCCTCGCGAAATTGGCGGCGCCGGTGAGCATACCAGCCGAGCATACTAATTTGCCCGGCGTCGCCGAGCCTTCGTGCGCTGTCAGCGAAAGCCGCCAGGTCAGCCGGCTGGACCCGCACGTCGGTCTCACCGTGGAGGAAGGCGGCGATCCGGGCTCGAGTGATGTCGCTCTGAATCGGACGGAATTCGCTCGAGCCGTCCGCGGCCGCGCGTCCCAGCGCGAGGAGCGTCTCGACCTGTGCCATGGGCAGATGCGCCATGGCCTTCTGGATGGTCGCGAGGCGCAGGGCGGTCTCGCTCTGACGCTCGAGGATCCCGCGGTAGACGCCTGCAGCTGCGGTGGTCTGGCCGATGCGGGCGTAGGCTTCGGCGACGTACCACGCGATGTCGATGTCGGGCGCCTGCATCGCGTCCGGGTCGGCCTTGATGCGAGCGACGATCTCGGACCACGCTCCGCTCTGCGCCGCGACCTTCACCTCGCTCCGGAAGGTGCCGCGGCTGAGCTTCCGCGCGAGTTCCTCGGAGGGCTGCCAATCTGGGTCCACCGCGCGGCGCGCGGCGATGGAGGCGCGCAGGTCGTCGAAGCGACCGGCCGTGAAAAGGTCCCAGAGGGGAGCCTCCTCGGGCGGGCTCGGCTTCACCGTATCGAGATCGGTCGGCGCAACCCAGTTCGGGTATCGACGCTGAAGGCGCCGGATCTCGGCCTGCACGCGCTGTGTCTGACCGTTCGCGGCGTAGTAGCGAAGGGCGCTCTCGTCGACGATCTCGGCCTGTAGGGAGGTCGATGGCGAGGTCTCGAGGATGACCGGCGCGCGGCGTTCCGAGGGCTGCAGCACGACCGACACGCCGGGACGCGTCGGGAGGTTCTGTGCCAGGCCCGACGTGGCGCCGCTCAGGCTCACGCCCAGCATCATCAGCAGCGCCGCGCCGCCGCGCCGCGGCCGCGGGTTCCGCTCTAACGCCCAAGGCATGCTTTGAACCTCATCTGTGCCGCGACGAGCGCGAGGAGATGGAGCGTCGCCGGGTAATAGTTTTCCGTTCTTGCCGGTGTCATAAAGCTCGACGGAACGGCCTCGCCCGATATGGCGCAGGCTTCGAGGGCAGAGAGAGCGTCGTAGCCGGGCTCCTGCATCCACTCGATTGTCTGCCCGTCGCTCGTGTTGATGACCGGCAGACCCGACCGTTCGCGGGCCGACCAACTCTGCGAAAAAGCCGCGTGGAAGCGCTGGTCGGTGATGCCGGCCCAGGCGAGGTACAGCGGAATTCGAATGGCGTTGTAGGAGAAGACGGCCGGAAATCCCGCCGCCGGCTTCGGCGCCGCGTCACGCATCGAGATCCACTCGGTCGGAAGCTTCGCGGGACCGAATTGCGCCTTGGTCAGAAGATCGAGACCGCTGCGCGTCACACTGGACCAGTCGATCTCGCCCGCGACCGTCGCGAGACGCGGGAAGGCGGGGAAGATCCAGTAGGACAGGTTCGCGACCGGCCCGTCTGCGCGGTCCTCGGCCGAGAAGCCCGACATGCCGGGCAGCAGGGGCTGGCTCGCGGTCTTGAAGAGGATCGTGCGTCGGCCGATGTCGACGGCCAGGCGGCGCGCCGCGACCCGGTAGCTCATGTCGGACCAGGCGTCCGCGGCCTCGACCAGCGCCCAGGCGACGAGGATGTCGCCGTCGGTCGCGTTGTTGGTATCGGCCACGCCCGGGCGCTTGTCCGGCTCCCAGCGCCAAGCCAGAAGCGAGTCATCGCGCACCATCAGGTTGGCCCGCGTCCAGTTCCAGATCCGCTGGAACGCGTCGCGGTCGCCGGCGGCCACCGCGAGCAGCATGCCATAGCCCTGTCCCTCACTGTGGCTGATCTGGCCGTTGCCTGTATCGACGACGCGCCCCTGATCGGTGACGAACCGGGCCTTGTAGGTGAGCCAGGCCGGCGCGTTGCCGAGGGCATTGAAGAGCGATGAAGGCCCCTCGGCTGAGGCCCTCCGCTCGGTCACAGTCTGGTCCCGGCGCATCTCGGGGGGAGCAGCGGGGCCTGGATCGTGCGAGATCGCGGCCGTCTCTGCGGAGGCCGGGGCGCTCAACAGAGCGATGATGAGCGAGAGGCAAACGCGCGTACGGCTCATGAGCCCTCTCCCGGTGTGGTCTCATCTGGGTGCTGCACGGTGCCGGACGGGCCGCTGCGCGCGCCGAGGTTCGCTCGTCCGACGTTGCGAAGCATCGCGTTCGTGCTCAGGCCGAGCGCGATCGCCGCGGCGAAGAGCGCGAGCACGTAGAGTGAGGGGTTCATCGACAGCCAGCCGGCGAAGACGAGGCGCAGATTGCCGAGGCTGCGCGGCTCCGTCTCGAGCAGGCGGGACCGCTTGGCCTCGAAGGTGTTGATCGACCCATCGTTGGCGTCGAGCGCGGCGATACGACCCTGCAGCTTACTCCACAGCACAGGGCTGCTGAGGCAGGTCACAGAGGCCTGAAGAAGAGCCGCGTTGGGCGCCGTGAAGACCGTGACAACCGATCCGAGCCCCTCGCCGTCGACGCCCTGCCCGACGACGAGCGAGGCGCGCGAGCCGATCTCGACGGGCGGATCCTTGACCTGACCTTTGACCCAGTTCGACGCGTCCTGAAGGGACGATTCTGCGACCTCGCCGAGCTGACTGGCGACGGCTGCGATCTGATCGCTGAGCGCGGGGGCCGGCCGCACCGTGGCATCCCAGGCTGTCGCGATGTCGGCCGCCTCGTTCCGAGGCTTGGAACCGAGCGGGCGCGAACGTTGCGTGGCGAGCGCGGCAACGCGGGCATGGGCGGTGGGCAGCGCACAGGCGGGCGGCACGTTGTTCTGCAGCCTATCGAGGCTCATCCCCTCGGTCTGGCGCGGCAGGCCAGCACCTTTCGCGCCCTCAGATCCGGGCGGAGCGGGCGCGGGTTCCGCGCGTCCCTGCCAGATCTGCCGCAGAGAATCCGGATCGAGGCCGATGGTCCGCAGCAGGGCCGGATCGAGCGCGCGGGCCGGCGCCACCACGATCGCGGGCGTGTCGCGATCGGCAGGACGGTCCGCGCTCAAGGTGAAATCGATGACGCGATCGGCCGCGATGGCCATCTGGACGGCGATCGTCGTGGCGGCCCCCATCGTTTCACGGTCCGGCGTCGGCACGACGAGCCTGGGACGTTTGGCGGACAGCGTATAGGGCAGCCCACTGCTCGCGGTTGCGGCGAGGTCCGGCACGCGCAGGGCCCGAGCCAGGGGCGGCACTTTCAGCGAACTCGTGTTGAGCAGCAGGAAGCGCTTCTGCTCATCGGCCGGGTTGGCGGTGTCGCAGGTCCGGTCGGCCTCCGTGGGAAGTAGCGCTCTGACGTCAACGTGATTGCGGCCTGGACGCCAGAGGTCCAGCGGGAGGGCGATCGGTTCGCCGCGCAGGCGATCACCGGCCCGGTTCGGGAGCGGGACACTGGCGGCGTTGCGGCCGTTGATGTCGACCATGATCTGCGCGCCGGTCTCGAGACCGGGCGCGTAGCCGCCGTCGAGCGACAGCTCGATCCGGGCGTAGTCCGCGGGAACGAAATCGGCCGGCAGCGTCAGGTCGAACCCGGAGCGGAACAGGCGGCCGCTGAACTCGCGGTTCTGGACGCCGAACGTGTCGAGCCGAACCGCGTCGCCCCCGCGGACCGGAACCCCCTTGGCGAGGGCCAGAACCCGCAGGCCCTGCGGGCTGCCGAAGAGGCTGTCCGAGCCCTCGCGCCGCTTGAGGGCGGCGACCCCCGCGTCGAGATCCTCCCCGTCCGCGCCCGTGATCACAACCGTCGCCGCGCGCCGTTCCGTGGCCGGGTAGAAGCTCAGCGGCGTACCCCCGATCGCGCTGCCGGCGTCGAAGTCCGGTACGGCCCGCAATTCCTCGGCCGTCCCGACGACCAGGTTGATGCCGGCGGGCCCGGACAGGAACGGCCCGAACTCGACGACCGTCTGCGAGAACCGTCCGACGAGCGCGAGGCGCTGGGCAGCCCGGATGATGCGCTCGAAGCTCGCCGGACTGGGACGACCCGGGAGCACGATGCGGATCGGAACAATCCCCTGACCATCGGGCGGCAGCGCCGGCAGGTCGCGCAGGCTCGCCACCCCGCCCGTCCCGGGTGGCAGAATGAAGCCGGTCCACGATGGGTCGATCTGGGTCCACAGCTCGAAGGTTGCCGGGACTGAGCAATCCACCCGGTGGCGCTGAACACCCGCGAGACGGACCGCGTTGTAGCCGGGCTTCAGGACGCCCTCGGGGATATCGAACTCGATGATCTTGACCGCGCCCGGTGCGTTGATCTGGCCGCGTCCGATGACCGTCTCGTTGACCGTGGCGGTGATGAACGAGGACTCGGGCATCACGGAGATCGCCGCGAGGTAGCCGATGCGAAACCGCACCCGCTCGCGGATCTGCGCCTCGGTCAGGTAGACCGGCCATTGCAGGCTGCTCTCCTCACCGACGAGCCTGAGGCTCTCGCCGATGCTGGGCAGAGGACGCTGCGGGATCGGCGGTGTCGTCTCCACGACCGGGGTCGCGACGCGCACCGGTTGCTCCCGCTGCGGGGCCGGGCGCTGGGCGCCCCCGACTTCCTCCGACGGGAGGACGAGGCCTTTGGGCGCCGTGCGGCCGACAAAGCTCTGCGCGACCGCTCCCTCGAGCGTGAGCAGGGCGAGGCCTGCCGCGAGCAGGGCGGCCGGCGCTCCGCGCGAACACGGCCGACCGTGAAACCGGAGGATGGACATCTCGACCGTCAGCCGTCGCGTTGAGAGGGGAAGGATCGAATCATGGAAGGTCGCGCCGCTTCGCGTTGAGACGTCACCCGGCCGCCGGTTCAGGCGAGGCGCCGAGATCTGCGGACCGCCGCCGGCGGTTGCGCGCGAGCGCCTCGTTCTCGGCATCGACCATGAGCTGCAACCATGTGGGTGCCGGCTCCGCGGCCAGGCCCTGTGCCGTCGGGCTCTCGGCTTCGGGTACCGGCCCCTGCTCGACGGCCCGGGTCGCGACCCCGTCTTGCTCCCGGCGCGCGGCCCGATCTGCCAGCGACTTGCGCATCGTGATGGTCTTCGGCACCGGCACCGGAGCGGCCTCGGCCGGCGCGCGCGCGCGCAGACCGGCGAGGCCGTACGCGACGGCCCGGAAGGGCTCGACCAGCCCCCACCAGAGAAACTGCGCGGTGCCCGCGAACAGGGTCTTGTGACGCCGCCGCGCCTGCTGGAACCGCGTCATCGCCTCGGCATCGCCGTACATCAGATCGGCGAGCGCGAGGTAATCGCGCGGCCGCAGTTTCTCGAAGCGAAGCTCGCACACCGTCTCTTCGCCCGCGAGCACCGAGCTCGACAGGATCACCGGCATCGACGGCCAGGTTCCGACCGATCCACCGCCCCGTTGCGGAACGACGGCGAGCGTTCCGGCACTGCTGTCGTCGCTCCGCCGGATCGGCACGATCGTGTCCATGCGGATTCGGCAGCGCTGGGCCGAGACCCGCTCCACCTGAACATCGATGGCGAGCCCGTTCAGCGTCAGAACGGCTTGCCGGTCGACCGGGAGCGAGGGTGTGGACTCGGTCTGCCGTCGTTCCGCCGCGACGCCGAGCGCCGCGCCCGCCTTGATCACGTTGACGAAGTTCCACAGGCCGACGACCAGCATCAGGTTGGTGATGCCCGGCTCGAACGCGTAGCGGTAGGCGGCCACCAAGCTGCCGCCCAGGAGGATCGCGTAGACGACGAAGAAGGGCAGAGCGAGCGGCGACAGGTGATCTTGGTCCAGCGTGACGTTCTTCGCCGTCACGTTGAAGGTCGGCTTGCGCGGCGAGAGGATGACGGAAGCCGTGGCTTTGATCAGGAACAGGCCTTGGACGTACTCGTAGAGTTCCGACACGAAGGGCCAGCGGACCCGGCCGTAGAGGTAGTTCTGCATCATCAGGTTCACGACGATGTAGGTCGCCGTATAGGCGATCGCCTCATCGACGTTCGCGACAACGATTTTCATGTCGAAGAAGATGTAGAGCAGCGGCGCGAACATGAAGATCATGCATGGCACTGGAAAGAACCAGTACGTCATATTCGACATGTAGCAGAGCCGCTGGATCGGCTTGAGACCTCGCTTGAGGACCGGGTTTTTCAAGAGCAAGATCTGCAGCATGCCCTGGCACCAGCGCGAGCGCTGGCCGATGAAGTCGCGCAGGGTGTCGGGCTGGAGGCCGGCGATCAGCGGCTTGTCGACGTAGATGCTGGTCCAGCCGCGCGAATGCAACTCGAAGGCGGTCTCGCAATCCTCCGTGATGGTGATGCCCGAGAAGCCGCCGGCCTCGTCGAGGGCGGCGCGGCGCAGGAGCGCGGCCGAGCCGCAGAAGAACGAGCCGTTCCACTTGTCGAGCCCCGGCTGGCCGATGGCGTAGAACATCTCGTTCTCGGACGGCATCCGCTCGAAGGTGCGCAGGTTCCGCTCGATCGGGTCGGGGTTGAGGAAGGCGTGCGGCGTCTGCACGAGGAACAGGCGCGGATCCTGTGCGAAATGGCCGATGGTCTCGCGCAGGAAGGACCGGAAGGGCACGTGGTCGGCATCGAGGACCACGACGATGTCGCCAGTCGCGTGCTTCAAGCCATTGTTGAGGTTGCCCGCCTTGGCGTGAAGGTTGCGCCGGCGCGTGAGGTAGCGGACCCCGAGCTCCTCGCACAGGCGCTGCAGGCCGGCGCGGCGCGCCCGCGCCTCGCTGCTCTTCTGGGGATCCGGATCGGCGCATTTCTGATCGGTTCCGCCGTCGTCGAGCAGCCAGACGGTGAGCTTGTCGGCCGGGTACTCGAGGGAGCGGGCTGCGGCGAGGGTGGTGGCGAGGATCGACGCGTCCTCGTTGTAGCTCGGCACGAAGATGTCGACGCTCGGGAGGTCCGTCTCACTTCCCAGAGGGACCGGCGCCCGCTTGAGGGGATCGGCGTTGATGAAGAGGCTCAGGAAGAGGATGTAGAGATAGTAGAGTTCGGCAGCGAGCAGGACCAACCCGGCCGTGAGGCTGAGCGGGTCCGCGGACCAGGGCAGCGTCCGGGTGAGGCGCCAGTAGAAGTACTTGATGACAACCAGACTTCCGATGCCGAGAAAGATGTAGTGCGACGCGCGCCCGCGCGTGAACAGCCAGAGTGCTGTCATGACCGCGACGGCACCGAGGCTCATCTCGAGCTGAACCGCGGTCCCGACCGGCTGCAGCAGGAGCACGATGACCGCGGCGGCGGTGACGAGCCATGAGAGTCGTGTGAGGAAGATCGGCATCACCGCGAAGTCCTGACCCTGATCCTGAGACGCCTGCCGAGACACGCGACGCCGCTACTGTGCTCGAGATGCGAGAAACTCTACCGAAGACTCAGAGACGAGCGCTGTCCATCCTTGAACAGATGTCCCGAAATGAACTAGAAGGCTGCTCGTCCTTCGACACTGGTGTAGTAACCGCCCTTCTGCACCCGATCATGTGCATAACCCACGCCAAGTGAGAACTTCATCGGGCCGACCGCGAAGCCCGTGAGGTGGGCGCCGACACGCCACTGATTGAAGAAGGCGTCGCCCAGGAGCGTGCCCTCAGGTCCGATGAACACACCGTCCGCGACCATGATGCCGGCCTTCGCGCGAACGTAGTAGGCACTGAACAGGGTCGAGTACGAGGCGCTCGCGGCGAGCAGGGTGTTCAGCGAGGGGTTCAGCCAGAGATCGGCCGCGACCTTGGCACCGACACCAGTGCCCACGACGGGATTTCTCGGGTCGAGGATCGAGAGTTCGTTGTTGCGCACGTTGAACCCGACATATCCGGCTAGCGCGGCCTGGTCCCAGATCCACTCGTAGCCGGCCAGAACCGTGCCCTCTTCCTGCTCGCCGCGGACCCGCGTTCCGGCCGTCGCCCCGGGATAGGAGTAAGTGCCGGCAACCGCCTGCATCCGGACACGCGGGCCGCTCTCGACCAAGCTCCCGGCAGGCGCGATCGTCGTCGTCAGGGCGCCGAAGGCCGAGCTGTTCGAGGTCACGGTCGCCGCACCGTCGAAAGCCACGATGTAGTCGTCAGACTGGCCGCCGCGCTCGACGCCCGTGTACCAATCCGCAGCCGAGGCGTGCCCCGTGACGAGCGTCCCGAGCGCGAGCGCCAGCATCCAGACGGTTCGAGGGCTGTGTTCAGGCACGTCATGTCTCCAGGACCTGCGGAAACCGCGAGGACTCTGCGGTGGTTAATACCAGATTCCGCTTAAATAAGACGGTGAACGCGGTGTTAAGGCGCTGTAGGCGGAGCTTTCCAACCAAGCGTGTCCTGAGCGCATCAGTCGGCCGCGCGGTCGTGTCTGCACAGAGGCGCGCGAGTCACGAGTCGTTTCTTGGAACGCCAATAGCGTTCTGCCAAAATTCCGGGCAGTACTGAAAATTTTTTATCACCCGACGCCCGGTGCGCTTCAGATCCTGAAACGCGGCGTCACTGGGCGGATGAACGCTTCTGATGTCTCGTGCTAGCGCCAACAAATGTTGGTTAGCGCGGCCGAAACACTGTCGCGTGTCGATCGCCGCAGGGTAACGGCCCTGGGGGTTGGACCGTTGTGGACCGTCTCGGCACCGGGACGGCGACATTCCGCGCCGGTGCGCGTTCCCCACCCCGGCGCGCTCGCCGTCACGCGGCTTCCTGCTCTCTCCTCTCCGGCCCTCTCGACTGCAGCGCCCGCACCAGCTCTGGCAGCCCGAACGGCTTATGCAGCTGCTGGAAGACCTGAGCGTTCGCCGGGAGATGGCCGCGCGGGCCGGCCAAGATCGTGCGGATGCGGGGATGCGTGCGGGACACGGTCGCGGCGAGTTGAAGACCGCTCATGCCCGGCAAGGCATAGTCGACGAGCAGGAGATCGAAGTCGCGGCGGCCAGCCAGGATTTCCACCGCCTGCGCGCTGGAAGCCGCCTGGGTGACGGTATGGCCGAGATCACTGAGAGCACTCGCCGTGGTGGAGCGCAGCAACGCGTCGGCCTCCACGAGGAGGACGGCCAAGTTCTCGGCGGCGCCGTCCGCGGCCGCCTCGACAACGGCCTGCCGTTCGCCCGCCGGGAGCCACACGCTGACGGTCGTGCTCGCCTCAGAGGCCTGCACGTCGACGGCCGCGCCGATCTCGTCCGCCAGATCGGCGACGGAGGCGAGACCCCGCCTGTTCGCGAGGTTGACGGGCGCCGAGAGGGTCAGGCGCAGGCTCGGTCGGGATGCGAGCAGGCTCGTCGTCGGCGGTTCGGCCGCCTGGACGACGAGGGAGACCCCGCAGCCAGCCGGAGCGACCGCCTTGATGTCGAGCACGAGGTTGAGGATCAGGATCTCGATCTGGCGCTCGCTGCACAGAACGGGCGGAAGCGCCTCATCGAGCGAGAGGCCGATGGTGATCTCCGGCGCGACCGAGCTGCGCAGAAAGTCGGTGAGATCGTCGAGCACCAGCGCGATATCGACCTCGGCCAGCGTCGAGACCTCGCGCCGGGTCAGCGCGGAGACGCGCCGCGTGAGCGAAGCCCCATTCCGTGCCCCGCGCTGGGCCACGTCGACCAGTTGGAGCGCACGATCCGGCAGATCGTGACCGTGGCGCTGGAGGCTGCCGAGCGCCGTCATGACGACCGCGAGGGCGTTGTTGACGTCGTGCACGATCCCGTCCGTGACCTGGCGCAGAAGGCCATCGCGCCGTCGTTCGAGCAGCGGCTCGTTCGCGGCCGGAGCCAAGGGCTTAGCAATCGGCGTCACCGGCGATCCGGGCAGACTCGCGACCCCGACTTCGCGGCTGAGCACGTGCAGCCGCTCGCGGGCGTCACCGTCATCCAGCACCTTTGCCATGCGCAGGTGCAGCCGCCGCCCAGATTGCTCTCCGGCGACCGGCAGCGTGCGCAGCGTGACGTCCTGGGCGCTTCCCCCTGCGGCGATCGCGGCCCGCATCGCCACCCGCATGAGGTCGCGATCCTCCGGGTCGAGGCGGTCGACCAGGTCGTCCAGGGTCGTGGCGAGCTCGGAGGTGCTGGGCAGGATCGGCAGAACCGCGTCCGTCCAGGTGACGCGTCCGTTCGTCAGATCCACCTCCCAGCAGCTCCAGCCGGCCATGGTTTTGAAGGCGCGCACGCGCTCGCGGCTGCGGACGAGCGCCGCGCGCGCGTCCTGCATCATCCGCTCTCGCCCTTTGCCGCGCGCGATGGCGTGGGCGGCCGCGTCGGCGAGGCTCTGCAACTCGCGGATCGGAAGCGCGGTCACCGTCAGCCCCGCGGCCTCCTGCCTGCAGGCCGCCTCAAGGTTGCGGATTCGCCGGCTCACGAGGCTCCCACCGAGCCAGCCCGCGATCCCGACAGCCAGCAGGGCCAGCACGATGGCGTGCGGGATCTGCACGCCCGATCCCGCCGCGCTCATCGTCCCGGGCGTTGCCCGCGCCACGAGCAGCCAGCCGAGGCCCGGCCGCTCGCTGCCGTCGAGCGGGGCGGACACCTCAAGTCTCTGAGTCTCCGGGTGGTCGGGCTTGACCGCACCCACCTGCAGCACCAGGCGGCCGCTCGCGTTGAGTACGGAGAAGGAGATGCCCTCGCCGGGAGCGCCCAAGCTGCGGCGCGCGAGCTGCGTCGCTTCCTCGATCCAGCGCGGCGTCATCTGGATCGCCACGACGCCGCCACCGTCTGGGACAGGCGCGCTGACGATAACGTTGCGCGGCGCCTCGGTGCCGGCGCGGTTGCGCTCCGACGCGTCTGCGGCTGCCACCCCCTGCAGGCCGCGCGCGAACCAGACGGCGCCCGACACGTCGGACCCGATGAGCTTGCCGCTCGCCGTGGCCCGAACGCGGCCGGCCCGGTCCGCGACGAGGATGTCGGTGTATTCCGGACGGAGCCGCCGCCAGGCCACGAGGTAGGCGTCAAGGTCGGCCGCCCGATCGGGTCGAGCAACGCGACCGTCGAGCGCGCCGAGGCTCACGTCGCGGCCGACATCGCGGAGGGTGCGGTCGAGCTGATCCGCGAGGATCGGGGCTGCCCGCTCGAGGACAGCCCGCGTCTCGTCCGTGCGACCGAGCTCCGCCTGGCGGTGTGACAGGTACAGGGTGAGACCGCTCCCGACGCCGACAGCCAGCGCGAGCGACAGGCTCATGAGCGTGCGGAGGGACACCGCCAATCGACGTCTCGCCATCTGTGGTCGGGCTACCAAAACAGGAAGGACACACCGCAGGGCGATGGTGCGCCGCACAGTCCCGATCAGGCTGGTGGAAGAAGGTTAACGACTGGTTAACGCACCGATCAGCGCACTAATCGCCGCGCCACCCGCTGCCCAAAAAACAGGCCGCCCAAGCGAAGAAATTGTTATAGTCGGGTGCGAAGCCCCGACGTCAGTCGTCACAGCGCCTGGGCGCCGCACGGCAGCATTGATGTCGGAATGCCGGGCCTCGCCGGGCGCATCGGTCATCTGAATTGCCGCGCCCTGAACCGGCGCCCAGACTGATGCGGCGGCGTCCGGTGCTGGGTCACGCGCGGTTCTGAGGAGGTCGCAGATTTCAGAGCCTTTGCGCCGGGCCAATCTGCGCGATGCTGAGGCTTCGGCCCGTGCCCCGACCTGATCCTGACCTGCTACCTCGGGCTTTGCCCCTGCACACTCCTGGACCGGCAGCCGACGACACGCTGATCCAGGCCGCCTGCGGAAGGGTGATCGCGCTTGACCGAGGTACGAGGATGCTCAGAGCCGCTGCGGGGCGGCATCCTGAGAGCGGAGGCGTCTCGTGCGGATCAGAGGGGGCCCAGCCACGAGGGACGGAAATAGGGTTCGGGCCGGTAACACACGTAGCCGTAGGGTCCGAACCAGCGCCGGCCGACGCGGCAGGGCGGCAGGGCCGAGCGACAGACACCGAGACACGGCTGCGCCACGACGGTGCCGACGGCGATGGGGCGGATGCCACTGTCAGCGCCTGCCGGCCTTGTTTGCGCACAAGCCCCTGCGGCCAGCAGGCCCCAGATCCCGCCAGCGGCAAGCGTGACGAGCCCGAAGCGATGGAAACGCGACATGACGATCCCTCCTCGCGGCGCGCCTTCGGCCTCCGCGTGGAGCGCGGGTGGGTGCGCAATTCGTTAACGATCAAGCGCGGCTGTGGTTCAGCTTGGTGACGGGGAGGCAAACTACGCACGGCTCCGGGCGGTGCTGAGCATCGCAAGGCGATCGCGGTGCCGGAAACGCGCATCAGCGAGATCATCCGAGGTCGGCGGTGGGTGTCGGCCGAGATGGCTCTGCGCCCTGCCCGCTACATCGGCACGTCTGCGGAGTTCTGGATGGGTATGCAGGCACTCTCCGGCTCGCGCGATAGGATCTTGCGGTTCTCGAATGCGTTCCGCTCGCTTTGCTCGGGAGCCTGACCTCAGCCAGACAGCGGGCTGAGTGAGCCGATTTTGCGCAACTTCATGCACGACGGTTAGGTGTATGACGTGGTCGAGAATGCAGGGCCGCCAGGGGGAGCAACGAGGGGATAGCCGCTCCCATGAGCTGTTCTTGAGCCGACCGGCTCACTCCGCCGGAGAGTGTGTGATCCGAGTTCCCGCGCCGATGGAGCTGAGCACCAGCGTCAGCAGGCCCGCCGCGATCATGAAGCCCGCAATCGCCAGAAGCGCGAGGCTGAACTGGCCGGTGACGTCCTTAACCCAGCCGATGACGTAAGGACCGACGAACCCGCCCAAGCCTCCAATCGAATTGATCAGGGCAATGCCCCCAGCTGCGGCGCTTCCGGTCAAGAGCGCGGTCGGCAAGGTCCAGAAGGTCGGCATCGCGCTGAACACGCCGAGCGCAGCCACGCTAAGCGCGATCATCGCGAGGGTCGGCGACGGTGCGTAGCCTGCCGCCGCGAAGGCAAGGCCGCCGACGACGGCCGGGATCACGACGTGCCAGGTGCGCTCCATCTTCAGGTCGGAGTGGCGCGTCCACAGCACCATGCCAACCGCCGAGACCATGTAGGGAATGGCCGTGACGAAGCCCGTCTGCAGCGTGCTCAGGCCGAAGTCCTTGACGATCTGCGGCAACCACAGGCCGATGCCGTAAAGGCCGGTGCTGACACCGAAGTAGACGAGGCTGAGCCCGAGCACGCGCGGGTGGATCAGCGCCTGACCGAGGCTGATTTTCTGGACCTGAACCCTCTCCCGGCGATCCCGCGCGATCCGCTCGGCCAGCCAGCCTCGCTCTTCCGCATCGAGCCAGTGGGCGTCTTCAGGCCGGTCCGCTAGGTAGGCCAGCACCGCGAAGCCGAGCAGGAAGCTCGGGGCCGCCTCGATCAGGTAGAGCCACTGCCAGCCTGCCAGGCCGTGCGATCCATCGGTTGCAGCCATGATCCAGGCGGAGAGCGGCGAGCCGATCACCGAGGAGATCGGGATGGCCATCATGAAGGTGCCGACCACCTTGGCCCGCTGCTCGGAGGGGAACCAGTTGGTCAGGTAGAAGATGATGCCCGGGAAGAACCCGGCCTCCGCCACGCCTAGCAGGAAGCGCACGGCGTAGAACGACCACTCGCCCACCACGAAGGCGGTCGAGGCTGAGACGAGCGACCACGTGATCATGATGCGGGCGATCCAGCGCCGCGCGCCGACCTTCTCCAGGATGATGTTGCTGGGCACCTCGAACAGGAAGTAGCCGAGGAAGAAGATACCCGCACCAAGCCCGTAGACGGCAGCGGAGAGGCCGAGGTCGCGGTTCATGGTCAGCGCCGCGAAGCCGACGTTCACCCGGTCGAGGAAGGCGACGAAGTAGCAGAGCATCAGGAAGGGAACGAGCCGCCAGAGCACCTTGCGGGTTACAGTCGCGTCCATCACGCCTGCCTCCCAACACGTTCTAAGCCCGGCATCGGAGAAGCGCCGAGCAAAGCCGTTGGTTGCAGGAGCCGAGCCGGGACGAACCTGTACCCCTTGAGGCTGCGGCTCATCTGTTTCGCCGCGCAGGTCGCGTGCAGCCGGCCGCTTCCGGTCGATGCAAGGGGGCGGAAGCCCGTGACGCTCGTAGTGTCGGGCTTCCCGACCGTCGTGCCCGCCATACCTTTGATCCAGCAGAGTTTGGGTCCTCTGCGTGCGCCACCGTCAACTGATGTCCCTGCGCGTGAACGCCAGGTGCGAGAAAGTTGGGGAGTTCGGCATGACAGCTGTCTGGGACGAGCCGCGCGTGGAACTGTTGAACCGCCTCTGGATCTCGGGTGAGCCGGCCCGCGCGATTTCCGAGAAGCTGGGCGAAGGCATCACGCGCAATGCCGTGATCGGTAAGGCTCACCGCCTCGGACTAACCGGAAAACACGGCAGTCAGCTTCCGGCTCCGGCAGGTCCTCGGCGCCGAGCTCTGAACAGGCCGAACCTCCAACCGCCGCGTGAACCGAGACCGAAGACGCGCTCGCACTGATGCGGGATCTTGTCCCGAGCGCTCTGCGTGCGGGCGTGGATGGGGCGACCTCACCCAGGTAGAGCCGCCGTCAGCCCGCAAGCCCCTGGGCACTATCTGCCGCGGTCACGATGCAGGCAGAGAGCAGGGAGCCAACCACGGGGGCAGCTCGGATCCTGTGTGCCCGAAACGGCACTCCGGCCACATTCCCACCCACGCTAATCGCCGCGCCATTGTCGGCCCTTGCCCTCAGCCGCATAATGCTCGCCGGCATTTTTCCATGCTTGCTGCGCAGAGGACCTGATCTTTCGATGCGGAAAGCGATTGTGGCCCTGAGCATTCTCTTTGCTGTGGCTGCACAGGCTCAAACCGCGAAGATCGTCGGTCACGGAGCTTCGACCTGCGCCGATTTCAACCAAGAAATACAAGGCAACCCTGCTCTTGAACGAGAGTTTTTCGCTTGGGCACAAGGCTTCATGAGCGGAGCGCTCATGCGCGCACCACAGGGGGTGGATGAGGACATCGATCTCCTGCCAGACGCGTTGCCTGCTGCAGAACAGATGAAGTTTGTTCAGGAAATGTGCCTGAGGAATACAGGCCAGGATTACATGGATGCCGTTCGGGCCTTGTACCACCAACTTCGCGACTTGAGGAAGTGATGCTGATTTTTCGGCGCCCCCATGCTTTCAAACTACGGGCGCACAGCGGCACCTCTCCTTTAACGCGCCAGCCGCGCGACCCGCTGGCCCTCTGGGAGAGTTGCCCCCGCGCGCGAGGACCAGAGGTTTGCGCCGCGGGCTGATGGCGTGCGCCCTTATCGGGCTGAGCACCATCGGATCTGCCCAGATCGCTAAGGCCGCGTCCGACGATGATGACGACTCGGTTCCGAAGACCGAGAAGTCGGGCGAGCTCGAGCAGCCAACGATCAGCGGCCCACTGAGGGCGGACCCGAACCCGGCGTCCTTTATGGCTGGGCCACTCGGAAAAATTAATGTGTCGGGCGTCGTGACGGGGTATGGATTGCTGCAGAGCAATCCATACCCGGATGACCGCACGGGGCGGGTCGATTTTAGCAATCTGCAGATGATCGTGCAGAAGGCAGATGGTCCGGTCCAATTCTACATTCAGACCGGCATCTATTCTATCCCCGCCCTGGGTGTTCCAAACTCTAGCGCGATTGACACGACGTCACAGACTTACGGGTTTGTTCCGCTCGCCTACGCGAAGGTCAAGCTCAGCGATGAGTTCTCGCTTCAGGGTGGGCAAATGCCATCCCTGTTCAGCGGGGAGAGAACCTTCACTTTCCAGAACATGAATGTGGAGCAGGGACTGCTCTTCAATCAAGCTAACAACATCAACAAGGGTCTGCAGATCGCCTACAGCAAAGACTCTACTGTTATCACGACATCGCTGAATGATGGCTTCTATTCGGATAGGCTGACTTGGCTCATTGGATCCGTCGTCTACAAATTCGATGACGCGAACCGTGTCAGTTTTAGCGCGGGAGCCAATCTTGATCGCTCCTCGCATGAGTCGGTCGCCACTCCGCTGCTACAGAACAACAGCAGCATCTACAATATCACTTATGGTTATAAATCTGGACCATGGATCATATCGCCGTACGTCCAGTTTACACATGTGCCCCGTGATTTTACGCTCGGAATAAATGAGAGCGCGTCGACCTACGGCGGCGCTTTGCTGGCAAGCTACTCCTTTACATCTCAGATCTCGCTCGCGGGCCGGGTTGAGTACATCGCCCAATCCGGCAAGAAAAGCACGGGTGAGACAAGCCTGCTTTATGGACCGGGCAGCAAAGCATTTTCCGCCACAATCACTCCGACGTTTCAGGTGGACAGGTATTATGTACGTCCCGAATATTCTTACGTCAAAGCGGTGAATGCGACTTCTGGCCTCGCATTCGGGAAGAACGGCGACAAGAAACACCAGAGTCGCTTCGTTGTCGAAACGGGGATCTTATTTTAGTGCGTCGATCGCGCCTGCCTGTACGAAGTGGGCTGAACGGTTTGCGGGCTTGAACCGGTAGCTCAAATATCTGCGGTGAGTATTGAGATCAACGCATTGCCGTGCTTCGTCACGGGATTTACCTCTACCCAATGTTCAATTCGGGCGATGATCTGCGAACCATCGTGGTTACAGATTGTCTGCTTGATAGCATCGCGTTTTAGTCCAAGATCGCGCTCAAGGAGGTCGTGGACGATTCCGAGATTTTGATCCGTATCTATAGTAAAGCCGAAGGACTGGTGTGGCTTGTAGAACAACACCCGGTCACCCGGCCGCAAGAAGTGCTTGATATCCTCGAAGCTGTGAACCGTTTCCTGGTCGAGCATCTTGTCAGCTCCGCGTGATTCGGATCGGCTAAGCTTGATACCCCGAGATCGTTTGCCGTCAACAGACCAGGGCCATCGCGGCGCGAGAGGCCCCCATCAGGGAGATCATACGGGAAGGCCTTCGGTCTCGGTCGGGACGACTCTGTGGCTCGCCCGGTATCTCGGCACCTCTCCGGAGCTCTGAATGGGCCTGCCGGCGACGTATGACCTAGAGATGGCGCGGGATGTAGCTGCGCCGTTGATCGAGAAGCAGGTTCAACCGCGAGCCGCGTGACGGGCGAGGTCGAGACGCAGGCCTCTTTCAGTCCCACCAGCGGTACAGCTCCATCCTCATCCTGCTACGAGCAGGAAGGATCGATCGGACGTTCCGAGCACCGCGTTGGCGATGTCGCCGAATGCGACGGGCTCACCCGGGCGGCAGGGTGTGCCCATGATGATGAGGCTGTGATCCCCCGTGCGAACCTCTAGCAGGGAGCGTCTTTTACAGCCCGGTTCGTTCGCCCCACCACCGATCCTGGTGCCATGCTGAGCCGCCTCGATGCCTCCGGCAGATGGCGGCTGCGCACATCCAAAAGGGCTCTCCGATCTTGGTTTTGCTGCAATCACGAGCAGAATTGAGGCTTGCCCGGAGCAGACCCGATGCGCGTCCCGTTCTACCTCCTCACCCTTCTCGCACTCGCCAAGCCGGCCTGGGCTGAGCCACAGGCGGTCCATCTGCAGCCACATGCGCCCACATCTGTTCAACGAACCGGAGAACCCAGCAACATCCGTGGCGAGATCGCAGACGTTTACGCGCGAGCTTCAACTCGCCAGCTAGATTTCGATCGGAGAACGGATAACCAGAGCCGGAAAGCACTCACTTCAGTCTGCAGCGATTGCAAAGAGCGCAAAACACGCAATCAAACAAAATCGAGTCTGCCAAATAATACGCGAAATGAGGTTGACGCGGACGCGATCTATTCAGGAGAGGGTTTTGATCCTGCGCAGGCTCGCATCGATTGATTATGAATATTAAATCCTACTTCTACGAGCTGGGGCGGAGAAATATGGTCTTTATTCACGCATTGGAGACTGGATCTTTAGACATTTTCGGCATATTGACTAAGGAAGAGCCGACAACCGCATGATTAACATCACAAGCTCTGCCTGCCGGCGGGTATGAGTCTTGGCAAATATGGATCCCAATTGAGCGCGGATAGTTGCTACGCTCAGACCCTGTGCTTCGGCGGCCTCCGCGGTTGTTGCGCCCGCCGCCAGCAAGGCTGCCAGCCTTCCTTCAGCTGGCGTAAGGCCGAACACCCGCTCTAAGGCTGCACGGTTTGCAGTTGGAGCCCCCTCCAAATCGACCAGAACTAAGAGCGTATGTGGCCCGCCATCACCTTCCTGCGGCAATGGCGCTGCATGCATGATCAGTGGTCGCCCTCCTTCACGTTCGACTAAAATCCAATTTTCATTATCAAATTGAACACGGGTTTTTCCCAAGCCGAGAAGTTTCTTGACGAAGTCCCTCCCGCCCCCGGCTATGTCGGCAGATTGAAACTCCGTGAGACCAAATCCTGCTTGTAGGATGCGCCGGGCGCTGTCGTTGATGAACAGCACCTCCCCTAACGTATCGAGGATCATTCCGCCACATCCGATGCGATCCAGCACTTTGAGTAGTGGCATGCCAATGAGCACCCGCTCACCCATCTTCGGCTCGATAGTCTAGTGTGTTTGAAAAATGTGCAATCCCCCCCGGATGAAAGGAGGGCCGGAATCGTGCACTGACCTGCGGGCCGTGACGGGATGCTCGCGCTAACTCGCGCGAATGCATCGGCTCCGCAGCCGAAGTTCCTCTCCGAAGCAACGTCCGCGAAGTTGCTGAATGCGGCGTCAACAGACCTGAAGCCCGATCCACCGGCTGATGTAGATACTTCCGTGCTCTCAAAAGCGTTCCGACTGAAGGTGGTTCAGGGCAGCGAGATGGCGTATCAATCGACCCGCAGGCTTTGGCGCGCGGGCGGGAGTTTTCGGCTTCAGCAGGATCATGACCCGACCGCCGCGGTAAGTTTGCAACACCCCTGGCGCGTCGCTCTGGTTGACGATCGCATCGGCTTCGGGACTGCGCCGCGCACATGATCCGGTCAAGCAGGTTGAAAGTCCCACACGCCTTCGAACGAGCATCTCCCGCAACCGCATCCCGTGGCCGCAAGCTCCCTGCGCGTGCGGGTGTGGCAGCAGAGTCGCTCCCTTGCACTGCCTTAAGTCCGTAGTTCATTTGAATGATGCAACGGGTAGCAGATCTGATAGGAAGTCTGGCGGCCAAGCGTTGACTACAGAACGCCAATGTTAGTCAATGGATTGACCTCAAGAAAATTGCCTTGCATAAGCAGAGAAATTCTGCGCGGAGCACAGTAGTGGCAAAATCTGCGAGCAAGTCAATCGGACCGGCGACTGCGGACGATCGAGGTCAGAACATCCCTGCTTCAACATCAAAAAAAGTCCGGTGGGACGACTCGCATATGGCAACATCGTTTGCCAATGTTGTAAATGTCCTGAGTACGAATGAGGAATTTTCGCTGCTCTTCGGGACAAATCAGACTTGGAATCTCATCGAAGCCGAAGAGCTAACCGTTGAACTCGAGAACCGGATCATGCTGACGCCACACGCGGCGAAGCGCCTGTCCGCCCTTCTCACCGCGCGTATCGCTGAGTTCGAACAGCGCTGCGGTAAGATCAACATCTGAAGGCTTGGTCGGGCGAGGCGATGTTGCTCGAGTCCAAGGATCAGGCGGCGGAAGAAGGCCAGCCGGGCTCTTCCCAGCCCATTCCGCAGAGTGCGATCCGTCTTGCTCTCAACGATAGCGTCAGTGATGAGGAGTTTCTCTCCTCATGGCTCCGCCTGCTCGTCGAGGAGGTGGGTGGCGGTGCCGTGGCAGCCGTTCTTCTCAAGGATGGGGCTGATCTGCGCTGCACGTTCTCCAGCGCGTTAAGTGATCGGGACACTGCGTCGCTTGAAGCCGTTGGCAGGAGATGTGCCGCTGAGATCAAAGCCGTAATCCGGCGCTTCGACGAAGGAGCACCGCAATCTGGTCGCGTCGGGATCGCCACGCCCATCCTGCACGCGAGCGAACTGGTCGCGGTCGCGGTGATCCTACAGGGGGACCGTGGCCGCGGAGACGCGCTTCGCACTCTGCGGACGGTGCAGATCTCCTCGGGATGGCTGCGCGCCAGACTGCTCACTCGGAAAGAGGCTCTCCCGCGGGCGGCCCGGTGGCGCCTGCTGCGGGACCTCAGCACCCGCCTGTTGCAGCAGAACGGCCTAGACGGGGCCACGCAGGTTTTGGCGACGGATCTCGCGGCTAGCTTCGGTTATGAACGCGTTAGCGTTCATCTCAGGGAAGGCCTCAACGTAAGGCTGCGGGCAGTCTCTGGCGCGGGTGAGTTCGACCGCAGGCTCGGTGTCGTCAAGAAGCTTCAGGCGGCTGCCGAGGAAGCCATTCTGCAGAAGGCCGTTATCCATTACCCAGATGTTGAAGGAGGAGCTTTTCTCGTCACGCGCGCACACGCGGACGTCGTTCGGCTGCAGGGCGGAACGCTCTGCACGACCCCGATCCTTTTCCGAGGCGAACCGCTCGGTGCCATCGTGTGCGAGAGCGCCTCACCCGAGGGAACGCCGCACTCGG
This sequence comes from Methylobacterium durans, assembly GCF_003173715.1. Lineage (NCBI taxonomy): Bacteria > Pseudomonadati > Pseudomonadota > Alphaproteobacteria > Hyphomicrobiales > Methylobacteriaceae > Methylobacterium > Methylobacterium durans. Next base: position 3,538,583 of record NZ_CP029550.1, on the reverse strand, counting down.
TTGTGGAAACCTTGGCAGAACTTGCCGGCTCGCTGGGAGCCATCCTTCACTTCTTTCAGGAGCGCAACGCCCCGCTTCCACAACGCGCCCGGCGCTGGCTTGTCACAGCAGTCTCGCAACTCTTCGGACCCGCCGCTCTCAAGCTCAAGCTGGCCACTCTGTGCCTGGTCACGCTCTTCGCCGGCGCCTGCCTGCTCCGTGATGAGTACCGCATCACCGCCAACGCGAGAGTTGATGGGCAAGAATTGGCGACCCTTGCGGCCCCTTTCGACGGCTTCATCCTCGCCGAGTTCGGCCGGCCCGGAACCGTGATCGCCGGCGGAGCGGTCCTCGCCAAGCTCGACGACCGGGACATGAGGTTGGAGAGGCTGCGCCAGGCCGCCACACGCCGCCAGAAGACGGCAGAGCTCGACCGGGCGACCGCGGAGAACCGGCTGTCCGACGCGAACGTGATCGAGGCTCAGATCGCTCAGACCGACGCGGAGCTCGCCTACCTCGACGCGATGATCGGGCGCGCTGAGATCAAAAGTCCCTACCGTGGCCTCATCATCTCGGGCGACCTTTCCCAGGCTGTCGGCACGCCGGTCAAACGCGGTGACCCTCTGTTCCAGGTCGCGCAGGCCGACTCGTTCCGCATCACGCTCGATGTCAACGAAGATCTCGTCGATCGCACGCGTGCAGGCCAAACGGGCGACCTCCTCCTCGCCTCACTTCCCGATGCCACCTTTCCGATCACCGTGACGACGATCACACCGATCACCGAGGCCAAGGAGGGTCAGGCCGTGTTCCGGGTCGAGGCCCGCCTGACGCGGTCCGATCCGCGCCTCCGCCACGGCATGGAGGGCATCGCGCGGCTCAGCGCGGGGCAGCAGCGGCTGATCTGGATCTGGAGCCACCGGCTCGTCGGATGGCTGAAGCTCAAGGCTTGGCCTTACCTGCCTTGGTCGGGCAGCGCGCATGGCGATTGATGATCAAGTTTGGCACCGGGTGAAGCACTTTCGTCCGCGGTTGCCGCACACCATGAGCCTGACACCGCGCCACTTCCGCGGCCGTCTCTCGTACGTGCTGCATCAGGAGCTCACGAACCAGTTTCTGCGCCTCTCCCCGCGCGCGCACCGGCTGGCTGGGCTGATGGACGGGCAGAGGACCGTCGAGCAGCTTCTCCTCGCGGGTGACAACGTCGAGCGTGCAACGCGTCAGGAGATGATTCACCTGCTCACGCAGCTCGCGACCGCGGGGGCGCTGGCCGGCAACGTCCCGCCGGATCTCGCGCAGCTCACCGCTCAGGCCAGCGAGAAGCGGTGGGCACGGCGATTTCAGAAACTGACGTCACCGCTGTTTGTCAAAGTTCCGCTCGTTGACCCGGACGCTCTTCTCACGCGTGCCTCCTCGCTCGCGCGATGGCTCTTCCAACCGCTCGCCGGCATTCTGTGGGCCATCTGGGTCGTCTTCAGCCTGCTGCAGATCGCCAAGCATTGGATAGGGCTGAGCTCCGACATCGTGGATCACATCTTCTCCGCCGAGAACATGGTGCTGGTCCTGCTCACGATACCTTTGGTCAAGCTTGTGCACGAGTTCGGGCACGCACTCGCTGTCAAAGCGTGGGGCGGAGAGGTGCATGAACTCGGCGTGATGTTCATGATCTTCGTACCCATGCCGTATGTGGACGCGACAAACTCTCTTCGTTTTCCGAGCAAATGGCAGCGCACGATCGTCGGCGCTGCCGGGATCATGGCGGAGTTCATCCTGGCGGGCCTCGCGCTCCAGATCTGGCTCGCCGTCGGCCCCGGACTGGTCCGGGCGCTGGCGTTTAACATCTTGGTCATCTGCACGGTCTCGACGCTGCTGTTCAACGGCAATCCGCTTCTGAAATACGATGCCTATTACATCTTGAGTGACATCATCGAGATCCCCAACCTCGCCCAGAGAGCCAGCCAACAGTGGCTTCGTTGGTTGCGGGGTTGGATTTCCGGCGAGACTGCGCCCGGCCCTCGCGCGCCCGTCGGCGAGCGGGTCTGGTGCGCGCTCTACGCACCGGCCTCCCTGCTCTACCGCGTGGTGCTGTCGATTGGCATCGCGCTGGTTCTCGCGAAGAAATACTTCGGCCTTGGAGTGCTGCTGGCGCTCTGGTCGGTCGTGACATCGCTGCTCCTCCCGACGGGGCGCGCGCTCGCTTTCGTGCTGCGCGATCCGGCGACCGGATCATTTCGGCGCGCCGGAGTGGTGCGCGGGGCGCTCATCCTGGGCGCCCTGCTGGTCCTCCTCTTCCTGGTGGAGATCCCCAACCGGACCCTGACGCAGGGCGTTCTCAAGCCGGGATCGGGCTCGGAGATCATCGCTGAAGTGGATGGCTTCGTGGAGCGGTTGCTCGTCTCGCAGGGCGAGACCGTGCTGCGCGGCGAGCCACTTCTGGTCTTCACGAACGATATCGTCCAGCACGACCGGCGGCTGCGGACCGCCGAACTGGAAGCGTTGAAGCACCGAAGGACAGCGGCTCTCGCGAAGAGCTTGGTCGACGCGGCGATCGTCGAGCACGAGATCGGCTATGCCAGCGAGAAGCTGGCGCTGGCTTCGGTTAAGGTCGAGCAGCTCGCCGTACGCAGCCCGGCGGTCGGCGTCGTCGAGCTGCGCTCGCCCGCCACCCTGTTCGGGCGCTACGTGCCCCGTGGTGAGCTTCTCGGATACGTCCTCACTGAAGCGACCACCGTTCGGGCCCTGCTCGCCGAGGAGGATGTCGATCTCGCTCGGTCGTCGACGCAGCGCGTTTTGATCAGGATCGGGAACGACGGCGAGGAGCGGCTCCTGCCCGCCCGCCTCGGGCGCATCGTGCCGGCCGGCGCGCGAGAACTGCCCAGTGCCGTTCTGGGCACGAGCGGTGGCGGCAACACGGCCTCGGATCCAACCCGAGCGGATGGCCGCCGAGCCCTGACAACGTTCTTCGAGGCCGAAGTCATCCTGGAGAAGCCTTTGGCCCCGGGTCTGATCGGCCGGCGGGTCGACGTCCTCCTGGACCACGGCTGGGCCACCCCCGCCTGGCATCTCGCGCGCGCTGTCAAGCTTCTCTTCCTCAAGGAGCTGAAGGCGTGAGCACGGGCGCTTCCGTCCCGGTTGGTGCGCGCGACAGACCGCGCTCGCGTGCCGTCATCCCCGGTGGCGCCGGCGAGGCGCCGAGCTCCTCTCGCTGGGCCGCCGCCCTGGCCCGCGTGCCTCTGCGGAGGCTCTCTCAGATCGACGGACGCTCCTTTCGACAGATGCGAGAATTGGCCGGCGCGGCGCACCGCGACGCCGAGACATACCAGTCGGTATCCGACGTGCAGTTGCGCGCCGAGGCCTACCATCAGCGGGTTCTCTGGCGCCTCGGGACGGCGGACAACGCCTGTCTCGTCAAGACCCACGCGCTGATTGCCGAAGCGAGCCGCCGGACACTCGGGCTCGTGCCGCATGTCGAGCAGCACCTGAGCGGGATCGCCATGGCCCGCGGCGCCGTCGTGGAGATGCAGACGGGCGAGGGCAAGACCCTGACGGCCGCGTTCCCGGCCGTTCTCGCGGCGTTTCGCGGCTACCCGGTGCACGTCGTGACGTCGAACGACTATCTGGCAACCCGCGACGGGGACGCGCTCGCTCCGCTCTACGCGTCCCTCGGCCTGACAACGGGATCCATCAGCGAGGGTTCGGAGCCGTCGGCGCGCCGTGCCGCCTACGCGGCGGACGTCACCTACGTGAGCAACAAGGAGCTCGCCTTCGACTTTCTCCGCGATCGGGTCACCCGCCTCCAATCTGAGGCTCAGGAGTTCGAGACCAGTGCCGACATCCTGATCCCACGCCTCGGGCAGTGCATCGTCGACGAGGCGGACAGCGTGCTCGTCGACGAGGCGCGCACCCCGCTCATCCTGTCGGAAGGACAGGGCCAGCTTGATCTCGCCGAGGGACCGCTCGAGGCGATCCTGGAGATCGCGCGCGGCCTGCGCGAGGGCGGGCATTTCCGCCGCCTTGCGGCCGATCAGCTCATCCTGACGCCTGCCGCTTACGAGCAGAGTGACCCCGTTCTGCTCCAGCTCGACCCGCTGCTGCGCAACGCGCGGCTCCGCCGCACCGTCCTGCACCAGGCCCTGATGGCCATTCATGGCCTGCACCTCAATCAGGATTACATTGTGGTCGATGGCAGTATTCAGATCATCGACGAGTACACGGGCCGCAGCATGCCCGATCGCGCCTGGAGCGACTACCTGCAGGCTTTCGTCGAGATCAAAGAGAACTGCCGTCGGACCGGGACGCGCAGCGTCCTGGCGAGCACGACCTACCAGAAGTTCTTCCGGCGCTACGAAAAGCTCTGCGGCATGACGGGAACGGCAGCCGAGGTCTCGCAGGAACTCCACGCCGTGTACGGCCTGCGCAGCTGCCCGATCCCGAGTCATCGGCCGACCCGACGCGCGCGCTATGCGCCCGCGTTCTTCCGCTCCTCGGAGGAGAAGTGGCCCGCGGTGGCGCGACGTGCGACCGAGATGCGGGCGACCGGCCGGCCGGTCCTGATCGGCGTCCGCAGTGTCGAGGCAACGCTCGCGATCAGCCAGAGGCTCGCCGCGCACGATGTGCCTCACCAGGTCCTGAGCGCACTCAACCACGCGGCGGAGGCCGATATCGTGGCACGAGCCGGCGAGGCGGGCGCAGTGACGGTCGCCACGAGCATGGGCGGGCGCGGCACCGACATCCGCCTCTCACCGGCCGCGAAGGCTGCGGGCGGATTGCACGTGATCATCGCGGAGGCCCAGGACGCTCGCAGGATCGAACGACAGCTCGCGGGCCGCTCCGCCCGACAGGGAGATCCAGGCTCGTTCGAGTGCATGCTCGCCTCGGACGAACCGCTGTTGCGCTCGCTCTCCGCACGCTTCCCGTCACAAGGCGTCAACGTGCTCGGATCCTCGGCAGGCCTGTGGTTGCTGCGGTGCGCGCAGCAGCTTGTTGAGCGTCGGCATCGTCAGGCACGCCGCCTGCTCACCACGTACGACGAGCGATACGACCGGATGCTCGCCTTCCTCGGCAAGCCGGACTGAGGTCTCCGCAGCGATCGGCACCGCCCTGAGCGGCGTCGCACGGGCCCGCGGACCGGACGGGGTGAACAGTGCGGCAACACGCACGCATCTCAGGCTTAATCCGTGGCCGCTTTGTCGCAGCCTGTGCAATTCAGTGCTCTTACGCCATTTGAATGATGCGCCGGCCGGAGCCTCCGCTAAAAATCCGTTAAACCAAGAGAGCCGCGCGGGAGCGAAATCTGATTTCGTGGCGGCGATAAGGCGTGAGGGGCATCACGTGTCGATCGATCAGCACCGGGCTAGGACGGAGCGACACTCCTGTTCTGGTTGCGCCACCTCCTGGGTGTTCGGAAGACCCTCCGAATATTGGGCGGTTGACATGCACACCGCGGCGACCGGCGCGCAATCCGGTTAAAGCGGCGCACGCACGCAGCGTCTTCACCAAAAACCATTGGATTGCTGGCTTTCTGGGGGAATGCCGGAATGAGACCCTTTCTGGTCTGGGCTGCCCTTCTGCTCGGCCTGTGCCCGGCCCTGGCCGGACCTGAGAAGGCCTGCCTGCTCACGCCGAAGACAACCGTCGAGCTCGGCGCCGCCAGCGACGGTCTCCTCGACGCGATGCTGGTCGAGCGGGGAGAGATCATCAAGGCTGGCCAGACCGTCGCGCGGATCCGATCCTGGCTTGAGGAAGCCGCCCTCGTCTCCGCCGAGGCGCGCGCCGGCTTCGACGGCACGGTTGAGAAGCGCCGCGCCGAACTCGACGCATTGCAAGATAAGCTCGATCGCAAGAAGGGGCTCGCCGAGAAAGGCGTGATGGCTGCCGAGGCCTACGCGGATCTGCTGGTGCAGACCCGTGTGGCGGAGCAGGCCCTGCGGGAGGCTCGCTTCGACCGCACCTTCGCCGCGCTGGAGGCCCGGCGCGCCGGCGAGGCCGTACGCAACAAGCTCGTCGTCAGTCCAGTCGACGGGGTCGTCCTGCAGAAGCTGCGCTCGGCCGGCGAGTTCATCTCGGCGCAAGCTCCCGCCGTGCTGCGGGTCGCTCAGCTCGATCCCCTCCACGTCGAGGTGGCCATGCCCCTTGAGGCGTTCGGAACGATCGCCCTCGGCACGCCCGTCCTTGTCCGCGTCGAGGCGCTCCCGCTCGAACACCTCTCGGCGAAGGTCGTCATCATCGACCCTGCGATCGACGCGGCGAGCAAGACGTTCGGGGTGCGGCTCGAGCTGCCCAATCCCGGCAACCGCATCCCGTCGGGCCTACGCTGTCAGATCGACTGGCAGCCGAACTCCTAGCCGCGCCCGCTCTCCCCAACGAACAGCGCATCCGGGCTGCCGAGGGCAGCACCAGGGAACCACCTCATGCGGTCTGCTCTCGACGCCCTCCTGTCCCAGACCTCGTCGACCGCTCTGCTCAAGCGACTGACGAGCCGGGTCTCGCAGCGGAGCGCGCGGGCGCGCACCGCCGATCTCCCCGACCAGGAGGAGATCGAGATCGAGGCCATTGAGCCGCGCATCCTCCTCTCCGCCGACAGTCTCACCGGGAGCGAGTCTGCGGCTCTCCTGACAGGCCTGGCCGCGTTCCGGGATCTCAGCGCCCGGCTCGACCAGTCGAGCGCCCTGACCCATCAACTACCGATCGCCGGTCAGTCGCTCGCACAGCTCTCGCCGTTCCAAAACATCGTCGCCGACGACCTGCTCCGACCCGCATCCACCTACCTCAACGACACGAGCCTGACCCACTCGCTCGGCGGGCTCGCGCAAGCCCTGCAGGCGAGCCCGGACGTCGCCGGCTCCGTGACCACAAGCTCCAGCCCGGGCGAGGACCTCGTCACGCTCTCCCTGCAGCGCGCAACCACCGCGCAGACCCAGCTGTCGCTCGGACCAGCCGGCGCGAGCCTCGCCTTGAGTCTCGCCGGAACCCTGCCGCTCAGCGCGAGCGCGACCCTGTCGCTCACCTTCGGCCTCAACACCCAGACCGGCGAGTTCTTCATCCGGCCGGCGAGTCTCTCTGCGGAGGCTCACGTCGATGCGCATGATCTCAACGTCGGCGGCAGCTTCGGATTCGTCGACGTCACGGCCGCGGGCGCGGCGGCGAGCCTCGACGCGGCAGTGCACCTGCAGATCGGCGATGCCGGAAGCACGGGCGAGATCAAGCCGGCGAGCTTCACGGATCTCGCGCAGGGGGCGGCCGCGGCCGCGACCCTCTCGGGCGCTGCCAACCTGCACCTGCCGCTCACGAGCTCACTTCTGAGCGCGTCGCAGACGCTCGACCTGCATTGGGCCGGCGTCACGGGCGTCGAGCAGCCGACCGACAATCTGGCGGCCCTGCCGACCTATCAGGCCCTCAGCCAACTCAAGGCCTCCGACGTCGCGAGGTTTTTGGGCGAGACCGCGCAGTGGCTCGGCTCCCTGAACACCGGCAACCTCCTCGGCGGTGACCTGCCGATCTTCGGGAGCAGCCTCGGTAGCCTGACGGATGTGGGCGGAACTTTGCGCAAGCTGTTCGTCGAGCAGGTCGGATCCTACAACACGGTCGAGGGGCTCGTTTCCGCACTCGGCCAGGTTCCCGGACTCTCGAACGTCGGCGCAACGCTCTCGCCCTCCGCCAAGCCGGGCGTGCAGGAGCTCACGCTCACGGCCGATTACGCGGTGCAGAGAACCGGTGCGACCGCCCTGCACTGGGCCGACACCGATCTGCTCAATCTCGGTCTCGACGTCAGCACCGCCGAGACCAACCTGACGGCCGGGGGCGGATCCGCATCGGGGTGGTGCTCGATCCGGCGGGGCTCAGCTTCTTCATTCCGATCTCGAATTCGGACCCGGTGATCACCGCATCGGCCCTGGTGTCCGAGATCGATGCGGCGGCGCATATCGGGGTTCTCGACGCCGCGGTGTCGCACGGATCGGCCCAGGCCACCGCCTCGCTTACCCTGGCGAGCCCGGATGGGAGTGGCCGGATCACCGAGGCCCAACTCCTCGGCGCGATCACCAAGCCCGGTGATTACGCGCGGCTGAGCGGCTCCGCGAGCGTGACGCTGCCCTTGAGTTCGACCACGCTGAACGCGTCGCGGGTGCTGACGGCGAGCTGGTCGGATCTGGCGCAGCCGCAAGCGGTCTCGCTCAACCTGCCCGAGCTCGGCGATTTCGCGAAGTTCGGCTCGCTGTCGATGGAGGGCCTGCTCAAGGCTCTCCAGGCACTGCCGCAAGCTCTGCAGGGCCTGTTCGGTGCGGATGGGCTCGGCACGAGCCTGCCGCTCTTCGGCCGGGCCCTGCCGGATCTGGCGGGCTTGAGGGATCAGCTGAGCGCGGCCTTCTCGGGCCTTACCGACGGTCTCGCCACGCTGCCCGATGTCCTGGGTGCCCTCGCCAAGGTCGGCGTTCTCGGACCAGTCCAGGTCAGCGGCAACGACGTGCGCTTTGACCTGACGCTCAATCACGCGATCGACCAAGACCAAGCCTTCGCGCTCGACGAAGCGCTCGGCCCACTCTCACTCACCGCCGGCGGCACAGTGCGGGTGACCGGACGGGTGAGCACGAACCTCCACCTCGGCCTCTCGCTCGACCCTACCAAGGCCGATGATCAGCGCCTCTACCTCATCGCGGACGGCTCGAGCCTGATCGACGTCGCGCTCCAGGCAGCGACCAGCGCTCCCCTGGTGGCGACGGCCACGCTCGGCGTCGTGCGCGTCGGCGTTCAGGGAGGCACCTTGAGCCTCGGGGGACGCATCAATTCGGGTAACGGAACGAGTGTTGATCCAAACCAGCCGGCCCAGGTGCGGCTCACGTTGAAGTCGCCCAACAACAGCGGCCGGGTCACCCTGTGGGATCTTGTGCAGACGCCGAGCGCGGTCTTCACCCTCGCGACGAGCGGCGCGGCCAACGTGAATTTGCCCCTGCAGGGCTTCGGCAGCGGCGCGTCCCCGACTCCGGTGTCGTTGACCTGGTCCCTCGACGATCTGACGCAGGCGCCAGGGACGCAGTTCGACAGCGCCGCTCTCGCCAAGCTTGTGCCCGATCTCTCGAGCCTCGTCAGCACGAGCACGCTGTCGGCCGCCGCGCAGAAGGGATTGGAGGCCCTGCAGACGCAGTGGTTCTCGAGCCTTTGGGCCACGCTCCAGGCGAACCCGGTCCTGCACAGCGAGCTGCCACTGATCCACCAGTCGCTGGCCGATCTCCTCAATCTGAGCGACCCGCAGAGCGGCACCTTCCAGGAGCTGAGTGCGGCGATCTTCACCGCCATCCGCAATCCGGCCAACTCTCAGGACTCGTTCCTCGATCGCCTCCAGACCAACCTCGACGGGGTGCAGGGCCTCCGCGCGGTCGTCGACGCGGCCAAGACCTTCAGCGGCTTGGTCTCGGGCCAGGATCGGGCAGCGCAGAGCCAGCTCGGGCTCAATGCCACGAGCGACGTCGACATCTACAACCTGTCGATCGACGTCTCAAAAACGCTGGCGCAAGTCGGGCTGTCGCTGACAGAAGCCGACAGCCCCCTCGCGGCCACCCTCCAGCTCGCCGCCAGCGCCACGGCCGGGCTGAAGCTCGACCTGACGCTCGGGTTCAACCACGACCCCAGCCTGTCCTTCGAGCAGGCGACGCTTCTTCGCGTGAACGATCTCGCGGTCTCATTCCACCTCGGTCAGGTGCAGACCGCGAAGGCGACCGTGTCGGGCCCGCTTCCCGTCGACGGTCACCTCGCCGATGATCTCCGGTTCGCCGTGACGGCGAATGGCGCGCCGAGCTTCACCGTCGAAGTGAGGGCCTCGAGTTCGACGCAGAACACCTCCGCCCTCGATCTCGTCGGCGAAGTGAACGCGGCGCTTCAACCCCTCAATGCCAGCCTGAACAAAGCTGTTCCGGGCTCCGGCACCATCCTGGCCTCTCTCGACGCCAGTGGCCAGATGGTGCTGCAGATCATCGGCGCGCAGCCCACCCTGGTCGTGACGAGCGAGGCGCAGAGTTACGCGCGCGCAACGCTCGGGTTCGCGCCGAGCGCGACCGCGCAAGCGGTCAACCTGACGGCCAATATCGGCCTCCTCGACGCGGCAGCGACCGTGCAGAAGGCCGCCTACGACTTGAGCCTTGACGTGGCGGTCGGATCGGGCGGCCTGCAGAGCCTCGATCAGCTCCTCGGCACGAACTCGGGCCGCTTGATCACGGTCTCCGTGACGGACTCGCACCTCGATCTCGCGCTCAGCCTGCATGGGCAGATTCAGGGGCTCGATCAGGGCGAGGCCACGCTGTCGGTCACGGGCGATCCGCTGAGCCCGTCCTCGCTCGCCGTGGCGCTGACCGGCGAGCGCGCCCTCGACTTTGAGCGCTTCGCCGATCTGTCCGCCAATCAGCTCGTCGGCGCCCTGAGCCAGCTCGCGCAGTGGCTCGTCAAGGTGAGCGGCTCGGACGCCCTGAGCCAGAAGCTGCCGCTGACCTCGCTCACGGTCGGTCAGGTTCTGCAATTCGGAAGCAAGTTCGGTCAGGACATCAGCGGACACCTCCTCGAAGGGCAGACAGGGGGCGCCACCTTCGCGTCGTTGTCAGCCCTCAAACAGGCGCTGATCGCTCTGGCGAACAACCCGGGCGATCAAAATCCAGTCACGCTGAGCTATGATCAGGCCCGCGATCGGCTCGTGATCGGCTTGAGCCTTCACCAGGATCTCGGTGCCGTTCAGGCCGGGTTCGAGTACGCGGGCGCGATCGGGGGATTGTCGAGCCTCGGCGCCTCGGCGACCGGCAGTCTCTCGGTCAGCGCGTCGGACACGCTCAGCCTGACGCTCGGTGTCGACCTCGCGACCGTCGGCGCCTCGCTCGTCGGCAACCGGGCGGCGCCGAGCGATGGCCAGCTGAAGAGCGGGCGGGACGCGGCGTTCACGCTCATCGTCAACGGCAAGCAGGTGCCGGTGCGCCTGCCGGTTGCGGCCACGAGCTCCAACACCAGCACGGCCGATCTCGCGGCCGATCTCGGTGTGGCGGTCGCGAATGCCCTGCGGGCTGCCGGGCTCGACCCGTCCCTGCTCGTCGTCTCGGCGAGCTACACCGCGGTCGGGCCGGTCCTGCGGATCGATCAGGCGGCCGGCTCGCACGTGCCGCTGAGCCTGCTCACGGATTCCCTCGACCCGACCGTGACCGATCTGGGATTTGCTGCGGCGACCGGACGGGAGTTGATCTCGCTCACCCCCTCCGCGCAACCCCTGCCGGAGACGGGGCGCCTCGCAGGCGACCTCGTCTTCAACCTGTCGGCCAACGGCCTGTCGCCCCACACGATCCGGATCGCGCAGGCCGAAACGGCCGCCAATGGCTCCGCCTCTGATCTCGTTAAACAGGTGAACGCCGCCCTCGAGAGCCTGAACGTCGATCTCGACAAGGCGGGTTCGAGCCGCGTCCTCGCAAGCCTCGATTCGAGCGGCCGCCTGGTGCTCCGCGTCAGTGGCGTCCGCCCGGTCCTCACGCTCACGACGGACGCACAAGGCTACGCCCACACCGCCCTCGCCTTCTCCATGAGCGCCGAAAAGCGCGGCGGCACCGCTCTGCAAGAGGGGACCACGCCGGCTCTGAGTCGCATCTCGATCGAGGAGCTGAGCGTCGCCGCGCAGGTCGCGATCAGCGGCGCGCTTAACGGATCGGCGCAGTTCCAGCTCGTTCAGCTCGGAATCGCGAACGGGCAAGCCCAGGCGGACGCCACCCTCCACATCGGGCTCAGCCCGGGCAGCCATTCGCTCGGCGACCTCCTGAAACAGGGCACGAGCCTCGGCTCGGTGCTGACGCCCCTGCAACTCGACGGCGACGCGCACCTGTCGCTTCCGGTCAGCGTCTCGGGCCCGCTCGCCGGCGCGCTGAACCTGCCGGCGAACGCGACGATCACGGCCGAGGCGGCGTTCGCGCTCGCGGCGCAAGGCCCTCTCAGCATCGCCTGGACGCCAGATTTCTCGCGAGCCGGCAATCTCCTCGATTTCAGCAGCCTCAGCGCGGACGCGATCAAGAATGGTCTGATCGGCCTCGCGCAGCAGATCGAAGCTCTCTTCAGCGGGGGCGCGTTCACGCACAGCCTTCCGGGCGTCAACCTGAGCTTGGAGAGCCTGACGCATCTCGGGAGCAGCCTCGCAGCCTCGATCAAGGCGCTCGGACAGACGATCGGGGACGGCCTGAACACCCTGAAGACGTCGCTCACCGAGTTTGAGGCCCAGCTCGCCAAGCAGGTGCAGGCGATCCTCCAGAAGGGCCTGTCGGCGAGCGGCGAAATTGCACCGAACGTGACCGTTACGGCGACGCTCGATCAAGGCGGCACCAACCTGCAATTTGCCGTCGAGATCACGCCGAGCTTCGCCGCGACCCAGTTGCCCCTCAACCTGGACCTGACGGCGCTGAGTCTCGCGAACGCGATCCCGGGCGTGGGCAACCTCCTGGATTTGTCGGGCCAGGGCGACCTCACGTTCACGCCGACCGCGAAGCTCCACCTCGGCTTCGGCTTCAACCTCGCGGATGATCGCGCCTACCTCGACGGATCCACGAAGTTCGAACTCGGCGCGCGGATCGACAGCGGGGCGGGCCTCAACGTCACGCTGGCGCTCGGGCCGATCGCCTTCGCCGTCAAGAACGGTTCGGCGACCCTCACCAATCAGGCGGGGACGGACGCTGCAGCCATCAGCGTCACGATGCTCGACGCAGGGAGGAAGTATTACCTCTCCGATCTCGCCGCACTGTCGAACGCTTTCCAAATCAACATCGACGGCGTCGCGAAAGTCGTTCTACCCGTCTACTACAACGACGCTCTCCAAGACACGCTCACCGTCAGCGCCGACATCGCGAAGCTGTTCTCAGGCTTGGCGAATGCGGCGAGCATAACGCAGAGCGACCCAAACTTCAGCTTCGGCTCGATCTTCGATTCGGGCGATATCCTGAGCAGTCTCACGACGAACCTCGATGGCCTGCTCGCCGCGCTGCAGAGGACGCTCTCGGGCCGCTTGGCCGATGTTCGCCTGCCCATCATCGGGACGAACCTCGCGGGCGTGGCCGATTTCATCGGCAAGCTGCGCGTCATCAAGGACGCCCTCACGGCCGAAACCCTTCTGTCCACGCTCGCGGCGCTGCCGGGTGCGGCGACCGACGCTCAGGGGGAGCCGAAGGTCACCCTCCGCTACGCGGTCGAGGGTGACACAGCCGAGGGTGACACAGCGCTGCGGACCTTCGATCCCAACAACGCCGAGGGCAAGACCTTCGCCCAGACGATCGCCGGTCAGAAACTCGCCAACATCAAAATCGACCTTCATCTCGGCAATACGGAGCACTATACATCCGGCGTCGGCTTCGATCTTGGCCTGCCGGGTCTTCAGCTCGGGATCACCGACGGCAGCAGCCTCGACACGGCCGTGGCCTGGGCCCTCAACCTCTCCTTCGGCGCCGACCGGTCGGGCTTCTACGTCGACACCAGCACGGCCGATGAACTCGCCCTCTCGGTCTCGGTCGCGCCCTCCGCCGACTTCCAGGCGTTCGGCGAGATCGGCATCCTTCAGGCGCTCATCACCAATCATATCGATCAACAGGATCCCACGCGGCGCACAGCCCTGACCGGAGCCCTCGCGATCGATCTCGTGGGCTCTCAGGCCGACAGCATCGGGACCGTTCTCGGCAATCTCTCGCAGGCGTCCCTCAGGGCGGACCTGCAAGTCGCGGCGGACCTCGACCTCAACCTCGGCGTCAATTTCAAGAAGGATGCCGCCGGTCACTATACGGGCACCAGCGATTTCCCCTCGCTGCACGGCGAACTCGTCCTCGACCCGTGGCACGTCCTGCAGGTCGGTTCCCTACCGAGCGCCGCCGAAGCGGCCCCGAACGTCGCGCTGCGCGATTTCACGTTCGAGTTCGGGGATTTCGTCACCAATATCCTGAAGCCCGCGGTCGACAAGCTCGATGCGGTCATCGAACCGATCATGCCCGTGATCGATGTTCTGACGACGCGCGTTCCCGGCATCTCGGACGTGCTCGGGCACGATGTCACGGTCCTCGACCTCGCGGCGCAACTGGGTGCCGTCAGCCCGGGCGCGGCGCAGTTCATCGACAACATCGCCACCCTCGGCCATCTGATCCACGCGATCGACTCGATGGGCGGACTGGGGATCAAGATCGGCGATCTCAACTTCGGCAGTCTGGATCTACGCAACGCGGGCGCGCAAACCTCAACGGCCCTCGACTGGGGCATTCAGGGACCCACCACATCGATCGATGACCAGATCAGCGAAGGTGCCTCGGACCTCGAGCACGCATCCGAGGCTTCGGGCTTCTCCTTCCCGGTTCTGCAGAATCCCGCGAGCCTGTTCGGATTGCTGTTCGGGAAGGACGTCGATCTTATCAAGTATCAGAGTCCGGTTCTCTCGGCAAATCTTGACTACTCGATGACCTTCGGCCCGTTCGTGGTGGTGGTGGTGCCGGTCTTCTTCGAGCTGGGTGCGTATCTCAACGCGAGCGCGCAGATCGATCTCGGCTTCGACACGCACGGGATGATCCCTGACGCTGGCGGCCACTATAATATCCTCAACGGCCTCTACATCGACAATACTGTTCCGCAACTCCAGTTCTCGGGTGGCGTCTACGGCAAGGGCTATGCCGGTTTCGACATCACGCCCTTCGGTGCGCTGGCGGGTGGCCTGCAGGTCGGCCTCGATTTCACCGCCAACATGACGTTGGCCGATCCGACGCCCGAAGACCACAAGGTCCGTGGCTCGGATCTCGAGTACGCGATCACGAACGGCGGCGATTTCGGTCCGTTCAACACGAGCGGCATCGTCGAGGCCTATCTCGACGTGTTCTACAAGGCAGGCTTCTACCTGCCGCACTACTCGTTCCCGGCCTCAGTCAGCTGGAGCTTTGTCGGGATCAACGAGCGGCACCGCGTCCTGACGGAGGTGCTCGCGGACCTCTCGCAGAACCACAGCACGCCGCAACTCGCCACGCTCGGCGAGGACGGCGTTCTGCGGCTCAACATCGGTTCGCGGGCGGACCACCGCGGGGGGTCGGACGCGATCGCGCAGGCGGTCGACGAGGACTACACTATCCGCTCCCTCGGCGACGGCGTTGTGCAGGTCAGCGCGTTCGGACTGACGCAGAGATACGGAGGTCCCAAGAAGGATGGCAGCGCCCCCATCTACGTCAATTCGATCTGGGGGGACGCGGGGCCGGCAACGACCGCATCGTGGTCGAGGGAGCGCTCAGGCGCCACGACGGCGGTGACATGGAGGTCGAGCTCTACGGCGGCTCGGGGAACGACGTTCTGCAGGGCGGCAGCGGCAAGAGCACCCTCGTCGGCGGCAGCGGCAACGATCTTCTGACCGGCGGCAGCGGCGCGAACATCATCTACGGCAACGGCGCCGACACGGCCGCGGATTTCGCGCAGAAGACCCTCACCCTGGGCAACGGCGAGGAGACCGACCAGATCCAGGGCGGAGCGGGCCCGGACCTCATCTACGGGTCTGCCGGCGGCGGCCGAATCGTGGGCGGCGACGGGAACGACGTCATCTATGCGGGCCCGGGCGACAAGGCGGTTTACGGCGGAGCCGGCGACGACATTATCCACGGTGGTGCCGGCAAACAGATCCTCTACGGCGAGGCGGGCGATGACCGCCTCTACGCGGGCGGCGGCAACAACCTCCTGGTCGGGGGCGCCGGCTCGGACGTCGTCGTGGCTGGCGGGGATGCGGTGCGCAGCCTGTCCGCCGATCTGATCGAGACCTACGATGCGGTCGCAACACAGCTCTACGGCACCCCCGCCAGCCGGTCGGGGATCACGGCGGGCACCAACTTCATCTTCGGGGCCGACCTCAACGGCAGCCTCGTCAAGGTGAACGACCTCACGGTCGCGTTCCAGAGCGCGATTGCCGGGACGAAGGATGCGGCCGACGCCCTGCTCGGTGCGGGCACCGCGCCGGCCAATAGCAGCGACCACGACTTGATCTTCGGCGGCAGCGGGCGCGACTACGTCCTCCTCGAGGCCGGGCACAATCTCGCTCATGGCGGCGGCGGTGCCGACACGCTCGTCGCGGGGAGCGACGGCGATCAGCTCTGGGGCGAGGCGGGCGATGACATCATCCTCGGGGGCCTGGGCGACGACGTCATCTTCGGCGGTGACGGCAGTGACGTCATCCAGGGCGGGGCCGGGAACGACACCCTCGCGGGTGAGGCGGGGGCAGACACGATCAACGGTGGCGAGGGCATCGACACGATCGACGGCGGCGAGGGCGACGACGTCCTTCACGGCGGAGCCGGCGCCGACCTGATGCGGGGCGGGACCGGTGCCGACACCGTCTCGGGCGATGCGGGCGACGACACCCTCTACGGCGGCGACGGAGACGACGTCGTCAGCGGCGGTGTCGGCGACGACACGCTCTACGGCGACGCCGGCGACGACCGTCTCTACGGCGGTGCGGGTCGGGACAGGATCGACACCGGGTCGGGTGACGACGCTGCCTACGGACAGGAGGACAACGATGTCCTCTACGCGGGCTCGGGCCGCGTCACCCTCGCGGGGGGGGCAGGCGACGACGTCCTCTACGGCGGGTCCGGGATCGACCTCCTCGTCGGCGATTCAGGGCGTGACACGATTCATGGCGGTGGGGCCGGCTCGACGCTCGACGGCGGCGACGATAGCGACATCCTGCTCGGCGGTTCGGCGCAGGGCGAGACCTTCTACGGCGGCGCCGGCGATGATCTGATCGTCGGCACGGGCGGCGACGACATCATCGAAGGTGGCGCCGGCAATGACACCGTATTCTCGGGCGACGGCGACGACGTCGTCCGGGGCGGCGCGGGCGACGACACCATCCATATCGGCTCGGGGACCAGCACCGTGTTCGGCGGGGCGGGGCGCGATACGATCTACGCAGGCTCCGGCCATGACCTCATCTACGGGTCGGCACCGGACACGCTCGCCACCGACACCGCGCCCGACATCGTCTACGGCGGCGCGGGCAGCCACACCATCTTCGGCTCAGCGGGCGACGATCACCTCGAGGGCGGAGCCGGAACGAGCGAGATCCACGGTGGCGGCGGCAACGACCTCATCCTCGGCAACGGCGTCGGCGATCAGCTGTTCGGTGAGGAGGGCGATGACCTGCTCATCGCCTCGAACCGCGGCAGCAGCGTGCTCGCGGGTGGCGCCGGCAACGACCGCCTGATCAGCCAGGACGGCGCCGATCAGCTCTCGGGCGAGGCGGGCAACGACGTCATCGTGGGTGGGGCGGGCGCCGACACCCTCGCGGGCGGGGCCGGCAGCGACACGCTGGTCGGCGGGCTGGGGGCGGACACGATCTACGCCAACACGGCGTCCGATCGCGGCAGCGCGGGCGATTCCGATCTCATCTACGGCGATCTCGGCACCGGCGGCAGCACCGGCGCAGCGGACACGATCGTGGGCGGCGCGGGCGCCGACCGCATCTACGGCGAGGCGGGCGCCAACAGCATCGACCCCGGGACCTCACCCTACACACTCGTCGCCGCCGGGGGCAGCGCCGGCGCCGTGGAAGGCGCCGGGGGCGTGGGCCTGCCGCAGGTGCGCGCCGTCGATCCGGCTTCCGTCGCGAGCCTGCCCCAGGACGTCAGCCCGACCGGCCTCTGGGCGGCTTGGGCGGGGGCCGGCCAGCAGCTCGGCTCGATCCCGAGCACGCCGGTGCTCGCCGCGGACGCGGCCGGGACCCTCTACGCGGCCTGGATCGACAGCGGCAGCGGCTCGGACCGCGTCTACGCCGCCAAGTTCCAGAGCGGCCGCTGGAGCGAGCTCGGCGCCAGCGCGCACGGGGCCGGCCTGTCCGGCGTCACGGGCTCGGCCGCGGGGGTGTCCCTCGTCCTCGGCACGGACGGACAGCCGATCGTGGCCTGGATCCAGGCAAGCGCCGGATCGAAGAGCGTGCAGGCGGCCGCCTTCGACGGCGCGGGCAGCTGGCACGCCCTCGGCACGTCCCTGACCGCCGCGGGGATCAGCGGCACCGGCGCGATCGACGCCCTGACGCTCGTCGCGACGAGTTCCGGGCCGCTCGCGGTCTGGCGCGGCGAGAGTGGCGGGATTGAGCACCTCTACGCGCGCCGGTTTACGGGCACGAGCTGGGTCGAGCTGGTCGCGGGCTCGGCGACCGGGACCGGGCTGACCGGCACCGATTCGGTCGCCGACTTCGCGGTGACCGCCTCAGGCGCACAGGTGGCGCTCGCCTACGTGGCGCAGGGCGCGCCCGCCGCGATCAGAACGCTCCTCGTCGGATCCGGCGTCCAGACCCTGGCCTCCGTGACGAGCGCGCACGCGGTGCACGCCCCCACCCTGGCCTACGCGGGCGGGACGCTGCTCCTGGCCTACAGTGCCGATCTCAACCCGGAGGGCGACGGGCGCGGTCTGCGGGCCGCGGCCTACGCGAACGGGGCCTGGAGCGATCTCGGCACGCTGGAGTCGAGCCTCACCGTGGCAGCCCCGCAGCTCGCCGCGCAGGGCGGCAGCGCCGTTCTCACCTGGCAGGCCGAGGGCGGCCAAGATCAGTCGATCCTCCTCCAGACCGCGATCTGGAACGGGACCGGCTTCGTGCGGGGCACGCTCCCCGCCGCGACCGCTCCGGCCCTGCTCGACGGCTTATCCGCGACGGTTGGGGCCGATGGGCGCGTGTATCTCGGCTGGTCGGATGTCTCGGCCGGCCCGAGCCTGCACATCATCGGTAACGACCTTGCCGCACGCCCGACCTATCAGGTCGCGAGCGCGGGCGAACTCCAGGCCCTTCTGTCGGGCGGCAGCCTGACGGCGGGCAGCGTGATCTACGTGGCGCCCGGCTCGTACGCGGCCCCGATCACCGTCGCGGCCGCCGCGTCGGGCGTGACCATCATCGGCAGTCCCGGGGCGGTGTTCACCGGCGCCTGGACCATCGGCGCGGTCAGCGGTCTCACCCTGCAGAACCTGAACCTCGCTGCGGTGACGATCAGCGGTGCCGATCATCTCAGCCTGCGCGACAGCGCGGTCGGGGGCGGGCTGACGATCGCTGAGGCGTCCGCCCTGCTGCTCACCGGCAACACGATCACGAACGCTTCGGGCACGGCGATGCAGATCGTCTCGGCCTCGGACGGCACGATCAGCCACAACCGGATCTCGGGGCTGTCGGCCTCGACATCGCGGCAGCGTTCTCGGGGGCGATCCGCGCGAACACGCTCACCGGCTCGGGCCTCGGCCTGCGCTACGGCGCGGCCGCGAGCGTCGGCGACAACGAGATCTTCGGGAACACGACCGGGGTGCGGGTCATGGTCAGCGACCCGGCCGCCGCCCTCGGGGCTCAGGCCGGGACGCAGCCGAACCGCATCCACGACAACGCCCTCGGCGTGGATCTGCACGGCCTCATGCTGAACCAGAGCGTCACCGACAACGGGGTCGGCGTCTCGGGCGCCGGGACGCTCGGGGGCGTGAGCCTCGGGCAAGCGAACGAGATCCTGCGCAACGGCGTCGGTGTCCAGGCCTTCACGGGCGCGATCCAGTACAACCGCATCGGCTACAACGGCACCGGTGTCGCGGCGACGGCCGATCAGCCCGTCATCGGCAATTTGATCTACAAGAACACGCAGGTCGGCCTCGAGATCTCCGGTGTGTCGGGCGTGCGCGCGGCCGCCAACACGATCTACGCGCCCGAGGGTGACGCCGTGCGCGTCGAGAGCGGCGCCCGCGACGCCGAGATCCTGTCGAGCCTTCTCTGGGTGGGCACAGGCTACGACCTCTACGTCGCCGACGACAGCCAGATTGGGTTCTTCAGCGACTACAACACCCTGCACGCGGAGGCGGGTGGCCGTCTCGTGCACTGGGCGAAGGACTACACCGACATCCTCGACTGGCAGGTGGATCTCGCTCGGTTCGACCTGCACTCGGTCGGCCGCACGGCGATCAATCCCGAGCTCAGCGCAGCCCCCTTCGTCGACCGCGGGCAGGACGATTACCAGCTCGTCGGCCTGGTCGCGGGCCAGCGCACCAGCAATCTCAGCCTCGACGCGGGCAGTCCCTTCGCCCTGCGCGACACGGCGCAGAGCGCCGGCAATCTCCTCGCCAATCCGCGGTTCGACAGCGGCCTGTCGGGCTGGGTGGTCAGCGGCGGGGCGAGCGCGGTGACGACGAGCAGCCCGACGGTGCCGTCCTACCTGCAGGCGGCGCAGCTGCCCTCGAGCTTCGCCCGCCAGCAGATCGACCTGATCGCGGCCGGCCTCACGGCCGATCAGATCGACCGCATGGGCGGCGGCCAGCCGCTGCAGCTCCTCTTCGGCGGCCGCATCGCGTCGGACGGAACCGGTCAGGGCTCGCTCAATCTGAGTTTCTACGATCAGGGCGGCGCACTTCTGGCCACGCGCACCGTGGTGGCCGATGAGGCGGCCGGCCGCTGGCAGCTCGTGGGCGACCGGCTCGACATCCCGACCGGCGCGCGCACCGCTATCCTGACCTTCGAGGCGGATACCGCGAACGGCACCTTTACCAACAGCTTCGGCCTCACCGGGCCTTCGTGAGCGTCGTCTCGCACGACGCAACCTTCGCGGCCGGGGCCCTGCAGCAGGCCGTGGGCGTGGCGACCGCCGGGCCGCGCCTCGTCCTCAAGTCGCCCGACCTCTACGTGAACTGGGAGGATACGAAGCCGCACGAGATCCTGTGGCAGAGTGTCGGCAACGCCAGCGGCTCGGCGGTGCGGATCGACCTCTACCAGGACACGCCGCAGGGACCGGCTCTCCTCAAGACGATCACGACCCAGGCGCCCGACACCGGCCGCTTCATCTGGACACCGGCCGAGAGCGGCATCGGGTACGGCACCAAGGGCCTGCGCATCCAGCTGTCCCTCGTCTCGAACCCCGCGGTGGTGGATCGCAGCGTCGAGACCTTCGCGATCCCGGAGAACAGCAGCACCGTCTACGTCGACGCGGGGCCGGCCGGCAGCAACCGCCACACGGGCAAGAGCGCGGACGCGCCGCTGCCGAACCCGGTCACGGCCCTGCGGGAGTACGACCTCGGCGCCGGCGGGACGCTCAGCCTCGCGGCGGGGCAGTACGCGCTGAACGCGCCGCTGCGGATCTCGGGCTCGCAGAATCTCGGCGGGCTCGGGCAGGACCAGGGCTTCGCGATCGTGGGGCCGGTGGGCGGGGTCGCGGTGCTGGCGCCCGCCGCCGGCGCCCGGTTCGATCACCTCGTCGAGATCAACGACGCGAACTACGTCACGTTGAGCAATCTCAAGCTCAGCGGTGGCCTGGTGCGCCAGCTCTGGGTTCACGGTGGCTCGGACCATCTGACGCTGACGAATGTCACGGCCGTCGGCGGCTCGGACGCGGCGATCCGGATCGAGGCCCTCGGCACCGACAGCGGGATCACGCTGAGCGACATCGCGGTCTCGGGCAGCGCCGGCGACGGCCTCGCCGTGACCGGCCCGCTCGCCGTGCTCGCGAACCTGACGAGCCACGACAATGCCCATTATGGCCTGAACGCTACGAACACCGGTCAGACCCGCATCGACGGCGGCGAGGTGAGCCACAACGGCTTCGGCGGCGTCGTGCTCGGCAACAGCCAAGCCCTCGTCGGGGGCGGCGTCGCGGGGGCGGGTACCGGTCTCATCGTGCACGACAACGGCGGCCACGGTGTGACGCTCTCGGGCGGGGGCGCGCTCGCCAACAGCAGCGTCTACGGCAACGCCCAGACCGGCATCGTCCTGGGCAACGGCGACCTGGCCACGGGCAACGTGGTGTTCGGTAACGCGATCGGGATCTCCGGCGCCTTCGGCGCGATGGTCACGACGAACCGCGTCTACGCGAATGCGGGCCTCGGCATCGATCTCGTCGGCGGCTCGGCCGCCCAGAACGTCGTCTACGCGAATGTCGGCGGAATCCGGATCTTCCTCGGCTCCGGGACGCTCGCGAACAACCTCGTCTACGCGAACGCCGCCTACGGGATCGCGGCGCTCAACAGCGACGTCAGCCTCACCAACAACACGCTCTACCAGCTGACCGGCGCCGCGGTGCGGATCGAGAATTCGGCCGCGCGTCTCAAGAACAACATCGTCGTGGTCGAGGATGGCACCGGTCTCCTGATCGATGATCTCAGCCAGACCCAAGTCACCAGCGACTACAACCTCCTGTGGGTCACGCCGACGGGCACCGGCAGCGTCGGCACCTGGCAGGGCGCGGCCCGGACCGCTCTGGCGCAGTGGCAGAGCGCCACGCTCACCGATGCCCACAGCCTCTCGGAGGATCCGGCCTTCGTGTCGCCGGCGGGCAGCGACGGCGTCCTCGGCTACGTCTCGGCCAGCCAAGACGGGCGCGACGACGACTTCCACCTGCAGAGCCTGAGCGGCAGCCCGAAAGGATCCGGCCTCGCGCCCGTCTTCGACGCGCTCAGCCGCCGCCCCCTGTTCCGGTCTACGCCGGTCAGCGCGGACGCCGTGCAGTCGCCCGCGATCGACCGGGCGGATCCGACGGATCCGGTCGGCGCGGAGGCAGCACCGAATGGCGGTTTCCGGGATCTCGGCACCTTCGGCGGCACGGCGGAGGCCTCGCGCAGCGCGGCCACCTACGTCACGGTGACGGCGCCGGTCGCCGGCGCGCAGCTGCAGCTCGGGCGCACCGCGCAGATCACCTGGCAGTCGGCCGGGATCACGGGCAGCGTCGACATCAGCCTCACGACGGATCGGAGCACGTTCCAGACGATCGCGCAGGGCGTGGCCAACACCGGCACGTTCAGTTGGACGCTCGATCCGTCCGCACTGCAGCCGGGCAGCCAGTACTACATCCGCGTGAGCGCCTCCGACGGTTCGGTCTCGGGATTGAGCCAGCACGCCTTCGCGATCGTGCCGCGGATCACGGCCTACTACGTGAACGACGCCTCCTTGGCGGGTGACGAGTTCAGCACGGCGCTCGGGAGCGACGCCAACGATGGTCTCTCGGCGGATCATCCGATGGCGAGCCTGCAGGCATTGCTCAACGCCTACCATCCGGGCGCGGACGACGTGATCTACGTCGATGCCGGCACCTACAACCTGACCACCAACATCGTGGTCGATGCCCGCGACGCGACCAGCGCCGGCCACGGCCTGCGCATCCAGGGCACCAGCAATGGTTCGACCGTGCTCGACCGCGGCATCACCAGCCCGGGCTCGGCCGTGTTCGACCTGCGCGACGCCGACAACCTGACCCTGGCCAACCTGGTGCTGAAGGGCGGCCAGACCGGCATCCTGGTCGAGGCCGGCTCCACCGGCTCAACCGGCCTGACGGTGCGCGACAGCCAGATCTCGGGCGTGAGCCAGACCGGCCTCGACGTCGAGAGCACGAGCGCGGCCGTGCTGGTGCAGAACGTCACGATCAGCGATCCGACCAACAACAACGGCAGCACCGGCGTGTTCAGCCGCAGCGCCAAGCTCGACCTCGACCAAGTCCGGGTGAAGAACTTCTACCTCGGCGTGAGCGCGCTGCAGGGCGGCCTGATCCGCAACTCGGAGGTCTCGGGCAGCACCTATGTCGGCATCCAGGCCACCAACGCCGAGCTGCGCGGCAACGACGTCCACAACAACGCGACCGGCCTCCAGGCCTTTGGCGGCCTGGTCAGCGCCAACAGCGTGCACGACAACGCCGGCGACGGCATCTTCGCGGGCGAGAAGACGACGGTCGCGGCCAACACGGTCTTTGCCAACGGCACCGGCATCGAGTTCGGCTACAACACCGGCGCGCAGGCGATCGGCAACCGGGTGTTTGGCAACACGACCGGCCTGGTGATCGGCAACGGCCTGGTCCTGGGCAACCAGATCTACTCGAACGCCACCGGCCTCAGCAGCGGCATCGTCGGCATCACCGCCGAGATCAAGAACAACACCATCTACGCCAACACCGACTACGGCCTCCGGCTGACCACCAACGGCAACAACAACAGCATCAGCCTGCACCTGGTCGAGAACACCTTCTACCAGACCACCGGCACCGCCATCGCCTTCGCGGGCCAGGGCTCGGGCGCAATCCTCGACAGCAACATCGTCTCGCTGGGCGCCAACACCACCTATCTGAGCCTCGCCGACACGGCCGGCGCCGGCCCGACGAGCGACAACAACCTGCTCGACCTGCGCGACGCCAGCGCGCGGATCGCCGCCTGGGGCGGCGTCAGCTACGCCAGCCTGCCCGCCTGGTACTTCGGCACCGGCCGCGACGGCCACTCGCTCGTGGGCGACCCGCTCTTCGTGGCGCCCGCCGGCGCGGACGGGCAGCTCGGCTACACGGCGGCCGGGGGCGATCACGGCGCGGACGACAACCTCCACCTGCAGGCGGCCTCGCCGGCGCGCGACGCCGGCAGCCTCGCCCTGCCGTATTTCGGCGAGAGCGCGAGCGGCAACCGCGCCGACATCGGCGCGGACGGCAACACCGGTGCGGCCATCGCCAGCCCGGCCCAGAGCGTGCAGCTGACCGGGCCGGCCCCGTTCGACAAGCTGATGGTCGGCCAGGCCGTGCAGATCGGCTGGCACACGACCGGCCTGCTGCCGAGCGAGCCCGTGGTGCTGCTGGCCGCCGGCAGCGCGGATCCGCTCCTGACCGCCAGCCAGGGTCGCTGGGTCGGCGACGCCGCCTACCGGACGGGCAGCTCCTTCGCGGCCTCCGCCTACACGCTCACGGACCCGGTCGATCTGACGAACCCGAACACGGGCCCGGCCGCGCTCTACCAGCACGCCCTGCAGTCCAACTCGGCCACCGCGGGCGACAGCTTCGGCTACAGCCTGGCCGTGCCGGACGGCAGCTACACGCTGCGCCTGCACTTCGTGGAGCCCTACCTCTACATGCAGGCGGGCCAGCGCAGCTTCGACATCCTGGTCAACGGCGTGGTGGTGGTCAGCCACTTCGACGTGGTCCAGCAGGCGGGCGGCCCGCTCAAGGCGATCACCCTCGACCTGCCGGTCACGCTCGCTCAGGGCGAGGGCCTGCAGGTCAGCTTCCGCAACGCGCAAGGTCAGGCCATCGTCTCGGGCCTCGAGCTGGTGCGGGCGAACGCGGCCGGCCTGTCCGCGCCGAGCCTGCGCCTCGACGTCTCGCGCGACGGCGGCGCGACCTGGTCGACCCTGGCCTCGGGCCTGAGTGCGGGGCGCTACGGCGACGGCAGCTACAGCTGGACGCCGGACGCCTCCTACACCGACCAGAGCGTGCAGCTGCGCCTGACTGCGGTCGAGGCGGGGGTGAGCGCGCAGACGAGCCCGGTCCGGATCGCCAATGCCGGCCACGTCTACTACGTGAACGACGCCTCGACGGCGGGCGACCAGTACGCCACCGCAATCGGCAACGACCTGAACACGGGCAAGTCCGCCGACAGCCCGATGGCGAGCCTGCAGGCATTGCTCAACGCCTACCATCCGGGCGCGGACGACGTGATCTACGTCGATGCCGGCACCTACAACCTGACCACCAACATCGTGGTCGATGCCCGCGACGCGACCAGCGCCGGCCACGGCCTGCGCATCCAGGGCACCAGCAATGGTTCGACCGTGCTCGACCGCGGCATCACCAGCCCGGGCTCGGCCGTGTTCGACCTGCGCGACGCCGACAACCTGACCCTGGCCAACCTGGTGCTGAAGGGCGGCCAGACCGGCATCCTGGTCGAGGCCGGCTCCACCGGCTCAACCGGCCTGACGGTGCGCGACAGCCAGATCTCGGGCGTGAGCCAGACCGGCCTCGACGTCGAGAGCACGAGCGCGGCCGTGCTGGTGCAGAACGTCACGATCAGCGATCCGACCAACAACAACGGCAGCACCGGCGTGTTCAGCCGCAGCGCCAAGCTCGACCTCGACCAAGTCCGGGTGAAGAACTTCTACCTCGGCGTGAGCGCGCTGCAGGGCGGCCTGATCCGCAACTCGGAGGTCTCGGGCAGCACCTATGTCGGCATCCAGGCCACCAACGCCGAGCTGCGCGGCAACGACGTCCACAACAACGCGACCGGCCTCCAGGCCTTTGGCGGCCTGGTCAGCGCCAACAGCGTGCACGACAACGCCGGCGACGGCATCTTCGCGGGCGAGAAGACGACGGTCGCGGCCAACACGGTCTTTGCCAACGGCACCGGCATCGAGTTCGGCTACAACACCGGCGCGCAGGCGATCGGCAACCGGGTGT
Source organism: Methylobacterium durans (assembly GCF_003173715.1). Taxonomy (NCBI): domain Bacteria; kingdom Pseudomonadati; phylum Pseudomonadota; class Alphaproteobacteria; order Hyphomicrobiales; family Methylobacteriaceae; genus Methylobacterium; species Methylobacterium durans. The sequence goes on along the minus strand of NZ_CP029550.1, from coordinate 3,512,457 downwards.
TTGGCAACACGACCGGCCTGGTGATCGGCAACGGCCTGGTCCTGGGCAACCAGATCTACTCGAACGCCACCGGCCTCAGCAGCGGCATCGTCGGCATCACCGCCGAGATCAAGAACAACACCATCTACGCCAACACCGACTACGGCCTCCGGCTGACCACCAACGGCAACAACAACAGCATCAGCCTGCACCTGGTCGAGAACACCTTCTACCAGACCACCGGCACCGCCATCGCCTTCGCGGGCCAGGGCTCGGGCGCAATCCTCGACAGCAACATCGTCTCGCTGGGCGCCAACACCACCTATCTGAGCCTCGCCGACACGGCCGGCGCCGGCCCGACGAGCGACAACAACCTGCTCGACCTGCGCGACGCCAGCGCGCGGATCGCCGCCTGGGGCGGCGTCAGCTACGCCAGCCTGCCCGCCTGGTACTTCGGCACCGGCCGCGACGGCCACTCGCTCGTGGGCGACCCGCTCTTCGTGGCGCCCGCCGGCGCGGACGGGCAGCTCGGCTACACGGCGGCCGGGGGCGATCACGGCGCGGACGACAACCTCCACCTGCAGGCGGCCTCGCCGGCGCGCGACGCCGGCAGCCTCGCCCTGCCGTATTTCGGCGAGAGCGCGAGCGGCAACCGCGCCGACATCGGCGCGGACGGCAACACCGGTGCGGCCATCGCCAGCCCGGCCCAGAGCGTGCAGCTGACCGGGCCGGCCCCGTTCGACAAGCTGATGGTCGGCCAGGCCGTGCAGATCGGCTGGCACACGACCGGCCTGCTGCCGAGCGAGCCCGTGGTGCTGCTGGCCGCCGGCAGCGCGGATCCGCTCCTGACCGCCAGCCAGGGTCGCTGGGTCGGCGACGCCGCCTACCGGACGGGCAGCTCCTTCGCGGCCTCCGCCTACACGCTCACGGACCCGGTCGATCTGACGAACCCGAACACGGGCCCGGCCGCGCTCTACCAGCACGCCCTGCAGTCCAACTCGGCCACCGCGGGCGACAGCTTCGGCTACAGCCTGGCCGTGCCGGACGGCAGCTACACGCTGCGCCTGCACTTCGTGGAGCCCTACCTCTACATGCAGGCGGGCCAGCGCAGCTTCGACATCCTGGTCAACGGCGTGGTGGTGGTCAGCCACTTCGACGTGGTCCAGCAGGCGGGCGGCCCGCTCAAGGCGATCACCCTCGACCTGCCGGTCACGCTCGCTCAGGGCGAGGGCCTGCAGGTCAGCTTCCGCAACGCGCAAGGTCAGGCCATCGTCTCGGGCCTCGAGCTGGTGCGGGCGAACGCGGCCGGCCTGTCCGCGCCGAGCCTGCGCCTCGACGTCTCGCGCGACGGCGGCGCGACCTGGTCGACCCTGGCCTCGGGCCTGAGTGCGGGGCGCTACGGCGACGGCAGCTACAGCTGGACGCCGGACGCCTCCTACACCGACCAGAGCGTGCAGCTGCGCCTGACTGCGGTCGAGGCGGGGGTGAGCGCGCAGACGAGCCCGGTCCGGATCGCCAATGCCGGCCACGTCTACTACGTGAACGACGCCTCGACGGCGGGCGACCAGTACGCCACCGCAATCGGCAACGACCTGAACACGGGCAAGTCCGCCGACAGCCCGATGGCGAGCCTGCAGGCATTGCTCAACGCCTACCATCCGGGCGCGGACGACGTGATCTACGTCGATGCCGGCACCTACAACCTGACCACCAACATCGTGGTCGATGCCCGCGACGCGACCAGCGCCGGCCACGGCCTGCGCATCCAGGGCACCAGCAATGGTTCGACCGTGCTCGACCGCGGCATCACCAGCCCGGGCTCGGCCGTGTTCGACCTGCGCGACGCCGACAACCTGACCCTGGCCAACCTGGTGCTGAAGGGCGGCCAGACCGGCATCCTGGTCGAGGCCGGCTCCACCGGCTCAACCGGCCTGACGGTGCGCGACAGCCAGATCTCGGGCGTGAGCCAGACCGGCCTCGACGTCGAGAGCACGAGCGCGGCCGTGCTGGTGCAGAACGTCACGATCAGCGATCCGACCAACAACAACGGCAGCACCGGCGTGTTCAGCCGCAGCGCCAAGCTCGACCTCGACCAAGTCCGGGTGAAGAACTTCTACCTCGGCGTGAGCGCGCTGCAGGGCGGCCTGATCCGCAACTCGGAGGTCTCGGGCAGCACCTATGTCGGCATCCAGGCCACCAACGCCGAGCTGCGCGGCAACGACGTCCACAACAACGCGACCGGCCTCCAGGCCTTTGGCGGCCTGGTCAGCGCCAACAGCGTGCACGACAACGCCGGCGACGGCATCTTCGCGGGCGAGAAGACGACGGTCGCGGCCAACACGGTCTTTGCCAACGGCACCGGCATCGAGTTCGGCTACAACACCGGCGCGCAGGCGATCGGCAACCGGGTGTTTGGCAACACGACCGGCCTGGTGATCGGCAACGGCCTGGTCCTGGGCAACCAGATCTACTCGAACGCCACCGGCCTCAGCAGCGGCATCGTCGGCATCACCGCCGAGATCAAGAACAACACCATCTACGCCAATTCGAACTTCGGGCTGAATATCGCGCGGAGCGACAGCCTCAGCCTCGTCAACAACACCTTCTACCAGTCGGTCGGCGTGTCGGTGCATTTCGGCGCGTCCGTCCAGAACGTCACGATCGCCAACAACATCTTCGCGGCCGATCTCGGCCGTATCCTCTCGCTCGACGCCGCTTCCGCGGCCGGGATCCAGAGCGACTACAACCTCTTCTACCGGGGGCCGAATACCGCGGCCGCCATCGGCGAGCTCGCGGGCCAGTCCGACGGCGACCTGCAGGCGTGGCAGGGCGCGACCGGCCTCGACGCGCACTCGCTCAGCGCCGATCCGCTCTTCACCGACATCAACGGCGCCGACAACGTGCTGGGCGGTCTCGACGGCGCCCTCGGCGGGGGCGCGGACGACGATTTCAGCCTGCGCGCGCGCGCGTCCGGGATCGATGCCGGCAACCCCGACCTGGCGCCCGCCACGGACTTCTACGGCCAGGGACGGCACGACGATCCGGACACGGCCAACGCGCCGTTCGGATCCGGGTTCAGCATCGCGGATATCGGCGCGATCGAGTTCGCGGGCGCCTCGAGCGACGCGGCGGCGCCCACCATCACGGCGACGAGCCTGCCGGCGAACGGCGGCACGACGGCGGCCGCCTTCTCGTCGATCGTGCTGAGCGCGAGCGAGGCCCTCGACATCGCGAGCGCGCGCAGCCCGGCGAATTTCAGCCTGGTGGGTGCGGGACGCGACGGCGTGTTCGACACGAGCGACGACGTCGCGATCGCACTCGCGCCGAGCTACAGCGCGGGCTCGCAGCAGATCACGCTCAGCCTCCTGACCGGCCCGCTCGCGGACGGCAGCTACCGGCTCAGCATCTCCGGGACGCGCGCCCTGCGGGACACCGCCGGCAACGTGCTCGACGGCAACGCCGACGGCCAGGGCGGCGACAATTTCGTGACGACCTTCACGGTCGATCGCCGCGCCAACCGCGCGCCGGTCGCCGGCAACCCGGTCGTCGCGACGACGGCCCTCGCGCCCGTCAGCATTGCCCTGCCGGCGAGCGACGCGGACGGTGATCCGCTGAGCTATCGCATCGTACAGGGCCCGGCTCACGGCACGCTGGGGGCGATCGATCCCGCGACCGGCACGGTGCAGTACCTATCCGGCCTCCACTTCGCCGGGCAGGACAGCTTCGTGTTCGAGGTGAGTGACGGCAAGCTCGGCGTCAGCCAGGGCGTGGTGACCATCACGGTACGCAATGCGCCGCCGACGATCTCTGGCACGCAGGCGAACCAGGCCGACGCCGGCGCAGGAGCGATCAGCCCCTTCACGCAAGCGGTGATCGCCGACGACGACGCGCCCGCACAGACACTCACCCTGACCGTGCGCCTCGATCAGCCGGGCGCGGGTGTCCTGTCGAACCTCGGCGCTGGCACCTGGGATGCGCAGGCCGGCGTCTACACTCTCTCCGGCTCCGCCGCTGACCTGACGGCCGCTCTGCGGGCTCTCGTGTTCACGCCCGCGCAGCCCGACACCTCCGCGCCGGTGACCAGCTCGTTCACGATCAGCGTGGATGACGGTGTGGCGTCGCCGGTGATCGACGCCCAGACGAGCGTCGTCGTGAGCGTTGACCGGACGGCACCGGCCGCGCCGGTGATCACAACGAGCGTGGCGGGTGGGCAGACGAACGCCAGCGCGCTGACGGTCAGCGGCACGGCCGAGGCCGGCGCCACCGTGACGCTGTTCAACTCCGGTGTGGCACTCGCCGGCGCGGTGGTGGCGGATTCCGGCGGTGTGTGGAGCACGTCGATCAGCCTCACCGACGGAGCCGACTACAACCTCACCGCCAAGGCCACCGACGCGGCCGGCAACACCAGCGGCGCGTCCACAGCTCTCGTCTTCCGCGACGATCGCACGGCACCGACAGCCCCCGTCATCACCACGAGCGTGCCGGGTGGGCAGACGAATGCCAGCGCGCTGACGGTCAGCGGCACGGCCGAGGTTGGGTCCAGGATCACGCTGTTCAGCAACGGCGTCGCTCTCTCGGGCACCGTCGTGGCAGACAGCTCCGGCCTCTGGAGCAAGGTGATCAACCTGACGGACGGGTCCGACTACAGCCTCACGGCCAAGGCCGCCGACGCGGCCGGCAACACGAGCGTGGCCTCCAGCCCCCTCGCTATCCACGATGATCGTACTGCCCCCACCGCTCCGGTCATCACCACGATCGTGCCAGGTGGCCAGACGAACGCCGCGACTCTGACGGTCAGCGGTACGGCCGAGGCCGGCGCCACCGTGACGCTGTTCAACGGCAGTGTGGCGCTCGCCGGCACGGTGACCGCGGACGCGTCCGGCGCCTGGAGCAAGGCGGTGACGCTGAGCGATGGGTCCGATTACAGCCTCACCGCCAAGGCCACGGACGCGGCCGGCAACACCGGCACAGCCTCGGCCCCGCTCAGCTTCCACGTCGATCGCGTTGCCCCCACCGCTCCGGTCATCACCACGGGCGTTCCGGCCCAGACGAGCGCCAGCACGCTGACGGTCGGCGGCACGGCCGAGGCGGGCGCCACCGTCACGCTGTTCAACACCGGCGTCGCCCTCGGTGGCACCGTCGTGGCGGACGGCTCCGGCGTCTGGAGCACGGTGATCAGCCTGGCGGACGGGGCCGATTACAGCCTCACCGCCGCAACCACCGACGCGGCCGGCAACACGAGCGCGGTGTCCGGCGCCCTCACCTTCCACGCCGATCGGACCGCACCCGCGACGCCGATCATCGTCACGGCCGTGTCCGGCGGACAGACGAATGCATCCGTGCTGACGCTCAGCGGCACGGCCGAGGCCGGCGCGACGATCACGCTGTTCAACAACGGCGCGGCGCTCGCCGGTCCTATCGCGGCGAATGCCTCCGGCGTCTGGAGCGCGTCGGTGACGCTGACGGACGGCGCCGATTACAGCCTCACCGCCAAGGCCACGGACGCGGCCGGCAACACCAGTGCCGCCTCGGCCGCTCTCAGCTTCCACGCCGACCGTACGGCCCCAGCGGCCCCCGCGATCACCACGACGGTGACGGGTGGACAGACGAGCGTCCGCACGCTGACGATCAGCGGCTCGGCAGAGGCGGGATCCACGATCACGCTCCTCAACAACGGGGTGGCGCTCGCCGGGACGGTGGTCGCCGATGCCTCCGGCGCGTGGAGCCGAGTCGTCACCCTGGCCAGCGGCACCGACTACAGCCTGACCGCTCAGGCGACCGACGCGGCCGGCAACAGCAGTGCCGCCTCGCCCCCCCTCGCCTTCCATGTCACGGGCACGGCCCTCGCGACCCCAATCATCACCACGATCGTGCCGGGTGGCCAGACGAACGCCGCGACTCTGACGGTCAGCGGTACGGCAGAAGCCGGCAGCACGGTGACGCTCTTCAACAACGGTGTCGCCCTCGCCGGGACCGTCGTGGCGGATGGCTCGGGCCTCTGGAGCAAGCCGGTCACCCTGACGGACGGGGTCGATTACAGTCTCACGGCGGTTGCCGCGGACGCGGCCGGCAACAGCAGCGCTGTCTCGGCCGCGCTCGCCTTCCACGACGATCGCACAGCGCCCCTCGCGCCGGTGATCACCACGAGCCTGCCGGGTGAGACGAGCGCCAGCACGCTGACGGTGAGCGGCACGGCAGAGACGGGCAGCACGGTGACGCTGCTCAACAACGGCGTCGCGCTCGCGGGCTCGGTGGTGGCGGACGCGAACGGCGCGTGGAGCAAGCAGGTGGCGCTGACGGACGGGGCCGACTACAGCCTCACCGCCAAGGCCACCGACGCAGCCGGCAACCTCAGCCTCGCCACCGCGCCGCTGATCTTCCACGTCGACCGCACGGCACCCGCTGTGCCGGTCATCGCCACGCACGTGCCGGCCCAGACGAATGCGGCCGCCGTGACGATCAGCGGCACGGCCGAGGCCGGCACCACGATCACGCTGTTCAACAGCGGGACGGCCCTCGCCGGCCCGGTGGTGGCCGATGCGCTCGGTGCGTGGAGCAAGCAGATCAGCCTGGCGGACGGGGCCGATTACAGCCTCACCGCCACCGCGACGGACGCGGCGGGCAACACCAGCTCCGCCTCGGCCGCGCTCGCCTTCCACGTCGACCGGATCGCGCCGGCGACGCCCGCGATCACCACGACGGTGGCGGGTGGGCAGACGAACGCCAGCACGCTGACGATCAGCGGCACGGCGGAAGCCGGCAGCACGGTCACGCTTCTCAACAGCGGCGCATCGCTCCCCGGCACCGTCGTGGCGGACGCGTCCGGCCGTTGGAGCCAGGTGCTCAGCCTCGTCGACGGGACCGACTATAGCTTGACGGCGCGGGCCGCAGATGCAGCCGGCAACGTCAGCGCCGCCTCACCCGCTCTCAGCTTCCACGTCGACCGCACGGCCCCAGCGGCCCCGGTGATCACGACGAGCGTGCGCGGTGGGCAGACGAGTGCCAGCACGTTGACGATCAGCGGTACCGCGGAAGCGGGATCCACGATCACGCTGTTCAACGCTGGCACCGCCCTCCCCGGCACTGTCGTCGTGGGTTCGTCCGGCGCCTGGAGCAAGCCGGTCAGTTTGATCGACGGGGCCGACTACAGCCTCACCGCCAAGGCCACTGACACCGTCGGCAACACCAGCGCCGCCTCGCCCGCGCTCGCTTTCCACGTCGACCGGACAGCGCCGGCCGCTCCGGTGATCAGCACAAGCGTGCCGGGCGGCCAGACGAACGCCGCTACCCTGACGATCAGCGGCATGGCGGAAGCCGGCAGCACGGTCACGGTGCTCAACAACGGCGCGGCCCTCGCTGGCACCGTCGTGGCGGACGCTGGCGGCGCCTGGAGCAAGCCGGTCAGTTTGACCGACGGGGCCGACTACAGCCTCACCGCCACGGCCACCGACGCGGCCGGAAATGCGAGCGCGGCCTCCGCCGCACTCAGCTTCCATGCCGACCGCACAGCCCCGACGGCGCCGGTCATCACGACCAGCATGCCGGCTCAGACGAGTGCCAGCACGCTCACGGTGAGCGGACAGGCCGAGGCCGGCACGGTGGTGACGCTGTTCAACGCCGGTGTGGCCGTCGCGGGCACCGTCGTGGCGGACGCCGCGGGCATGTGGACCAAGCCATTCAGCCTGGTCGATGGCACCGACTACAGCCTCACCGCCAAAGCGGTCGACGCGGCCGGCAACAGCAGCGCCGCCTCCGCGCCGCTGGCCTTCCACGTCGATCAGACACCGCCCAGCCCGGAATTCGGCACGCTGACGCAGGACGTGCACAGCGGCGGCGGTGCGGTCTACGCCCTGTACTCGGGCCTGCTCGGCCGGGCTCCCGACACGCTTGGGCTCGAGTACTGGGCGGATCAGATCGCCAAGGGCGCCTCGCCCCGCGATCTCGGCCAGCTCCTGCTCTCCTCGCCGGAGGGACAGGCGCGAGCGGGCGCGCTCGGCAACCGCGACTTCGTCCAGCAGCTCTACCAGGCAACCCTGCACCGTCAGGCCGACAGCGCCGGTCTCGACTACTGGGCAGGCCAGCTCGACCGCGGCGCGACCCGCATCGACGTGGCCCTCGGCTTCGTCTTCTCGGACGAGCACGTGAGCAGCTTGAGGCCTGCCTTCGACGCTGGCCTCTTCGTGCCCGACAAGCAGGCCTCCGACGTGGCGCGGCTCTACTACACCATGCTCAACCGCGCGCCCGATGCCGGCGGCCTGCAGTTCTGGACGGACCAGCTCAAGCGTGGCGGCTCATTGAGTGACCTCGCGCGGGCCTTCCTCGGGACGCCAGAGAACGTGTCGAAGTACGGCAGCATGAGCAACAGCGACTACGTGGACGCCCTCTACGTGAACGCGTTGGGCCGCCACGCGGATGCAGGGGGACGTGCCTATTGGACCGACCTACTCAATCGCGGAACCTCGCGGGCGGATCTGGCTGTGCTGCTCACCGACAGCGCTGAGGCGCACAGTGTTCACCTCGGGCAGATCGAGCAGGGCGGGCAGCTGGTCTGAGCCGCCGACGCTCATCGACGGACGCACCGGACGACCGGTGCGTCCGCCTAACCCCCTCCTCGGGTGCCTCGTGGGCTCGCGGCCACGAGGCCGGCGGTTGCTGACAGCGATGCCTGGCGTTGTGGCCCAATGAACCTCTGGCTGAGGCCCTGTCCTGCGGATCAGGTCTCGCCGGGATGGCAGATCACATCATCGAAGCGGCGGGATGCGGACTTCCGCCGCGAGTACGCGCGGCGCTCGTAGCGCTCAAGCCGGCTCAACGCTTCAAGGGCTGCCGCCAGAGCCGCGCTGCGCCTGCTCCCGCTCACGGCCTGCGCTGCTTCGGGCAGGCCGCCGAGGGCCTCCAGTATCTCGCCCGTGATCTGTGACTTGAGGGCGAGGACGCGCTGAAGATGGATCTGCGCCTCCGCCACTTCATGGGCGGCAGTGATGGCGTCGGGTGTGCCCGCAGTGAACTCGAGAAGGACAGCCACGAGGCGCTTCACCTCACCTTGCGCCTCCAAGCCGAAGCTCGTGGCGGAAAGACCGTGCTTGCGCGCGTTCTGGCTTGAACGTGCCTTGCCAGAGTCGGTCCTCGGGCCCGTACTCGCCCTCGCGTTCCGCTGGTTGGCCTGCCGGGCACGATCACCGGGGAGTTCGGCTGCGCGCGAACACCCCGAGCGCTCCGCCTCTTCTCCGCTCCCGATCGACAGAGGATCCACGCCCAATTGGGTTCGTTTTGCCAAACGGTCCTTTGTGCTTGGTCCTCTTGGTTTACGGCGGCCCGACATGCCAGACCAAATCGAGAAGCCTGAGAGCGGAAACGAGCGAGGCGCGGCCAGGCTTTAGGAAATGGGTTCGTTCTGCCAAACGCTGGTCTCGATAAAGCCGCCGCGCCCGCTGAGGGCTCCAGAAGCGACCGCCTTCACCAGCGCCTGCGTCGCCTCCGAGGCGTCCCGCGGTACTTCGACCTCACTGCGCGAAAGTTGCATTGAATGCTGCGACCCACCCTGAGGGGATGCGCCAGTTTAGCTAGCGGTCCTCATCCCTGCCATTATTATGCCAAGGGGAGTTCGGATTTCCCAAGCCATTTTTAATCATAGCAATATTAGCTCGTCTCGTATCGCGAAATTTGCACAACCGTTTGATTTCGACGTTACACTCTTCTTCAGAATAGCCTGCTACGGTAAGCCATTCTTCCTTATCCCAAAATTTTTCTCAAGTTGTCGAATCTGATGCTCCACTCAAGGCACGCCGGGATACGAAGCACGAGGTGGCCATCACATCGAACTTCCAGCCCATCTTACGATCAGCATGGTCAATGGCCGACCCAAACGGAGAGGGGGCATTTCGGGGACGCCGATGATACGCAACGATCACCGCGAACGCAGTCGCGTTCCGCACGCAGTCTGCGGGCATTTCCAGGGCTCTGGCATCGCAGATCTCGACGCCGAGCGATGATGGGGAAGTAGAGGGTTGATTGTCAGATTTAGTTGATCGCGACGTGCACGACATCATGTTGCGCATGCTGACCTTTGTTGAGGAGGCGGGGCAGCTAGCCTTGTCGATGCGCGCAGCTGGGCTCCAGGTTGGTCACAAGGGTGATGGGTTGGGGCAGGCCCTGACCGAGGCTGACCTCGAGATCAGCCGCTTGGTGCGTGACCGGTTCGGGCAGCACACGATTGAGGAGGAAACGGCCGACCGATTGGGATGGGCGGAGGCGAGAACACGTCTGTCGAGACCGGGCTGGACCTTCGTCGCGGATCCGATCGACGGAACGAAGCCCTACGCTGGCGGTCTTCCTGGCTGGGGCACGATGATCGCCGCTTGTCGTTCCGGTTGGCCGGAAGCGAGCGTCTTGAGTTTGCCGGCATGGTGCGATGACCGGGCAGGTCCGGTCCAGCATCGATCTGCCGACGAGGAGCGCGGCCTCATCTTGGCAGCCCACGACGGAGTGACGTACTGGGCGCCAACCCTGGGTGGCCGGAGAACCCACGATCTGCAACCGCTGAACCGTTCCTCCGTGCGGACGTCTCATGTCGGCTGGCTCGCTCCGGCTGCACAGCGCTACACGCTGGACTATCAGCAAGGCTTCTTCCCCTGGAGCGAGAGCGGCGCCATCGCGGATGCGGCACTGGTCGCCACAGGCCGGCTCGACGCGACGCTGAGCAACCACAAACTCTGGGATCTCGCTCCGATCCTGCCGGTCCTCGGCGGCGTCGGCCATTCCCTCTATCACTGGCCGGATCTCGGCCCGCCGCCCGCGCAGATCATCGACATGTTCGATGCCGATTTTTCCGGGCACGATGACCTTTGGTTGCTCTGTCGCGACCGTGAACAGGCTGCAGCGCTGGCTGCGGCTATCATGCGGGCCTGAGCCGCTCAATCTCGGCAGGGTCATGAGCTAGCGCAGGCACCACGATGCGCGGTGATGCGGCCCCCAACGCCACGGCCACTGAGCGTGATCCACCATCACGCGCTTGAGGAGGCTCCATGAACGCGAAGGTCCTTTGGGCAATGGGAGCGATCGGGATCATGCTCCCGGTGTCGGCCCTGCTGGCGCAATCTCTCCCGGCCCAGCGCTCCGAGCCCCCATCAATCAATGACAACGCTGTCGCCGAGGCTATCCCGGCCCAGATCCGAACGGTGCTCGCCAATCTCGGGCGGCTGGCACCCTGGAGCAACACCGGGCGTGGGGCCGCACAGCTCACTATCGAGGCCAAGCTTCAGCAGCGCCTCAACATCCTCGACTACGGCGCGGTCTCGGACCCGTCGTGCAAAGTGGACAGCACCCTGGCGGTCCAGAATGCCGTCAATGCGGCAGCGGGCGCGAAACTCGAGATCCCGAGAGGCAGCTTCTGCATCAGCACCGTTACGGTCACCGCGGATGGGACCGATATCGAGGGCGCCCCGGGCGCGCGCCTTCTCCTGACGAGCGCTGCCGGCAACGGCCTCGTCATCGGCGACGGTGCTCGCATCGCGACGAACGTCAATCTGAGGAACTTCACGATCTGGACCAAGCGGGGCTGACGAAGACCGGCGGGCACGCGATCTACGCGCAGAGGGTGCGCAATCTCGGCCTTTGGTCCGTCAATGTCGGCTCAAAGGCCGAGCTGACAGCGGATCGTGGAAAGCCTCGGCTCTACAATGGCCTGGTCGTCCAAGGCTTCGACAACGTCGGCCTGCACGGCACGAACATCTCAGGCGCGGTCAACGATTGCTTTCAGCTCAGCGGCATGGACGCGGGCGCCTTCGGTTCGGAGATGACCTGGGACGGCGGTGGCCAGATCGTCCAATGTGGACATTTCGGAGTGCATCTTACTGGCGGCACGGGCGGCGTGAAGTTCATGTCCGGTGGGGTCTCGCTTGCCAGCTTCGGGGTCTGGTTCTCGACCGATCTCGATCGCGGCGCGATCAATCGGGAGACATACCTGGGCGCTGAGTTCTCGGTGGACAGCAACTCGAACAAGGGCGTCTTCGCGGATGCTAACACCCTGGGCTTCCTGTTCTGCGAAGGCTGCTGGTCGGCCTCGAACGGTTCCGCGGGCTTCGATATTCGGGCACAATCTCCGGGCTCGCTGGCCCGCTTTGTCGGCGCTCACAGCTACAACAACGGCGGCGACGGCCTCGTCAGCCTCGCTCACACCAAGGTCACAGGCGGCTCCTTCATCGAGAACGGCCGAACCACCTCCGGCAATGGGATCAACATCGCCGGCGGCTCCGCCGTCATCGATGGATCGCCCTTCCTTGCAAGGAACAAGGCCAGCAAGGGCGGCGGCTACGGGATCGCAGTTCATGGGGGCAGCGTGATCTTGGGCTCATACGACGCGAGCGCCAATGCGAGCGGCCCGCTCTATACCGGTGTGCCGCTCGGCAGGAGCACGATGGGCAGTCCTCAAGCGCCCGCCTTCCACGCCACGAACGACGCAGCGAGCGGCTGGAGTGTCGACGCGAGCACCGCCGGAACCCCAATCGCGCAAGGAGCAACCTTGGCCATCGCGCCAGGGTCTGGGAAAATCCTTCTCAGCGAGGATCGCACCGGGGCGACGGCGGAGTTTCTGCTCGGTGGGGGCCAAGTCGCCCTTGTGGGGCAGGCCGGCTCGACCTTCGTGGCCTCAGACAAACCACCGCCCGGTAAGATCGGCGTGTTCTGGAATGGCACCTCTTACAGCGTCGGCAACAACTCCGGCGCGCGCGTCACGCTCGGATTCGCCGGGGTGCGGGTACGAGCTAGCAACTGATGCAGCCATCCGGGTTCGCCGTTCAGGGTTAGGCGCTCAGAGCGGAAGCCAGCGGCGCGCCGCGGTCGCATCGGTCTGCATCACCGGCCAGATCTCCCCACAGAGAGAGTATCCAGGGCGCGCACAAGCGACCTGCAGCCCGACGTAGCCCTGCGTTGGTAGCGACCAAGTCGTTAGAGCCAACCGATTAGCTCGCAGACCCGTGTCGCGAGTTGCGACTCACAGCCGGCTTCCACCGCGGAATGAGGGTGTTTGAACAGAGTCCAGCAGCGATTGCAGTTCTGAACCAGAGAGCACCTCAGCAGTTTCCCTCCTGTTATATTGCGGCGAGGGACGCCTATGTCGGACCTGCACAACAGTGAACCGGCCGAGCCGCGTGAAACGGCGAGAAGCCCCTCTGCCCGAAGCGCGGAGCCAGATTTCCTGGACCGCGTCGCAAGCGAGACTGAAAGCACCTCTCCCAAACACATTCACCAACTTGCTGCCTACGGCTACGAAGCGACCGAGAGGCCAGTCGCGCGGCGCTCGGACAGCTTGCAGCAAATTGCCGCGGTTTCCTTGTCGCCTGGCCACTTAAGCGAGCGGGTACAGCTCGCCCACACCTCACCCCCAGGAGCCAATCAGCCGATCGGCAATGTGGAAACCGCTTCTGGTAGTGTCACGGCCGTGCGAAACGGCGCCACAGTGACCCTCCACGCGGGTGATCCCGTCTACAAAGGCGACCTTGTCCGGACCGAGAGTGGAGGCGCAGCAACACTAAACCTCCTGAACGGCGCTGCTCTTCATCTTGGTCATTCCGCAAACGTCGTTCTCAATGAGGCGCCGAGCGTATCTGTCACCGCTCCCATTCTGCCACAGTTCAATCCGCCACATGATTCCGACCAAACGGTAATAAGGCAGAGCACTCCAGGGCCCGATCAGACAACCGGCGGCCCGACTCATCACGCGGTTCAGTTCGCGCCCGGATCTTCAACACCTCCGAGCGTCCTCGCTCTCGGGTCACCGCCTTCGATTAATCCGGTGGCCCCGGGAAGGACGGTGCAAGCGGGCCAGCCGAATAGTGCCCCCGCCGGACTTCAACTTGGCTCGTCTCCAGTTGAGGCGCCAGTGGCCCCACAAACTTCGCCTTCGGCGTCCGCAGCCAACACTGCCGCCCCACCGCTTTCGACTGGCAGCTCGTCGGGATCTGTCGGTCACAGTCTGTCTAACTTCAACAGTAACAGTATTGGAAACGGATTCACTTCTGGAACTGGCAACACAATAGTCTTCAGCACGCTCATTGGTCGCAGCAATTCCGGTGATTCACCCGGCAACGCCGCCGAGACGCCCAGCAACGGCCTGAATGGAAGCGTCTCAGCGGGTCCTAGTCATTCCAGCACTGCACCCGGCAACGGCACCGGTCGAGGTGGAATTCCCAGCGGCCTCGCCCTGGATGGAAACATCTCAGCGGGTCCTGGCAACTCCGGCAACGCGCCTGGCCACGCCGGCGGGGTGCCCGGCAACGGTAGCAGCCTCTCCGGTGGTCCCAGCCTGAACGGAGGCGTCTCCGTTGGCCCCGGCAACTCTGGCAATGCGCCCGGCAACGCCACTGACGCGCCGGGCAACAGCCTCGGTCTGAATGGAGGCGTCTCGATTGGCCCTGGCAATTCCGGCAATGCACCCGGCCGCGCTGGCGAGGCGCCTGGAAACGGCCTCACCCTGAATGGGGGCATCTCAGCGGGTCCTGGCAACTCAGGCAATGCACCCGGCCACGCTGCTGACGCGCCCGGCGATGGAATCGCTCTGAGCGGAGGCGTCTCAGCTGGCCCCGGCAACTCAGGCAATGCGCCCGGCCACGCCGCGGACATCCCCGGCACTGGCAGTGGCCTCCCCGGTGGCCCCGGCCTGAACGGAGGCGTCTCAATCAGCTCCGGCAACTCTGGTAACGTCCCCGGCCAGGCTGCCGACGCGCCGGGCAACGGCAACGGTCTGAATGGAAGCGTCTCAGTTAGCCCTGGCAACTCCGGCAACGCTGCTGACACCCCCGGCAACGGCAGTGGCTTCCCCGGTGGTCTCGGCCTGAACGGGGGCGTCTCAATCAGCCCTGGCAACTCTGGTGACGCACCCGGCAACGCCACTGACGCCCCGGGCAACGGCCCCAGCGTGAGCGGAAGCGCCTCGGCTGGCCCCGGCAATTCCGGCAATGCGCCTGGCCGTGTCGCCGACGTACCTAGCAGCGTCAGCCTGAGTGGAACCGTCTCAGCGGGTCCTGGCAACTCTGGCAATGCACCCGGCCACGCTGCCGACACACCCGGCAGCGGCCTTAGCCTGAACGGAAATGTCTCAGCGGGCGCTAGTAATTCCGATAATGCACCCGGTCGCGCTGGCGAGGCGCCCGGCACAGGCATCGGTCTGAATGGAAGCGACTCAGCTGGTCCTGGCAACTCTGGTAATGCACCCGGCCACGCC
Organism: Methylobacterium durans; assembly: GCF_003173715.1. NCBI lineage: Bacteria > Pseudomonadati > Pseudomonadota > Alphaproteobacteria > Hyphomicrobiales > Methylobacteriaceae > Methylobacterium > Methylobacterium durans. Next base: position 3,497,258 of record NZ_CP029550.1, on the reverse strand, counting down.
GCCGACGCACCCGGCAACGGCATCGGTCTGAATGGAAGCGTCTCAGTTAGCCCTGGCAACTCCGGCAATGCGCCTGAGCACGCTACTGACACCTCCGGCAACGGCAACGGCCTCACCGGTGGTCTCGGCCTGAACGGAGGCGTCTCAATCGGCCCCGGCAACTCCGGAAACGCGCCCGAACACTCTGCCGACGCACCTGGCACCGGTATCGGCTTGAACGGAGGCGTCTCAGTTAGCCCTGGCAACTCCGGAAACGCGCCTGGCCACGCTGCCGGCACACCTGGCAGTGGCATCAGCCTGAATGGAAACCTCTCACCGGATCCCGGCAACTCTGGCGATGCACCCGGCCACACTGCTGACGCACTTGGCAGCGGCCTCAGCCTGAACGGAATTGTCTCAACGGGTCCTGGCAACTCTGGCAATGCACCCGGCCATGTCACCAACGTACTCGGCGATGGCGTCACCCTGAGCGGAAGCGTCTCGGCGAGCCCTGGCAATTCCGGCAATACGCCCGGCCACGCTGCTGACGCGCCCGGGAACAGCATCAGCCTGAATGGAAGCGTCTCAGCCGGCTCTGGCAATTCTGACAACGCGCCCAGCACCGCTGCCGGCGCACCTGGCGACAGCATCGCTCTTAGCAGAGGCGTCTCAGCTGGCCCCGGTAACTCCGCCGAGGCGCCTGGCCATGCTGCCGACGTACCAGCCGGTGGCCTCAGCCTAAACGCGGACGCCTCAGCGAGCGCTGGCAAACTCGGCAACGTGGCCGGAGACGTTGCCGACACACTCGGCAACAGCATCACTCTGAGCGGAGGCCTCTCAGCGGGCCCTGGCAACTCCGGCAACGCGCCTGGGCACGCTGCCGACACACCTGGCAATGGCACCGGTCTGAGCGGAAGCGTCTCCGGAGGTGCGGACCAGGGCCACAACGGCAATAAGCCAGGTAGTGTTCAGGATGTGGCTTCAAGCATCGTTGCTGGTACGAGCACGGCAGGCGGCGAGCCCCACGCTGCTGCGGTAGCAAGCGACACTCAAGGACAGATCAGCGCCAATACATCAAGTCGCGTTGTTGAGCCCACGACCCACAATGCCACTGAGACGACCGGAACCACAGGAAGCTCGAATGGGGTGCAAATTCAGGGCGAAACCCTCACTGCGGCGCCGGAGATCCTCAAAGATAAGATAGGACCAGCGGCTGTCGATGCTCAGCCCACAACAGCTACCGACAGCAAAGGCGAGGATCACGTCACAATAAACACACATGGCGATAGCACTTCAAAGCGTAGCGCATCCAGCGGTCCGATTGAGATCTCAAATTTACACCAAATATCTGCCGATAATCTTGACGCTTTTACCTTTCCGCCACAGCAGATCAGCGCGGACAAGGGCGCTGCGAGCCCCGGCTCAACGCAAAGCGGCAACTTGGGGTCTTTTCTCGCTACATATCTTGCTGACGGCAGCTCGCACCTCGTCGAGGAGCAAACCAACCCGGTTCACGGAGCCGATGCGCATCTTCAGAAACAGAGCACGATCACCGGAGGCGATCTACATAGCGGCGATATGCCGGACCCTATGGCAACCTATCTTCTTACGAGTTCAGCCGACCATGGCCACGTCAGTCACCCAGCATAGGCCGGCAGCAACACCTACAGCTAGCTTCCTCCGGCCGCGAGCTGGAAGGTGTCTCTCGCCCGGTACTTTGGCACCACGGCGGAATTCTTGATGGGCATGCAGGCGACGTATCATCTCGAGATAGCGCGAGATACAGCCGCGCCATTGGTCGAGAAGCAGGTTCAACCGCGAGCAGGGTGACGCGCGAGAGTCTGGTCGGGAAGTTCTGTAAGTCCCCTGACCACGCGACGGCTGAGCATGAATAGCCGGAGCGCTCGTGGATCACGTCAATGCCGCCACAACGGAGCTTCGTCGTCTCGGAGATTATGATGTTCGCTCGCGACCTTAGGGGCGGCATCTTCTTTGTTACCAGCACCTAAGCCCTTCCAAATGTTGATGATGAGGGCGTTTCGAGGGGTCTCGCCCTGGGCTTCGAGGTCCGCTTCACGCGCTTGAAAGTCCTCCGTACGGCCGGTGATGACACCCCGCGTCACCGAGCAACGCCTTCGGACGCGCCGCACGCATAATTTCGTTTCCGCCGGTCTGCCAAGTCGCCGCAGGCGAATTTGCAGAGATACCTCGAAAAGTTTCGAGCTAATACCTACTGCTCAGCCAGCGCAATACTATCCCTGCAACAGAACAAATGCGGCAAGAATTCTCTGCAGCCGCCATTCCGATTGGGAACGCTTTGCCGAGTGCCCGGATTGAGATGGCGATTAATCTGGGAGAACGCCCATGCGCACGACATTCACCGGCCTCGCGATGCTCACCCTGCTCAGTGCCGCTCCAGCTCTCGCGCAGACCAGCGTGACCGGCAAGCCTGCACCGGACGCCGGCACCAGCGAGAAATCCGGCGGCCAACAGGCCGTCACGCGCCCGAACACCGACAGACCGGACGCCAACAACCCGGCCACCACGGGCAAAGCGTCGAGCGCCAAGCTTGAGGAGGGCTCGAACAGCTTCACCGAGGCGCAGACCCGCAAGCGCCTTGAGGATGCGGGCTACAAGGAGGTCAAGGACCTCAAGAAGGACGACAAGGGCATTTGGCGCGGTGCGGCGATGCTCAACGGCAAGTCGGTGAACGTCGGCGTCGACTTCAAGGGCAACGTCGCGGCTCAGTAGGTGAACGTGACGAGACCAGTCCGCCGGAATAAGCACTCAGGAGGCCGCCATGGCTCAGCAAACCATCACCGCTCTCTTCGACCATTATGATGATGCGAGCGCCGCTGTCGCGAAGCTCGAAGCCGCGGGCATTCCGCACGCCGACGTCAGCATCGTCGCCAATAACGAGGGTGACCGCCACTCAGGGCTGATTGGGCGCGGGGACAGGGACCACCGCGAGGCAAAGCAGGGCGCTGAGACCGGCGCCGGAACCGGCGCAACGGTCGGTACGCTGGCCGGTGGTGCCCTGGGCCTGCTGACCGGGCTCGGCCTCATGGCCATCCCCGGAGTCGGACCTGTGGTGGCCGCCGGCTGGCTGGTGACCACTCTCACCGGAGCAGGCATCGGTGCGGCTGCCGGCGGTCTCATCGGCGGCCTGACCGGCGCTGGCGTGAATGAGGCGGACGCTCACACCTATTCTGAGGGTGTGCGTCGGGGCGGCACGCTTGTCACGGTCCGGAGCGATGAGGCTCGCGCTATCACGGTGATGGACATCCTGGAGCAGCACGGCTCCGTCGATGTGCATGAGCGGGCGCAGACCTGGCGTTCGGAGGGCTGGACCGCACCGACCGTGGCCGAGAGCAGCGGGCCCACAGGCTCAACTGCAGGGGCTGGCCTATCGCCTGCCGGGGCCGTGGAGGGACGCACGCGCGTCCGGTCCTATCCGACGATGCCTTAAGATCGGCTTCGGCTGATCCCCGCCGAGAACGTCGTCCAAAACAGCGGTCGGGAGCACGCTCGATGCTCCCGGCCTCTCCCGCTGGCCGGACCGGTTTGGGCGACAGGCGCCGCAGCCTACTTCCTGTTGGCTGATTTGACGGCCGCGCTGACCACATCCTTCGTGGACGGCGCTGCTGCAATCGTCTTCGGCACCGGCTTCTTCGGCTTCTTAGCTTCGCGGTTCCCGTGCTTCTTCTCCGAGGCCATGGGCTCCTCCTGACGTCGAGGCATCATTACTATAAGATTTTGGCCGAGCGCGGGGATCTCATTTGGCTCTTGTCGGAAACGATGCGCTGCGCATCGGCTACGGCCTGTGGTCGCTCGGGCCGCCTGATGTGGTGAGCGTCTTGCCTCTCCTTGACGGGGAGGAGCGATGCTGTCGGAGGCGCACAACGGGCCGAGTTGGAGCTGCTGGTAGAAGCCTTGCGGGCCGATTCGCCCAATGGCCTCTTGAACGCTCCCCGGCGCAGAATGGAGCCGTTCGATCAGAGCGCGTCGCTCCGTGCCCCTATATTCCGCCATAAGTCGGCATCCTGCCTTTGCTCCACACCCGCGCTCCGTTGCTCCGATTGGGATGCTTTTCGTTGTCATCGAGCGATACTCCTGCCGTGCGGAAGCTAACGTCTCGCGTTAGTATGAAGTATGATCGCGAGCTTCCGGAACGCTGCGGCCCGTTCCGCCTGGAAGCGTCGCTTCATCGAAGGTGTCCCGAACGACATCATGAAAGTGACGTTCCGCAAGCTGACGCAGCTTCATAACGCCCGAAGCTTGGATGACCTTCGGGCGCCGCCGGGCAATCGCCTCGAGGCCCTGTCTGGAGATCGAGCCGGTCAACACAGCTTGCGCGTCAACGATCAGTGGCGGCTGTGTTTCCGATGTCAGGATGGCGACGCCTTCGATGTTGAGCTGGTTGATTATCATTGAGAGGTGGCGTGATGGCAGATTTTGCTCCGACACATCCTGGCGAGGTACTGCGAGAGGATTTTCTCCTGCCGCTGGGCCTCAGCCAGTATGCTTTGGCCAAAGCTATCGCCGTGCCAGAGACTCGCATCAGCGAGATCATTCGAGGCAGGCGTTCGGTGTCGGCTGAGACGGCTCTGCGGCTCGCCCGCTATTTCGGCACGTCCCCGGAATTCTGGATGGGCATGCAGGCGACGTATGATCTCGAGATGGCGCGGGATGCTACCGCTCCGTTGATCGAGAAGCAGGTTCAACCGCGAGCCGCGTGACCGGCGGTCCGAGCCGCGCATCTTCTTCAGCCCCATGACC